>CAXSGT010000192.1:0-6195 GCA_964236835.1 uncultured Polaromonas sp.
CCGGTCATAAAGGCCGGCTCTGCGCCCAGCGTGTGCAGCCGCTGGATGGTTGCCGGCTCTTTCATGACCTTGTCGAGCTCGCGCGTAAGGCGGGCGACAATATCGGGCGAGACGCCTTTGGCCGAATGCATGCTGTACCAGGCGAGCACCTCGAAGTCGGCATAGCCCGATTGCGTCACGGTCGGCACCTCGGGCGCCAGCACGCTTCGGGTTTTGCTGGTGATCGCGATAGCGCGCAGCCGCCCGGCCTGGACCTGCTGCAGCGTTCCGGCAACGGTGACGAAGGCGAACGCCACGTCGCCGCGAATCACGCCGGTGATCGCGTCGGCCTGGCCCTTGTACGGCACATGCTGGATATCGACCTGCGCCTGGCGGCGAAACAGCTCGCCCGCCAAGTGCCCGCTGGTGCCGTTGCCCGCCGATGAAAAACTCAGCTGGCCGGGCTTGCCGCGCGCCAGCGCGACCAGATCCTCGACGCTTTTGACCGGCAGCGCCGGATTGACGACCAGCAGATTCGGCGCGGTGGCGATCAGCGCGATCGCGGTTGTGTCGGCAATCGGGTCGTAGGGCAGATTTTTGTACAGATGCGGGTTCACGGCATGCGTTGGGCTGCCGCTGATAAGCAGCGTATAGCCGTCATTGGGCGAGCGAACAACGGTTTCAGTGCCCATGTTGCCGCCGGCGCCGGGGCGGTTTTCGATCAGTAGCGGCTGCCCCAGCGACGCGCCGAGGCGCTCGGCCAGATACCTCGACACGGTATCGACAGTGCCTCCGGGCGCGAACGGAACAATGACCTTGATCGGACGCGACGGCCAGTCCACGGGCTGCGCCGACGCGGCGCCCGCCCCTGCGATGAGAACCGAAGCCACCAGCGCCAATCTGAAAATGCCTTGCATGACTGTTGTCATGCAATCAGTCAAGCTTCACGTTGATGTTCTTGACATGCGCGGCATAGGCTTGCCTGTCCTTTTGCAAAAACGCGGCGAATTGGTCCGGTCCCTGGTTCAGCAGCTCCAGGCCGACGCCCGAGATGTACTTTTTCTGGAACTCGGGCCGCACGATGATTTTCGCGACATCGCCAGCGATCTTGTCGATTACGGCGCGCGGCGTTCCGGCGGGCGCGACCAGCCCGAACCAGGCGCTGGCGTTAAAGTCTCTCAAGCCAGCCTCGGTAAAGGTCGGAACGTCGGGCAGCAGCGCCGCGCGTTTCGGCGCCGCCAGGGCGAGCGCGCGAATCTGCCCGCTTTGCACCAGCTGCAACACCGGCGGCAGGCCAACGACGGCGATCTGGATCTGGCTGCCCAGCAGAGCCGGCACCACATCGGCGACGCCCTTGTAGGGCACGTGCAGCAGCTTGATGTCGGCCTGATGGGTAAAAGCTTCCGTGTCGATATGCGCCTTGCTGCCGGCGCCATACGTGCCGTAGCTGATCGCGCCAGGTTTGGCCTTCGCCGCGGCGATGACGTCGGCGAGCGTGCGGCCGGGGAAAGCCGGCCCGGCGACAAGCAGTTCCTGGGTTTCGGCCACATTGATGACCGGCGTGAAGTCCTTGACCGGGTCATACGGCAGCCGCGAATAAAGGTATTGGTTCGACGACAGCGTCGGATCGTTCGCCATCAGCAGCGTGTAGCCGTCGGCGGGCGACTTCGCCGTCGCCTCGGCGGCGATGATGGTGTTGGCGCCGGGCCGGTTCTCGACAATCACCGGCTGCGGCCACTCGCGGCCGAGCTCCTGCGCAATGCCGCGCGCCAGCGCGTCGGCAAGGCCGCCCGCGGTGAACGGCACGATGATCTTCACCGGCTTGGCCGGATACCCTTGGGCCGATGCGGCCGTCATGGCGAACGCGGTGCAGAGCGCAAATCCGGCAGTCAATATTTTCGATAGTTTCATGGTTGTCTCCTTCGTTATTTAGATGTGTTGCTACGCGCCCGACGCGCGACGCTTCAAGAAACCTGCCGCGCCTGTCCGGCCCATAACGGCGCCCGCAAGGCGCGCTTGTCAATCTTGTTGGTGCTGGGAACGCGCGGCATTTCATCGACGAATTTCACAATTTTTGGCCGCTTGTAGCTGGCGATAAGCTGCCTGCAGTGCTCGACCAGCGCTTCCTTGGTGACGCTGGCGCCGGCCTTGCAAACCACCACCGCCGCGACCGACTCGCCCCATTTTTCATCGGGCGCGCCGATGACGGCGACTTCGGCGACCGCCGGGTGCAGCAGCAGCGCTTCTTCGACCTCGCGCGAGTAGATGTTTTCGCCGCCCGAGATAATCATGTCCTTTTTTCGATCGACGATAAAAAGGAAGCTTTCGTCATCGAGAAAGCCCATGTCGCCGGTGTGCAAAAAACCGTCTCGGACGGCGTCGGCGGTCGCGTCTAGCTTGCGCCAGTAGCCCTGCATTACCGATTTGGAGCGCAGGCAGACTTCGCCGACCTCGCCGGCAACGCACTCGCGGCCGTCGTCGGCGATGATCTTCAACTCGGTTCCCAAATAAGCCTGGCCGGCCGATGCCAGCCGTTTTGTTTCGGCCTCAGTGCCTTGCAGGATGTGCTGGTGCTTGAGCAGCGTCGTGCCCAGGCCGGCCTCGGTCATGCCGTATATCTGCATGAAAATCGGGCCGAACACCGAACGGGCGCGCAGCGACAACGCCACCGACATCGGCGCCGACGCATAGCAGACGGTGTGCAGCGAAGACAGGTCGCGGGGCGTTTTTTCCTGCACCTCGAGCAGCATCGTGATCATGGTCGGCGCCAGGTGGGCTGAAGTCACGCGCAGCGACTCGATGCTCTGCAAAATGGCACGAGCGTCGAAAGTTCGGTACAGCACGACGGTCGCGCCCGCCACCAGGTAGGAAAGCAGCTCCGTCGGGCCGCCTATATGGTAGAACGGCATGACGATCAGCATGCGGTCGGTCTGAACCGCCGCGTGCGACAGCGCCTGCACGCGCGCCTGCTCGAGCTGGCCTTCGTTGCCCAGCATGACGCCTTTGGGAATGCCGGTCGTTCCGCTGGTATAGATGAGCAGCACGGTGTCGGCCTCGCGGGCGCGACACACGGCGGCGCCCGCAGGAGCGCCGGCGAGCAGCGTTTCATAGTCCAGCGCGCCCGCAGATGCGCCATCGAAGCAGATGAGATGAACATCCGGCGGCAGGTGGCGGCACAGCGCTTGCGCGCGCTCGGCATACTCGGACTCGAAGATGAACACGGCGGGCTCGGCATCGGCCAGGATGGCGGCCTGTTCGGCGGCGCCAAGACGGTAGTTCAGACCGAGACCGACAAATCCTCCCAGCGCGGCCGCGCCATACACCTCAAGGTATTGCGGGCAGTTGCGCGACAGCACCGCGACCCGGTCCTGACGCTTGCAGCCGAGCGCCGCCAATGCGTTGACGAGCTTCGTCACGCGAGCGAAAAGCTCGCCGTGGGTGATCGTCCGGCCCTCGAAGAGCAGCGCCGGCTGGCTGGCGAAGCAGCGTGCATTGCGCTCGAACACATCGCCGAGGATCATGGTTTTTTCTCCCCACGGCGTGCCATCAACAGCGCAACGCCTTCCTGCGCCACCGTGCCGTCGTTTTTTCTCAACGTAATGCGGCGCTCGACCAGGCCACGGCCCGCGCTGGAAGCGAGCCTTGTCGATGAAATTTCCACCTCGACGTGAACCGTGTCGCCGACAAAAAGAGGCGCCTTGAAGCGCCAGTCGCTGAAGCCGAGCGCGCCGATGACATCGCCGCCGAGGTCGGGGAACCCAGTGGCCAAGGCCATCGCGACATGCAGGCCGTAAGTGCCGTGAAAGATTCGCTGCTGCGCCACCGACGTTTTGGCGAATTCCGCATCGGCATGGATCGGGTGCCAGTCGCCGCTGGTCATGCAAGCGATGGTCAGGTCGGCGTCGGTCAGAGTGCGGCCGGCGCTCTGCCAGCGCTGGCCCACCTGAAGGTCTTCAAACGACACACTCATGCCGCCGCTCCGCGCCCAGGCAAATGTTCCCGCAAAAAAGACGTGGCCTCGGCATGCGCCGACCGGATGACCTCCGGCTCGCCCCGGGTGTAGAAGCCGTGGTCGGCGTGGTCATAGACACGCACGCCCACCTTTGGATTGCCAGCGGTGGCGGCCTCGATCTGCCGGCGCACCAGCGGCGGCGCGTATTGGTCCAGGCCGCCGAAAAACATCAACAGCGGGGCGTTGATCCTGCTGGCTTCGTCTAGGTTTTTTTCAATGCCGACGCCGTAAAAAGCGACACTTGCGTCCACCGGCAGCCTTGCGGCCGCCAAGTAGGCGAGCTTGCCGCCCAGGCACATGCCGACAACGGCAACGCCACCGCCCTCGATGCCCGGCTGCGCTTTGGCGTGGGCGATGGCGCAGCCGATATCGTCGATGGCAAGGCGTTCATCGAACTGCGCCAGCATGGCCAAGGCACGCTGCATGTCCTCCTTCGAATGGCTTAGCGACACGCCGGGCTCGATCCGCCAGTACAGGTCCGGCGCGATCGCCAGGTAGCCCTCGCGCGCATAGCGGTCGGCGACCTCGCGGATCAACGCGGTAATGCCAAATATTTCTTGCAGCACGATGACGGCATTCCCGTTGGGCGTGTCGGGAACACTGACGTAGGCGCTGAACCGCCGGTGGTCGCCGGCGCTGATCTGGTCGCTTCTCGATGGCATCTGTTTTGTCTCCGTTTTAAAGTTAAATTCGCTCAGACCGAATAGCGGCCGGACAGGATTTCGCGCGCGATCGACGAGCGATGGATTTCCACCGTGCCGTAGCCGATCGACATGCCGCGCACATCGCGGAAATAGCGCTCGTAGGGATATTCTTCGGACAGGCCATAGGCGCCCGCGAGCTGCATCGCCTCGTTGGTGACGCGCACCGCCATCTGGTTGACATAGGCTTTGGTGATCGACGTGTCGGCAATGCTGGGCTGGCCTGCATCGACGCGCATCGCCGCGCGGTAGAGCAGCGCCCGCGCCGCTTCGATGTCGATCGCCATATCGGCCAGCTTCCACTGCAGGCCCTGGTTGTCGGCCAGCGGCTTGCCGAACTGCTGGCGTTCTTTCAGATGCGCCACGATGTTCTCGAAAGCCGACTGCGCGATGCCCAGGCAGATCGGCGGATTGCCGCTGATGCGGTCGGCGTCGAGCACGCCCAGCAGGTCGCGCATCCGGCCCGCAGGCAAAAACAGGTTGCCGGCCGGAACGCGGCAGTTGTCGAACACCAGCTCGGCCATGCCGGTGCCGCGCAGCCCAAGCAGGTCGAGATGCTTGCCGATGCTGAAGCCGGGCGTGCCGCGCTCGAGCAGCATGGCTCCGACGCCGCGCATGCCGGGCGCCGGGTCGAGCCGCACCAGCACCAGGAACAGGCCGGACACCTGCGCCGCGGTACACCACAGCTTGCTGCCGTTGAGGACGAATTCATCGCCGTCGCGAACGGCTTTGGTCTGCACATTGCCGACGTCGGAGCCCGCGTTGGCCTCGGACATGCTCCATGCTGTGAGGAGTTCGCCTTTGACGATGCGCGGCAGGTATTTGCGCTTGTGCTCCTCGGAGCCGATGCCGAGTAACGCGCGCGGCGTGGCGCCGTCGGTGCAGGAAAACAAAATGGCGGTGTTGGCGCAGTAGCGCGCCACTTGCTCGACGACCAGCACGTTCTCCAGCACGCCGAGGCCCGAGCCGCCGTATTCGGCGGGCATGAACATGCCGGCGTAGCCATGTTCGGCCAGCGCCTTGAGGTTGTCCAGCGGCGGTTGGTACTGCTTGTCGGCGGCGGCGGCGCCCGGGGCGAAGCGCTCGCGCGCCAGCGTGCGCACGTTGTCCCTGATCAGGCGCTGCTCTTCGGTCAGTCCGAGGTCTTGCATGGGTGATGTACTGCTAGCTGCGATTGTGTTCGCTGGATTCTTCCTCGGCGCGTTCCCAGATTTCGCGCGCGATCGGGTTGCGCAGCTCTTCGGCAAGATGGCCGACGATGCCGATGGTGCGGCCTATCACCGCCAGCCCGCGGCACAGCTTCCAGGGAATCTCCAGCTCGCACGACAGCGCGCCGATGGCGCCGGTGGCGTTCACCGGCAACTGGCCGGGTTTATCGAAAGCCCGCTCGGCAGCCGAAGCGACCAGCTTCATCAACTCGACATGGCGGCCGCTCAAGCCGTTTTCCTGCGCGAGCTGGAACAGCCGGGGTGTGCGTGGATCGATCGGCTTGTGCAGCGGATG
>CAXSGT010000193.1:0-6057 GCA_964236835.1 uncultured Polaromonas sp.
CATGGCCGAGGACGCCGGGCTGACCAACCTCGGGCCGCTGTCGCAGTGGATTCCGGAATTCCAGTTCACCAGCATCAACATTCGCAAATCGTGGGCCGCGGAACATGCCGCCGATTTGAGCCGCTTTCTTGAAGCGACGCTGGAGGGCGCCCGCTTCATGGTCGATGAGCGTGAAAAGTCGGTCGATATCGCCGAGCGGCAGATGTTGCTGGAGCGCCGCTATTTGTATCGCGCCTGGACCGACCATACCGGCGGCGCGGTGTCGATCGACCTGCACCTGAACCGCGCGGGAATTGAAACCGCGATGGCGCTGATCCGGCGCGACCGCACCGGCGCTTTTCACATTGCCGCCGACGCCACGCCGGAAAAATATGTCGAAGGCGATTACCTGCGAAATGCCCAGCGCGCCGCGGGTATGGCCGAGAACATTATTTCGTAAGCAAATTTTTGGAGACACCCACGTGGCACAGCGCTTATTGAACCTCGGCCTGGTTTCAAAGACCTTTTATTACACGCCGGTATGGGTTGCCATCGAGCAGGGGTTTTTCAAGGATGAAGGGCTCGACGCGAGGCTGAGCTTTCTGGGCAGCGACGTGCAAAACCAGGCGCTCCTGGGCGGTGAGCTCGACATCGCCATCGCGCCGCCCGAAGGCATTTTGCAAAACGCCTATGCGGGCGGGCCGCTGCGGCTGATCGCCGGCAATTCCGGCAAGCTCAGCCACTGGCTGATGGCGCTGCCGGACATCAAGACCATCGAAGACCTGCGCGGCCGCACCTTCGGCATTTTGAACAAGACCGAGGGCAGCTTTTTTCACTTCCAGGTGCTGGCGGAAAAGCACAATCTTTTCTACCCTGGCGACTACGAGGTGGAAGACACCGGCGGCGCGCCCGCCCGGCACCGCGCGCTGGTCGCCGGCACGCTCGACGCCGGGCTGCAATCGGTGCCGTGGTGTTTTCTGGGCGAGGACCTCGGCCTGACCAAGCTGGCCGACATCAGCGACTACGTGCCCGACTGGCAGTTCAACACCGTCAACGCGAACCAGCACTGGTGCCGCGAGAATCCCGCTGTCGCCACGGCCGCGCTGCGCGCGCTGCTGCGCGGCGTGCACTGGACTTATGCCAACCGTGAAGCGTCGGCGCAAATCGCCGCGCGCGGCATGGAGATTGAGCCGAAGTACACGCTGCGCGCCTGGGACTATTTCACATCGCTGGAAAAGCTGACCCGCGACATGCGCATCACCGAAACCGGGCTGGAGCAGGTGATCGATGCGCAAATCAGGGCCGGCCTCCTGCCCGCCGACGCCAAAGGCACGCTGGCGCGCTATATCGACCAGATCTGGCTCGACAGCGTCCGGCCGGTCGGCGCCTGACGCAAAATTTTTACCGGGAACGCCATGCAAATATCGCACTTCTTGCGGCTCGCCTCGATGTGGCTTGTGGCGGCGCCGATGGCGCTGCTTTGCGGCCCCGGCCACGCGCAGCAGCAGCCGGCCTGGCCCGGCAAACCGATTCGCATCATCGTGCCGACGGCGGCCGGCGGGCCGACCGATCTGGTGGCGCGGGCGATAGGCGACCGACTGGCCGCGGCGCTCGGCCAGCCGGTGATCGTTGACAACCGCGTCGGCGCCGGCCATGTGATCGGCACGGAGGCGGCGGCGCGAGCGGCGCCCGACGGCTACACCTTCGCCATGGTGACGACGCCGCACGTCGTCAACCCGGCGCTGGTCAAAAAACTCCCCTACGACACGCAAAAAGATTTCGAGCCCGTGAGCTGGGTGACTTCGCTGCCGCTGATCTTGGTGGTCAACGCCGCGCTGCCGGTCAAGTCGGTGCGTGAGCTGGTCGCGCTTGCCAAGGCAAAGCCGGCGCAGCTCAACATGGCGACTCCTGGCAACGGCACCGGGCCGCATCTGGCGGGCGAGCTGTTCAAGCTCGGCACCGGGATCGACGTCGCACACATTCCCTACAAGGGCGGCGCGCAAGCCACCACCGCCGTGCTGTCCGGCGAAGCGACGTTCTATTTCGACAGCCCGGCGTCGGCGCTGCCGCATGTCAAAAGCGGCAAGCTGCGCGCCCTGGCCGTAACCTCGACACAGCGCTCGGCGGCCGCGCCCGAGGTGCCGACGCTGGCCGAATCGGAGGTTCCCGGATTCGAGTTCAACGCCTGGAACGGCCTCATCGCCCCCGCCGGCACTCCCCGGGACATCATCTTGAAAATGCAAAGCGAGATTTCCAAGGCGCTGCTGCTTGCGGACATCAAAGCGCGCTTCAATGCGATCGGCTTCGAGTCCGTCGGCAGCACGCCGGGCGAATTCGCGGCCTTGATCGACAGCGATATTGCAAAATGGCGCAAGGTGGTCAGAGACTCGAAGATGGCTGTCGAATGAAACGATAGCGCTGCCGGCGGAGCTACAGCCGTGTCTTTGCGAATTCGATATGCGCTGGGCCGATTTCCGCGATGGTCGCACAGCCGATCAACCCCATAACTCGGTCCGTTTCCTCGCGCAGGATCGCCAGCGCCCGCGAGACGCCCGCCTGTCCATCGGCGGCCAGCCCGTAGAGCGTGGCGCGCCCGAGCAAAACGCCTCTGGCGCCCAAGGCGAGCGCCTTGACGATGTCGCTGCCGCGCCGGATTCCGCCATCGACCAGGACCGTCATCGCTCCGGCCGCCTGAACGATCCCGGGCAGCGCATCGAGCGTCGCCGGCGCATGGTCAAGGCCGCGGCCGCCGTGGTTCGACACCACCACGCCATCGGCGCCATGGGCTTTTGACAATTCGGCATCTTCGGCGGTCAGCACGCCCTTGATGAGCAGCGGTCCGACCCAGTTTTTCCTCAGCCAGGCGATGTCGTTCCAGTCGTAAAAAGGATTGCGCTGGGTTCGGGTGTAAGCGGCCAGCGCGTAGGCATCGGCGCCCGCGGCGGCGAAATCGGCGACGTTCTCAAAACGCGGCATGCCGCGGGCGAACCAGGTCGAGGCGAGCCAGCGCGGATGCGTCATCGCGTCCCAGACGATCTTCGGCGAAAAATGCAGCGCGTGGGCAAAACGGTTGCGCACATCGCGTTCGCGGTTGCCCGGAATCAGCGAATCGACGGTCACGATCAGCGCGCGGTAGCCGCCGGCGCTGGCGCGCTCCATCAGGCGCTCCGACAGGTCCCGGCCGCCCCACGGATACATCTGGAAAAATTTTGTCCCGCTCGACGCCTGGGCTACCTGCTCGATCGAATTGTTCGACGCGGTTGACAAGGCAAAGCCGACGCCCGCCGCCGCCGCGGCGCGCGCCAGCATCAGGTCGCCGTCGGGAATATAAATGCCGTTGAGTCCGGTCGGGCCGATCATGAACGGCGCCGAAAAGGCGTGGCCGAAGAGCGTGATCGACAGGTCGCGCTTGCCATTGCCGGTAATCAGGCGCGGGCGCAGCCGGTAGTTGCCGAAGGCGGCGCGGTTGCAGCGCAGCGTCACTTCGTCTTCAGCGCCGCCGTCGAGAAAATCCCAGATCACGCGGGGTAAGCGCCGTCTGGCCAGCGCGGCGAGACCGTCGATATTCGCCGCCGTGTCGCTGCGCATGCTTCGTGCCTCGGGCATCAGTCGGCGCGAATGCCGGCCTTCTGGATGACCGGCCTCCAGCGCGCGATCTCGCCGGCGATCAGGTCGGCGAACACCTGCGGCACGCCCGGCGTCACGTCCAGCCCCTGCGCCTGCAGGCTGGCCCTGGTGGCGCTGTCGGCCAGCGCTTTGTTCAGCGCCGCGTTGAGCTTGGCCATGACGTCGGCCGGGGTTCCCGCCGGCGCTAGCAGGCCGTACCAGGCGGTGACTTCGAGCCCTGGAAAGCCGGCTTCGCGCGAGCTTGGAATTTCAGGCAGCGCAGCCGACCGCTGCGCTCCCGTCACCGCCAGCGCCTTGACGCGGCCGCCCTTCACATGCGCCAGTGCGGACGCCAGCGGCTCGATCATCAGCTGGATCTGCCCGCCGATCAGGTCGGTCATCGCCGGACCGGTTCCCTTGTACGGCACATGCGACATTCGCAGCCCGGCCAGCGACTTGAGCAGCTCGCCGGCGAGATGCTGTGGTGAGCCGCTGCCGCCCGAGCCGAAATTGACGCTATCCGGCTTGTCCCGCGCCAGGGCGACCAATTCCTGTAAAGAATTCACCGGCAGCGACTTGTTGACCAGCACCACGAGCGGCATCTTGCCGACTTCGCCCGCCGACGAAAAGTCCTTGACCGGATCGAAGGGCAGCTTGTCGTACATGCTGGGCGCAAAGGCAATCGAGCTGTTCGCCATGAACAGCGCATAGCCGTCGCCAGGCGACTTCGCGACCAGGCCCGCCGCGAGCATGCTGCCGGCGCCAGGCTTGTTTTCAACGATGAGTTGTTGCCCCAATGCATCGCCCATCTTTGGTGAAATCGCCCGCGCCACCAGGTCATTGCCGCCGCCGGGCGGCGCGCCGACCAGCAGGTGGACCGCCTTGTTCGGAAAAGATGCGGTCTGGGCCAGGACGCTGAAAGGCGCCTGGCAGGCAAGCGCCATGGCCAGCAGGGTAAAGACAGGCTTCATGTTCGTCTCCGGAAATTGTAGGGCTCGCGTTTGCAGCGCGTTTATGGCACAGCTTGTTGCATCGATCAAGATGGATGATTGGATCAAGCTGAAAACCGTTTTTCTTTGATGCAAAGCTTTTATCAGTAGCAGCCAACATAAGCACAGCCACCCAGCTTAGGGCCGCGCGTAAGACCGCCAGCAGAAAAGACGGTATCTTTCGAGTCTTCTTCCACTAGTTTTCAGTCAGCGACCATCAAAGGAGAAAATTTATGTCAACGAACCGAGGCGTTGTCTATATCGAGCAGCACAAGGTCGAGGTGCGCGCCATCGACTTTCCCAAGCTGCTCAACCCCCGGGGCCGCACCGCGAACCACGGCGTAATTCTGAAGGTGCTGACCACCAACATCTGCGGCTCCGACCAGCACATGGTGCGCGGCAGAACCACCGCGCCCGCCGGCCTGGTGCTCGGCCACGAAATCACCGGCGAAATCATCGAAGCCGGCAAGGACGTCGAGATGCTCGAAGTCGGCGACATCGTCTCGGTGCCGTTCAATGTCGCCTGCGGCCGCTGCCGCCTGTGCAAGGAGCGCCAGACCGGCGTGTGCCTGACGGTCAATCCGTCGCGCCCGGGCGGCGCCTACGGCTACGTCGACATGGGCGGCTGGGTGGGAGGGCAGGCCGAGTACGTGATGGTGCCGTATGCCGACTTCAACCTATTGAAGTTTCCCGACCGCGCCCAGGCGATCGAAAAAATTCTCGACCTGACGTGCCTGTCGGACATTTTGCCCACCGGCTACCACGGCGCCGTCACCGCCGGCGTCGGGCCGGGCAGCACGGTGTATGTCGCCGGCGCCGGGCCGGTCGGGCTCGCGGCAGCGGCGGCCGCGCGGCTTCTTGGGGCAGCCATCGTCATCGTCGGCGACGTCAATCCGATACGGCTCGAGCACGCCAGGCGCGTCGGCTTTGAAACCGCCGACGTGTCGAGCGACGCGCCGCTGGGCGAGCAGATCGCACAGATTCTTGGCGTGCCGGAAGTCGATAGCGCCATCGACGCGGTCGGCTTCGAGGCGCGCGGCCATGGCCACGAGGGCGCGCGGCACGAGGCGCCGGCGACGGTGCTCAACTCGCTCATGGAAGTCACTCGCGCGGCCGGCAAGATCGGCGTTCCGGGCCTCTACGTGACCGAAGACCCGGGCGGCGTGGACACGGCGGCGAAGACCGGCTCGCTGAGCATCCGGCTCGGGCTCGGCTGGGCCAAGTCGCATAGCTTCATGACCGGGCAGACGCCGGTGATGCAGTACAACCGGCAACTGATGCAAGCGATTTTGTGGGAGCGCATCAAGATCGCCGACATCGTCGGCGTGAAAGTGATCTCGCTCGATGAAGCGCCCACGGGCTATGCGCAGTTCGACGCCGGCGCGCCGGTGAAGTTCGTCATCGATCCGCACGGGCAGCTTGGCGCTTTAGAGCGGATTTCAAGCTAACTAAAGGCAAGGGATATGTTCGACAGACAAGCGAT
>CAXSGT010000194.1:0-6051 GCA_964236835.1 uncultured Polaromonas sp.
CCAGCGCATGCTGTCGCAGCGCATGGGCAAGGCGTGGCTCGCCCTAGGCCAGGGGATCGAGACCGAAGCGGCGCGCCGGATACTCGATCAGTCGCTGGCGCTGTTCGACCGCCAGCTGATCGAGCTCAAGGCTTACGCCCCGGCAGGCGAGACGCGCGACACGTATATGCAGCTGGAATCGGCCTGGTCGAACTACAAAGCGCTGCTCGTCGGCGCGGCGCCGTCGCAGGACAAAGCCGGTCTGGTGCTCGACCAGGGCGAAAAAGTGCTGGCCCTGGCGCATAAAGGCACCGGCCTGTATGAACAGCAAGCGGGCAAGCCGGGCGCCAGACTGGTCAACGTCGCGGGGCGCCAGCGCATGCTGTCGCAGCGCATGGCCAAGTTTTACTTGGCCGGCAACTGGAACGTGGACAGCGCCGCGAGCGGGCGCGAGATCACGAAGGCGCGCGATGAATTCGTTCCGGCCCTGGCGTTGCTGCGCAATGCGCCCGAGGCGACGGCGGCAATCAAGCAGGAGCTGGCGCTCGCCGACAGCCAGTGGCTGTTTTTCGACAATGCGCTCAAGGCGCGGGGCGCGGGCGGCAAATCCGCCAGCGACGTATTTGTAACCAGCGAAAACCTGCTGCAGGTGATGGACCGGGTCGCCGGCCTGTATACCCGCGTACTGGGCTGAAATAGGAACAACCATGAGTGAGTGGAAAGCAATTTGCAGCGTCGATGACATCCCGGTGCTGGGGTCGCGCCGCGTGGCGCGCACACGAGGCATCGACGTGGCGGTGTTTCGCAACGGCCAGGACGAAGTGTTCGCGCTGCTCGACCGCTGCCCGCACAAGGGCGGGCCGCTGAGCCAGGGCATCGTCTTCGGCACCAGCGTCGCCTGCCCGCTGCACAACTGGACGATCGACCTGGCCGGCGGCTGCGCCAAGGCGCCCGACGAGGGCTGCACGCCGCGCTTCGCCGTCAAGGTGGCGGGCGGCGTCGTGCATCTTGACGCTGGCGAGCTCGCCACGCATGCGACCGATCTGGCGGCGCCGGTCGCCGGCCCGATCCGCGCGCTTGGGAATCACGGCGCCAACGACAGCGGCCGTCCCGAGCCTTCGGTCATGAACTGATTGACTTGCCTGCCCGGTGCCGCAATCAACCTCGTCAATATCGTGTCCGCCATGACCGAAACCCGCTCCACCTGCCCCTACTGCGGCGTCGGCTGCGGTGTGGTCATCGAGTCGCAGGGCGGCCAGATCACCGGCGTGCGCGGCGACCCGGACCATCCGGCCAACTTCGGCCGGCTCTGCACCAAGGGCTCGACGCTGGCGCTTACGGCGTCGGCGGCCGTGACGCGGCAAACCCGGCTGCTCCACCCGATGCGGCGCGAGCGCCGGAACGAGGCGCCGCAGCGCATCGGCTGGGACGGCGCGCTCGACTTCGCCGCCGAGCGCTTTGCGCAGATCATCGGCGAGCACGGCCCTGACGCCGTGGCTTTCTACATCTCCGGCCAGCTGCTGACCGAGGACTATTACGCCTTCAACAAGCTCGCCAAGGGGCTGATCGGCACGAACAACGTCGATACCAACTCGCGCCTGTGCATGAGCAGCGCGGTGGCAGGCTACAAGCAGACGCTCGGCGCCGATGCGCCGCCTTCGTGCTACGACGATGTGAACCATGCCGGGTGCATCTTCATCGTCGGCAGCAACACCGCGTACGCGCATCCGATCCTGTTTCGCCGCATCGAAGACGCGAAAGCGGCCGATCCGGCGCTCAAAATCATCTTTTGCGACCCGCGCCGCACCGACACCGCCGAAATCGCCGACCTGTATTTGCCGATCCAGCCCGGCACCGACGTGTCGCTGTTCAACGGCATGCTGCACATCATGCTCTGGGAAGGCTGGACCGACAGCGGGTACATTGCGGCGCACACCAGTGGCTTCGACGCGCTTAAAACCACGGTGCGCGACTATACGCCCGACCTGGTGGCGGAAACCTGCGGCATCGCCAAGGAAGACCTGTTCACCGCCGCCAGGCTGTTCGCGACCTCGGGCGCCACGCTGAGCCTTTACTGCCAGGGGCTGAACCAGTCGAGCAGCGGCACCGCCAAGAACGCGGCGCTGATCAATCTGCACCTGGCGACGGCGCAGATCGGCAAACCGGGCGCAGGGCCGTTTTCGCTGACCGGCCAGCCCAACGCCATGGGCGGGCGCGAAGTCGGCGGCATGGCCAACCTGATGAGCGGCCATCGCGACATGGACGACGCCGGGCATCGGGCCGAGGTCGCGGCGCTCTGGGGCGTCGCCAGCGTTCCCGAAAAGCCGGGCAAAACCGCCGTCGACATGTTCCAGGCCGCCGCCGACGGCGAAATCAAGGCGCTGTGGATCGCCTGCACCAATCCGGCGCAGTCGATGCCCGACCAGGCGACGGTGCGGCGCGCGCTTGAACGCGCCGAGCTGGTCATCGTGCAGGAGTCGTTCGCCACGCCCGTGACCTGCGACTATGCCGACCTGCTGCTGCCGGCGACCACCTGGGGCGAGAAGACCGGCACCGTGACGAACAGCGAGCGGCGCGTCAGCCGGGTGCGGCCGGCGGTGCCGGCGCCCGGCGAAGCCCGGCACGACTGGGCGATCGCCGTCGAGTTCGCGCGGCGGCTGGAAAATTTGCTCGGGAGCCCGCGCCCTTCGCTTTTTCCGTATTCGCTGGCCGACCCGGCGGCCGGCGTCGAAGCGCTCTGGAACGAGCACCGCGAATCGACGCGCGGCCGCGACCTCGACATCACCGGCATGAGCTATGCCATGCTCGACGCGGCGCCGCAGCAGTGGCCTTTGAAAGAGGGCGAAGCCGCCGGCAAGGTGCGGCTTTACGAAGACGGCATTTTTCCGACCGCCGACGGCCGGGCGCGCTTTGTCAACACGGTCTACAAGCCGGTCGCCGAGCCGCGCGAGTCGCGCTACCCGTTTTCGCTGACCACCGGCCGGCTGCGCGACCAGTGGCACGGCATGAGCCGCACCGGAACGCTCGGCCGCCTGTTCGGCCACGCGGCCGAGCCGGCGGTGCAGATGAACGCGCAGGACATGGCGCGCCGCATGCTCAAAGACGGCGACCTGGTGCAGGTCACGTCCAGGCGCGGCTCGATCGTCGTGCCGGCGCAGGCCAGCGCCGAGATCGGCATGAGCCAGGCGTTCATCGCGATGCACTGGGGCGAGGAGTACCTGAGCGGCGTTTCAAGCATCGGCACGCCGCTGGCGGGCGTCAACGCGCTGACAACGTCGGCCTACTGCCCGAGCTCGAAGCAGCCCGAGCTCAAGCATGCGGCGGTCAAGATACTCAAGGCCGAACTGCCGTGGACGCTGCTCGCCATGGCCTGGCTGCCGGGCGCCGACGCGCTCGCCGCGCATGAACAGCTCAAGCCGCTGATGCAGGCGTTTGCCTTCACCAGCTGCGTGCCGTTTTCCAACAACACGCCGCTGGCCAATGCGGCCACGGGCAATGAACGCACCGGCGTGCTGTTTCGGGCCGCGGGCTACGAAGCCCCTTTGGACGAAACCGTGGCGCGCATCGAAAATATTCTGGGCCTTGGCGGGCATGACACGCTGCGCTACGCCGACCGGAAAAAAGGCCAGCGCCGCTGCGTGCGGCTGGTGCGAAACGGCGACCATGCCGAGCTTGCCGGCTTCGTGCTGGCCGGCGACACCAGCGCCGAGGCTTGGATCAAGACGCTGCTGCTCGACGAGCTGCCCGCGCAGGCGTATGGCCGGCTGCTGCTGTTGCCCGGCGCCAAGGCGCCGGTGGCGGTGCAGTCGCGCGGCAAGCTGGTGTGCAGCTGCCTGAACGTCACCGACGCGGCGATCGACAACTATTTGTCCGCGCTGCCGCGCGGCGCCGGCGACACAGGTGGCATGAACACCGACGAAGCGCGGCTGGCGTCGCTGCAGAAGGCCCTCAAATGCGGCACCAATTGCGGCTCGTGCATTCCCGAGCTCAAGCGCAAGGTGCGCGCCGCCCGCGGCGGCTTGTCGGAGCGCATGGTCATCCCGGTCCACGCGTTGACCTGAGCGTCGAGCACGTTATCGGCGTTCGCCGACAATCGCCGCATGAGCATCGGCCACTACATCAAGATCATCGGACGCGGCAAGGACGGCGCGCGCGCCCTGCCGCGCGTACAGGCCGCCGACCTGCTCGGCCAGGTGCTCGATGGCGCAGTAAGCGACCTGGAAATCGGCGCTTTCTGCCTGGCGATGCGGATCAAGGGCGAAACCCCGGAAGAAATGGCGGGCTTTCTCGATGCGCTCCATCAGCGCCTTCACCTGCTGCCGGCCAGCGCCGGCGCCACGGTCGTGCTGCCGAGCTACAACGGCGCGCGCAAGCTGCCGCTGCTCACGCCGCTGCTGGCGCTGCTGCTGGCGCGCGAGGGCCTCGCCGTGCTGATTCACGGCACGCCGACCGAATCGAGCCGCATTTTTATATCAGAAGTGCTTGCGGCGCTTGATACGCCTGCATTGACAGCTATCAGAACCATAGCGCCGGGCGAAGTGGCGTTCGTGCCGACCGAGCTGCTCTGCCCGGCCTTGACGCGCCTGCTCGATGTGCGCCGCGTCGTCGGCCTGCGCAATCCGGCGCACAGCCTGGTCAAGCTGATGAATCCGGTGGCTGGCAAGTCGCTCGTCGTCAGCAGCTACACGCATCCCGAATACGCGGTGTTGATGGCCGCGACCTTCGAGCTGGTCGCTGCCAACGCGCTGCTGCTGCGCGGCACCGAAGGCGAAGGCGTCGCCGACGCCCGGCGATCGCCGCAGATGCAGGGCTTTATCAAGGGGCAATGTGTTTTGCTCGACGAAGGCGTCAAGGGAACGCTGCCTTCGGTGCCCGACCTGCCGAAAGCCACCGACGCGGCCGGTACGGCGGGCTATATCCGGTCAGTGCTGGCCGGATATAGCCCGGTGCCGCCGTCGATTGCGCAGCAGGTGGCGCACATCTTGCATCTTGTTGCCCAACTATGAACAACGGCAAAGTCACCCTCGTCGGCGCAGGCCCCGGCGATCCGGAACTCCTCACCCTCAAGGCCCTGAAGGCGATCCAGCGCGCCACCGTGCTGTTCGTCGATGACCTGGTCAGCGACGACATCGTGGCGTTTGCCAACCCGAATGCGCGGATCGTCCATGTTGGCAAGCGCGGCGGCTGCAAATCGACGCCGCAGGCTTTCATCGAAAAGCTGATGCTGATGGCCGCGCGGGAAGGTGAAAACGTCGTTCGCCTCAAGGGCGGCGACCCGTTCATCTTCGGCCGCGGCGGCGAGGAGGTCGAGCATCTGCACGCCGTCGGCATCGAGGTCGAGGTCGTCAACGGCATCACCGCCGGGCTGGCCGCGGTGACCTCGCTGGGTGTCGCGCTGACGCACCGGCTGCACGCCCACGGCGTCGTCTTCGTCACCGGCCACGCCAAGCCCGGCGACGCCGGCGCCGACTGGAAGGCGCTCGCCGCCACCGCGCACAGCGCCCGGCTGACGCTGGTGATCTATATGGGCGTGAGCGGCGCGCAGCGCATCCAGAACGAATTGCTGACGGGTCTGCCCGGCGCGACGCCGGTGGCGGTGATCCAGAACGCCACGCTGGCGACGCAGCGCCACATCACTACCACGCTGGGCCGACTGGCCGCAGCCATAAGCGAGTCCGGAATGGCCAGCCCGTCGATCATCGTCGTCGGCGATATCGTCGGCGGCCTGGCGCTGGCGGCAGAGCATCCCGACGCGATTCGCGCTGCCTGAGCGCTCCGCGCCGGCCTGCTGGGCCGGGCCTCGCGCAGATGAACTACGCTTGGCGTTTTTCACGGTGGAGCATCGATGTCAACCCGAATCCTGGCCGGCGCGCTGCTGGCGTTCACCTTAAGCTGCGCCCAGGCGCAAACCTTCTCCTTCGGCCTCTGGGGCGACATGCCCTACCAGAAAGCCGGCGACGCGCCGAAAATTCCGGCGCTGATTCAGAGCATCAACCGGTCCGACATTCTCTTTTCGATCTACGACGGCGACATCAAGGACGGCAGCTCGGAATGCACCGACAACCTGTACGC
>CAXSGT010000195.1:0-6018 GCA_964236835.1 uncultured Polaromonas sp.
GTGCCGAGGCTTACTCGTGTCCACCGGGGCTGCGTGGCTACCAGCGAATGATGGAAGTCGATCGCGCTGCGCGACTTGCGAACCAGAAGAAACTGCGCCGACTCTCGCTCGATCACGGCGACGATGTGCGTGTTTTCTGCGCGCATGATGCAGTCGAGTTCGAGATGCTGGCTCGAACTGGGTAGGTGCATGGTCCTGGGATAAGGTGGCGCGGCGTTTTTCAGGTTTGAGCATTGTCTCGACGGCGGCGCCCGGGGAATGCCGCGGAAGCGGCGTCGGTCGGTACGAAGACGGTGAACGGACCAGAACCCTTGAGGGTTTCAGCTAGGTCCGCGTCTTTGACGGCCGCGACCAGCGCGGTGTGGTCTTTCGAGTTAATGGCGTTGTCGGTGACGTCTTTTTGCACGACCATGGCCTAGAAGACATGCTGGGCGGCAACAACCAAGAGGGCCGGCGCTAGGCCAGGGAAACGCGTTTAAGTCGAATACGCATCAAGAATCTTATCCGTCTAGCGCAGCAGCTCGCGAACAGCTTGCGGATAGATCAGATGCTCCTGGGTGAGCACGCGCGCCGCCAAGCTCGCGGCCGTGTCCCCCGCAATCACCGGCACCACGGCCTGCGCCAGGATCGGGCCGTGATCGACATCGGCCGTCACCTGATGGACCGTCGCGCCCGCCACCTTGCAGCCCGCGTCGAGCGCCCTCTGATGCGTATCGAGGCCGGGAAACGCCGGCAGCAGCGACGGGTGGATATTGACCAGGCGGCCCGCGTAATGCGCCACGAAAGCCGGCGTCAAAATCCGCATGAAACCCGCCAGCGCGACCAGCGCCGCTTGATACTCGTCGATCGCGCCTTGCAGCGCGGCGTCGAAGGCGTCGCGCGAGGCGAACTGCCGATGGTCCACTACGCGCGTGGCGATGCCCAGCCCGGTGGCGACAGCCAGGCCTTCGGCATCGGGCCGGTTGCTGATGACGCAGGCGATTTGGGTGCCCATCTTTTTTTGCCAATCTTGCCTGCCCGCCGCCCTGACGATGGCGGCCATGTTGGAGCCCTTGCCGGAGATCAGGATCACGATGTTTTTACTGCTTGTCATACGCCTGCGAGGTCCTTTGCGCCGCTTCGAGGCGTCTAGTCTATGGCCATTGGCGCCCGGTTTTTCCAATCCGCGGCTATGCCTGGGACATAGAATGAAAAAGCCGCCGCGCCAAAACCATTCGAGGCTTAGCCCCGAGCCCGCTTGACAACCTGTTTGGAGACATCGACACCATGGACTTAGCCTTCACCCCCGAAGAACAGGCCTTCCGCGCAGAGATTCGCGAATGGGTGCGCGCCAGCCTGCCGGCCGACATCGCGAACAAAGTGCACCACGCGCTGCGCCTGAGCCGCGACGACCTGCAGCGCTGGGCCAAAATCCTCGGCAAAAAAGGCTGGCTCGGCTACGGCTGGCCCAAGCAGTTCGGCGGGCCAGGCTGGAACGCGGTGCAAAAACACCTGTTCGAGGAAGAATGCGCGCTCGCCGGCGCGCCGCGCATCATTCCTTTCGGCCCGGTGATGGTCGCGCCGGTCATCATGGCGTTCGGCAACGCCGAGCAGCAGCGGCGCTTTTTGCCCGGCATCGGCAGCGGCGAGGTCTGGTGGAGCCAAGGCTACAGCGAGCCGGGCGCGGGCTCGGACCTGGCGTCGGTCAAATGCCGCGCCGAGCGCGTTGGAGGCAATTACATCGTCAACGGCCAGAAGACCTGGACCACGCTGGGCCAGTATGGCGAGTGGATTTTCTGCCTGGTGCGCACCAGCAACGAAGGCAAGCCGCAAACCGGCATTTCATTTTTGCTGATCGACATGAAGTCGCCCGGCGTCACCGTCCGGCCGATCAAGCTGCTCGACGGCGAAGCCGAGGTCAACGAGGTCTGGTTCGACAACGTCGAAGTGCCGGCCGAGAACCTGATCGGCGAGGAAAACAAGGGCTGGACCTACGCCAAGCATCTGCTCAGCCACGAACGTACCAACATCGCCGACGTGAATCGCTCCAAGCGGGAGCTGGAACGCTTGAAACGCATCGCCAAGGCCGAAGGCGTTTACGACGATAGCCGCTTTCGCGACCAGATCGCGATGCTCGAAGTCGATATCGTGGCGCTGGAGATGCTGGTGCTGCGGGTGCTGTCGGCCGAAAAATCTGGCAAGAATCCGCTCGACATCGCCGGCCTCTTGAAAATACGCGGCAGCGAAATCCAGCAGCGCTACGGCGAGCTCATGATGCTCGCCGCCGGCCCGTTCAGCCTGCCTTTTATAGAAGAAGCGATGGAAGCCGGCTGGCAAGGCGACTTCCCCGGCGGCGTGGTCGCCAACGCGCCGCTGGCGTCGAGCTATTTCAATTTGCGCAAGACGACGATCTACGGCGGTTCCAACGAAGTTCAGCGCAACATCGTGTCGCAGTTCGTTCTCGGCTAATACGTCCAAAGGAAACTCAGCATGGATTTCGACTTCACCGACGACCAGGAGCAGCTCCGCGACGCCGTTCGCAAGTGGGTTGACAAGGGATACGACTTCGCCCGCCGCAGCGCGATCGCCAATGCCGGCGGGTTTTCCCGCGAAGCCTACGGCGAGCTCGCCGAGCTTGGCCTGGCGGGGCTTTATATCTCGGAGGACGACGGCGGACTGGGCATGGGGCCGGTCGAGGGCATGGTGGTGATGGAGGAACTCGGGCGCGGCATCGTGCTCGAGCCTTTGGCGCAGACCTTGATCGCAGGCGGCGTGCTCTCGAATTACGCACCGCAGGCGCTCAAGTCGGACTGGCTGGCAAAAATCGCGTCGGGTGTAAGCCTGGTGGTGCTGGCGTACCAGGAACGCGCCGCACGCTACGATTTTGAAAAATGTGAAGCAAAAGCGGCTTTCGCGCAGGCTGGCTGGACATTGTTTGCTACTAAAAGCATAGTTCCGGCGGGCGACCAGGCCGACGCGTTCATTGTGCCCGCAATGGTCGACGGCGCCATGGCGCTCTTTTTGGTCGAACGCGCGGCGGCGGGCGTTTCCACGCGCGGCTACCCGACCCAGGACGGCGCCCGAGCGGCGGAGGTCACGTTTGACAACGCCCCGGCCACGCTGCTCACGCTGGATGGCCTGGCCGCGCTGGCGCATGCCATCGACATCGGCATCGCCGCCAGCTGCGCCGAAGCCGTCGGCGTGATGGACAAGACCCTGGCGGTGACCGTCGAGTACATGAACACGCGCAAGCAGTTCGGCGTTGCCATCGCCACCTTTCAGGCGCTGCGCCACCGCGTCGCCGACATGAAGATGCAGCTCGAACTGGCGCGCTCGATGAGCTACTACGCGTCGCTCAAGCTCAATGCGCCCGCCGACGAACGCCGCGGCGCGCTGGCCAGGGCGAAGGTGCAGCTCGGCGTGTCGATGCGTTTTGTCGGCCAGCAGGCGGTGCAGCTGCACGGCGGCATCGGCGTGACCGACGAGTACATCGTCAGCCACTATTTCAAGAAACTGACGCAGCTGGAAATGACCTTCGGCGACACGCTGCACCACCTGGGCGAAGTCTCCAGCCGGATGCAGGACACGGCAGGCGTGTTCGCCTGAAGTCAGGCGTGCAGCCGCGAGGTTTTCGGAATGTGCGCCATCAAAAAGTCCATCTGGTCGGCCAGGATGCGGCGGTTGCGCAGGATGAAGTCTTCCCACAGGCTGGGAATGTAAGGCGTGTAGAGCAGCGGCATGTGCGCCTGCTCGGGCGTGCGGTTGCTCTTGCGGTGGTTGCAGCCGCGGCACGCGGTGACGACGTTCATCCAGCTGTCGAGGCCGCGCTGCGCCAGTGGAACGATGTGTTCGCGCGTCAGGTCTTCCTCGCACAGATTGCCGCCGCAATAGGCGCAGACATTGCGGTCGCGCGAGAACAGCTTGCTGTTCGTCAACCCCGGCACCAGCTCGAAGGGGTTGATGCTCGGAACGCCCTTGGTGCCGATGATGCTGTTGACATGGATGATCGACTGCGCGCCGGTGACGGCATTGTGGCCGCCATGAAACGTGGCGATGCGCGCGCCCATCTCCCAGCGCACCTCATCGGCCGCGTAATGCAGCACGGCAAGCTCCAGGCTGATCCATGCCTGGGGCAAGCCCTGGGCCGAGAGTTTCAAAACCTTCAAACGAGTTCCTCCATTGAGTAGCTGCGCGGGGCCTGGCGGCCAACGAATCAATATACAGGGAAATTGCGCTGCCGGCGTGAAAAATGGTGGCTGGCGCCGCGTTGACCCGTACCTCATTACGCAAGTGGGGGCTGCCGCCGCAAAAACGATAATTCGCTTTATGAAAATTTTTCGCGGCTATGAAGATCCCCGGCTCGCGCCCAGCTGCGCGCTGACCATCGGCAACTTCGATGGCGTGCACCGCGGCCACCAGGCGATGCTGGCGTTGTTGCAAAGCGAGGCGCGGCACCGCGGCGTGGTCAGCTGCGCCGTTACTTTCGAGCCGCATCCGCGCGACTATTTCGCTGCGCTGGCGCGCAAACCCGAGCTGGCGCCGGCGCGTATCGCGACGCTGCGCGACAAGCTCAGCGAACTTGCCCGCTGCGGCATCGACCAGTGCGTCGTCGTGCCGTTCAACGCGCGCCTGGCAGCGCTGGCGCCCGACGCCTTCATTCAGCGCGTGCTGCTGCGCGGCCTGGGCGCGCGCTATGTGCTGGTCGGCGACGATTTTCGCTTCGGCGCCAGGCGCGCTGGCGACTACGCGATGCTCGACGCGGCCGGCGCGCGGCTCGGCTTCGATGTGGCGCGGATGAACAGCTACGAGGTCGGCAACACCCGCGTCTCGAGCTCGGCCGTGCGCCAGGCGCTGGCGCACGGCGACATGGCGCGGGTCGGCGCCCTGCTTGGCCGGCCCTACAGTATTTCGGGCCATGTGGCGCATGGCGCCAAGCTCGGGCGAGCGCTGGGCTTTCGCACGCTCAACCTGCGCTTTTCACACTGGAAGCCGGCGGCGAGCGGAATTTTTGCGGTTCAGGTTCATGGCCTGGCGGCGCAGCCACTGCTGGGTGTCGCGAATCTGGGTGTCCGGCCTTCGCTCGATCCGGGCGACGCCAACGGCGGGCGCGTGCTGCTTGAAACGCATTGCCTCGACTGGCCGGCCAGCCTCGGCGACGAAGGGGCGTACGGTAAAATCATTCGCGTGGAACTGGTGCATAAGCTACATGACGAACTGAAATACGACAGCCTGCAAAGCCTCGCAGCCGGCATTGCCCGGGACTGCGCCGCTGCAAGGGCTTTTTTTGTCCAGTCGTTTTCCGCCTCGATGCACGCCGAAACCAGCCGCCAGACCACGCGCGACCGAATTTAAATCCGCCCGCCACTGCCGCGCCCTCTTCGACAGGCTCCGGGCGCATGGCTTGTTTCCCCGCATTCCGACACCACCCCGTTCGGGCCGAGCCTGCCCTAGCCCCCCTTGCGAATTGACGACCATGCTTGATAAAAAAATCGACTACCGCGGCACCTTGAACCTGCCCGACACGCCATTTCCGATGCGCGGCGACCTGCCCCGGCGCGAGGCCGGCTGGGAGCGCGAATGGGACGAAAAAGGCATCTATAAAAAATTGCGCGCCGCGCGCTTTGGCGCGCCGAAGTTCGTGCTGCACGACGGCCCGCCATACGCTAACGGCCAGATCCATATCGGCCACGCCGTCAACAAGATTTTAAAAGACATGATCGTCAAGGCGCGCCAGTTGAAGGGCCTGGACGCGATCTACGTGCCGGGCTGGGACTGCCACGGCCTGCCGATCGAAAACGCGATCGAGAAGCTCTACGGCCGCGGCCTGCAGCGCGACGAGGTGCAGGCCAAAAGCCGCGCCTTCGCGACCGAGCAGATCGCCGGCCAGATGGCCGACTTCAAGCGCCTGGGCGTGCTCGGCGACTGGGACCATCCCTACCGCACGATGGATTTCGGCAATGAAGCCAATGAAATCCGCGCGCTCAAGCGCATCATGGAGCGCGGCTTTGTCTATCGGGGCTTGAAGCCGGTGCATTGGTG
>CAXSGT010000196.1:0-4613 GCA_964236835.1 uncultured Polaromonas sp.
GGCGGCCCCCTCGGGGGCAGGGAGCTACACGAAGTGAGCGACCGTGGGGGCCTTAACTCCCGGCGACTTTCATCCGGTTGACCAGAATCGACCCGACGGTTTTCGCGCCATAGTTGTACGCGTCGGCGCCGACCGCGTCGATGCCCATCAGCATCTGCTTCAAATTCCCGGCGATCGTGATTTCCTCCACCGGAAAAGCGATCTCGCCGTTTTCGACCCAGAAACCCGACGCGCCGCGCGAATAGTCGCCGGTGACGTAATTCACGCCCTGCCCCATCAGCTCGGTCACGAACAGGCCCCGGCCGAGCTTGCGCAGCATCGCGTTGAGGTCGTCACCGGCGCGCGTCCTGCGGCTGGTGAGCGTCAGGTTGTGCGAGCCGCCGGCGTTGCCCGTCGTCCGCATGCCGAGCTTGCGCGCCGAATAGGTGCTGAGGAAATAACCCGCGACGCGTCCGGCCTCGACCACTTGGCGGGCGCTGGTTTTCACGCCTTCCTCGTCGAACGGCACGCTGCCCTTGCCCTTGAGCAGATGCGGATCCTCGCTGATGTCGATGTGCCTGGAAAAAGCCGGCTTGCCCAGGCTGTCCGCCAAAAAGGTGCTTTTGCGGTACAGCGCGCCGCCGCTGACGGCCTGCACGAAGCCGCCCAGCAGACCGGCCGCCAAGGGCGACTCGAACAGCACAGGACATTCGGTGGTCGGAATCTTGCGGCTTTTCAGCCGCGCCAGCGCGCGTTCGGCGGCATAGCGGCCGACGGCTTCCGGGCGCGCCAGCTCGGCCGCGTCGCGCATCGAGCTGTACCAGGCGTCGCGCTGCATCCTGCTTCCCTTGCCGGCGATTGGCGCGACCGAAATGCTGTGGCGCGAACTGGCGTAGCCGCCGCGAAAGCCCCGGGTATGCGCGGTGAAAAAATGGCTTTGCTGCGCCGACACGCCAGCGCCTTCGCTATTGGTGATGAGGCGCGACGTTCCCATCGCGGCGGCTTCGCATTGCAGCGCCAGCCCGGCGGCGTCTTCGGATGTGATCGCCCATGGGTGAAATAAATCGAGCGCCAGGTGCTCGCGGGCAATGTCCTGCTCGTCGGGCAAGCCCGAAGTTTCGTCTTCGGCGGTAAAGCGCGCAATGTCGTACGCCGCTTTCACGGTCTGCCGAATCGCGGCTTTGGAAAAATCGCTGGTCGCCGCATTGCCGCGCTTTTTGCCGACATAGACAGTGATGCCGAGCGACTTGTCGCGGTTGCGCTCGACCGATTCCAGCTCGCCCTTGCGCACGCTGACCGACAGGCCGCAGCCTTCCGACGCTTCGGCGGCGGCATCGGTGGCGCCGAGCTTTTTGGCGTGGCCGAGCGCGGTATCGACCAGGTTTTCGAAAAAATCGCGGTGAAAGCTGAAACCGGCTTCGGGCTGGCGGATGGCGGCGCGGACGGGGGATTTTTGGGTCATATGGGTGGCTATGATACTGACTGCCATGAACAACAAGACTCCCAAGGCCGCCAAAGGCTACTGGTCCAACGGCCGGTTCGTGAAGCCTGAGGAAATCGCGCTCGAAGAAGCCGGCCCGCCAAGCAAGACGCAGCTCAAGGCCGAAGCCGATGAAAAGCAAGCCCTTGGCGAAGCGCTCTTGAGCCTGCGCGCCGACCTGATGGCGCGGCTTGAGCTGCCCGAAAAGCTGTTAGACGCGATCGCCCAGGCCAGGCGCATCTCCAATTTCGAAGGCAAACGCCGCCAGCTGCAGTTCATCGGCAAGCTGATGCGCCCGCTCGACGCCGCGCCGATCCGCGCCGCCATCGACGAGCAGGCCAACGGCTCGGCCGACCTGACGCTGGCGCTGCACCTGGCCGAGCAGTGGCGCGACAGGCTGATTGCGTCGGACGATGCGCTGGGCGACTGGCTCGCCGAATTCCCCACCACCGATGCGCAGCAGCTGCGGGCACTGGTCCGCCAGGCGCGCAAGGACATCGCCAAGCCCGAAACCCCAGGCCAAGCGCCGCGCCACGGCAAGGCGTATCGCGAGATTTTCCAGCTCGTCCGACAGACGATGACGAAGGAGCCCGAGGCATGAGCGGCGTCTTCGAGCCGGTGCGGATCGGCATTGTGTCGGTCAGCGACCGCGCCTCGGCCGGCGTCTATGTCGACCAAGGCCTGCCGGCCCTGAAGGACTGGCTGACGCGCGCGCTGCGCAATCCCATCACGTTCGACGAGCGGCTGATTCCCGACGAACAGGCGGGCATCAGCGCCGCACTGATCGCGCTTTGCGACGCCGGCTGCTCGCTGGTGCTGACCACCGGCGGCACCGGCCCGGCATTGCGCGACGTCACGCCCGAGGCGACGCTCGCCGTGGCGCACAAAGCCATGCCGGGTTTCGGCGAGCAGATGCGCCAGATCAGCCTGAAATTCGTGCCGACCGCCATCCTCTCGCGCCAGGTCGCCGTGATCCGCGACCAAAGCCTGATCGTGAATCTGCCCGGCCAGCCGAAGGCGATTGCCGAGACGCTCGAAGGCTTGAAAAACGAAGCCGGCGAATCGGTCGTTCCCGGCATTTTTGCCGCCGTGCCTTACTGCATCGACCTGATCGGCGGGCCTTATCTGGAAACGCGCGACGAGGTGTGTAGGGCGTTCCGGCCGAAATCGGCGATTCGCCCTGCCGCATGAACGGATCGAAGCCCACGGCCATTGACACCGCGCAGCAACTGGCAGCGGGCACGCTCGACGCAGCGGCCCTGCTTTCCGCCACCTTCGACCGGATCGACAAGATAGATGACAGCGTGCGCGCTTTTGTTTCGCTGCTGGACCGGCCGACCGCCTTCGATCAACTCGACAAATTGAAGCGCGCAGGTGGCGCGCTACAGGGCTTGCCGGTCGCCGTGAAAGATATTTTCGACACCCGCGATCTGCCGACCAGCTACGGCTCGGCGCTTTTCGCCGGTGCGCGGCCGCTGAGCGACGCGGCCATGGTCGGCGCCATCCGCCGCGCCGGCGGCCTGGTGATAGGCAAATCGAGCACCACCGAATTCGCGTTTCTCGATCCCACCGCCACGCGCAATCCGAATGCCGCGGGCCGCACGCCGGGCGGCTCGTCTGCCGGATCGGCGGCGGCGGTCGCGGCCGGGCTGGTGCCTTTCGCTGTCGGCACGCAAACCGGCGGCTCGGTCATTCGGCCGGCGTCGTACTGCGGCGTTGCCGGCTTCAAGCCGAGCTTCGGCCTGCTGCCGACGGCGGGAATCAAATGCTTTTCCTGGTCGCTCGACACCATCGGCGTGTTCGCGGCCAGCGTCCGCGAGGCAGCCTGGTTTGCCGACGCCGTCAGCGGTTATGCGCTTTCGCTGGAGGGCGAGGCCGATGAAACGCCGGCCCGCCCCTGGGTGATCGGCGTGCCCAACGCCTATCCCTGGGGACCGGTGTCGCCCAGCGCGCAGCGGGCCATCGACACCGGCCGCCGCGCCTTGAGCGCCGCCGGCGCAGAGGTGCGCGATATCACCCTGCCGGCCTGGATAAAGGACGTGTTCGAGGCGCACGACATGATTCAGGGCTACGAAGCGTGGCGCTCGCTGGCGCGCGAAGCCGATCAGCTGGATAAAAATCCGCAGGCGCTGTCAGCCGTGCTGCGCGACTACCTGCTCGCGTCGCGCCATATCGGCTCGCAGGCCTACGAAACCGCGCAAAACACCGCGCACGAAGCCCGCCTGGCGTGTCAAAAGTGGTTCGGCGAGTTCGATGCGCTGATGACGCCGAGCGCGCCGGACGAAGCGCCCGCCGGTTACGGCAGCACCGGCGCTTCGACCTTCAACCGCGCCTGGACGCTGCTGGGTTTGCCTTGCGTCAATGTCGCCGGCGCCACGGGCGTGACAGGCCATCCTATGGGCCTGCAGATCGTCGGTGCGCCGCGCGCGGACCGCCACTGCCTGCGCGCCGCCGCCTTTCTGGAACTCGCGCTGCGGCGTCCGGCCTGAAAATCCGCAGGCTGCTACTTCCCCACCAGCTGGCTCAATCTTTCGGCCTCGAAGTTTTCCTGCAGCGCGGCATCCTTTGGAACGCAATCCCGGCGCGCAGCTGCGGGCGAGTCGGATAGCTTTTCGATCGCCTGCCAAAGCAGCGCAATCTGGTGCTCCTGGCCCGAGGCGTTGTCGATCAGCCCGCGCAGCGCCTGGCTCAGAGGGTCGTCGTTCTGCGTCACGCCGTACGCTGAAAAACCCATCTGGCTGGCGGCCTGTTCGCGCTTGACATCGGCATCGGCCTGGATGACGCGGGCCGGATTGCCGACCGCCGTCGCGCCCGCCGGCACCGGCTTGACAACGACGGCATTCGAGCCGATCTTCGCGCCGTCGCCGACGGTAAAGCCGCCCAAAATTTGCGCGCCGGCGCCGACGACGACGTTTTTCCCCAGCGTCGGGTGGCGCTTCGTTCCCTTGTAGAGCGCCGTGCCGCCGAGCGACGCGTACTGGCTGGCTCGACGACTCGACACAAAACACTCTGCATTGTTCGAATCTTCATTCCGAAGGACTGGCCCTGCTGGATATCTCCGAACTGGGCGCGCGCGTCCGGATCGATAGCTGCGCAAAGAGGCCCGAGCTCCTGAGCAAGCATTCCGCCACTCTGATCCTGGGAGATGGGTTTC
>CAXSGT010000196.1:4623-5981 GCA_964236835.1 uncultured Polaromonas sp.
CTTGTAGAGCGCCGTGCCGCCGAGCGTCACGCCTTGATAAATGGTGCAGCCGTCGCCGATTTCCGCCGTCTCGCCGACGACGACGCCCATTGCATGGTCGAAGAACACGCAGCAGCCGATCTTCGCGCCGGGATGGATTTCAATGCCGGTCAGCCAGCGCGCCAGGTGCGAGATAAACCGGCCCAGCCATTTGAAGCCGTGCAGCCAGCACCAGTGCGCCCAGCGGTACATCAGCAGCGCATGCACGCCCGGATAGCACGTCAGCACTTCCCAGGCGGTGCGCGCCGCCGGGTCGCGTTCGAGGATGCACTGGATGTCGGAGCGGATTCGAGAAAAAAACATGCGCCGAGTTTATGGTGCGGCCGCGGTATCCGCTGGCGCCGGCGTTTTGTCCCGCGCTCGCCGCATCATCGCCTTGGCAATGCCGCGCAGGATGTGGATTTCCTCGGGACTGAGCTGGGCGCGGTTGAACAGCTGGTTCAATCGCGGCAGCAGTTTCTTCGGCGACGCCGGGTCGAGAAAGCCGATGCCGATCAGCGCTTCTTCCCAGTGCCTGAGCATCCCGCCAACGGCGGCGGCGTCTGCCAGCCGCGCCTCCCCGGTGGCGGGCCACACGCCAAAGCCGCCCAGCGCCTCGCGCCAGTCATAGGCGATCAGCTGCACCGCCGCGGCCAGGTTGAGCGAGCCGAATGCCGGATTTGTCGGAATGCTCAGCGCGACGTGGCAGCGATAGACATCGTCGTTTTGCATGCCGAAGCGCTCGGAGCCGAACAAAAAAGCGACCGAATCGGGGTTTTGCGCATTCTGGGCGGGATTTAGTAGCTCCTTTTTCGATAGCAAGTCGCTTTTTTCAAGCAATTCGGCGAAATACGCCCGCGGCGCCCGCGTCGGCGGGCCGAAGTCGCGCGGCGTCATCGCGGTCGCGCACAGGTGCGCCATGCCGCCCAGCGCCTCGTCGAGCGTGGCGACGATGCGCGCGTTTTTCAGCACATCGAGCGCGCCGCTGGCCCGCTGGATGGTTTCCTCGCGCCTGAGCACGTTCGCCCAGCGCGGCGCGACCAGCACCAGGTCGTCGAAACCCATCACCTTCATGGCGCGGGCGGCGGCGCCGACATTGCCGGCGTGACTGGTGTTGATCAGGACGAAACGTGTTTTCATGGGGAAATACCGCTGCCGGCGGGAACGCCGAAACCGCGCCGGATCGCGGGCGGCGCGGGTGGCCCAAGTGGAGCCGGTAAAATCAGTCATTGTCGCCTGCCCGCGGTCACCTCCGGCAGCTCCGTAGCGCTCGTTCCCACCCTTTTATGTCCAGCAATCTACATCCCATGCTCAACGTGGCCGTCAAGGCCGCGCGCGCC
>CAXSGT010000197.1:0-5952 GCA_964236835.1 uncultured Polaromonas sp.
GGTCCGCTCGTCGCTGATGAATGCCGGCCGACCGGGAAAGCGCCTGGCGGTGGCGCGCAGCGCGTCGCCGACCGTCGATGCCAGCCACGACCCGTCGGCGAGCCATTCCGCCGCCCGCTCCGCTGGTGGGTAGGTGACGCCGTCCAATCGATGCCTGATGTCCGCCATGTCGCCTGTCTCCTATGCGGCTTCGAGCGGCGCGATCACGACGCGGTCGCGGTCGAAGACCTCGATCCAGCCGCGAACGCCGCCGGTGAAAAGGCCGTACCAGACGGCGGGCTTGAGTCCCAGCGCCTTGCGCCGGAACTCGATCGGGGCGTCGGACTCGATCAAATCGTAGTCGCCGAGCCGCGCGACCCGGCAGTCGGCGCGACCTGCGGCGTCGCGCACGACGGCCGAAAACTCATCGACCGCCGGCACGTAGATGCCGACGCCGGCGCGTCCCGTGCGTCCGTTCACCGCGTCCAGCAGCCTGGCCTTGCCCGACCAGATATCATCGACCGCCGTGACGCGCCGCCCGCCGCGCTTCGCCGCGTCTTCGGCTTCGAGCGCGGCCCGCAGCGTCAGCGCGCCGTCGGCGGCGTCGATGTCCGCGAGCGGCCGCAGTTTGCGGGTGAATTCGACGAAATAGCCGTTCGGGTCGCGCACATAGATCGACTCGATCACCTCATGCGTGGTTTCGACCGAGACCGTCAGCCCGTGCGCTTCCAGGCGCCGCCGCCAAGCCTGGAGCTCTTCGGCGCTCTCGACCAGCCAGGCGGTGTGCGTCGCGTCGAACACATGGTCGTCGGGCAGCGGCGGCCGGGTTTCCTTGCCAGCCAGGCCTGCGGGCATGTCCGAGCCGAGATAGTAGAAGAACGCGATCGCGCTGCCGTTGCCGCTGTCGAAGAAGAAGTGCAGAAAATCGGGGTGCGTCGCCGGCCCCCAGCCGCGCGCCGAAATCACATGCACCAGTTCGAGCCCGAGCTTGTCACGGTAAAACTCGATGGTTTCGCGCAGCTTCCAGGTCGGCCGGGCGGTGTGGTCAACGCCGCGCAGCGTCAGGCGCGCAAGTTCGGGTTCTAGGCTCATGTCGATGGCTCCAGGCTCGATGGATAAACGTTTCGTTCGACGGGAATCATAAATAGTTTCGACGCTAGTGTCAATTATTTGACTTAAGTGTTAACCCTGATCGAATCGATAGGCTCATCCAGACTTGCCGAGTTGGCTCTCCAGTACCGCCAGCGCGTCGCGCATCTGATCGACGGCGTCCAAAGCCGTCGTCGCGCGGCCTCGCCGCGGCGGCTGGTCGGGCGCGAGCGCGCGCTCGCCGAAGTCGGCGATCGACGCGGCGACGGCATCGGCCGGCAGGGCGCCCGCGGCATCGAACCACCAGGCGCACCAGTTGCACATGCCGATGATCGAAAACGCCGCGACATGCGCGTTCGCCTTGCGAAACTCGCCGCTGTCGATGCCGCGCTGGATCACCCCGACGAAATGCTCGAGCACCGCGCGCCGCGCTGCCTGCGCCGCCAGCCGATGGCGCTCGGGCAGGCTGCTTTCGCTGCGCTCGACGACCCGGAACTGCAGTGGGTGCGACAAGATCAGGCCGGCGTGCTGCAAGATGAGCTGCCTGAGGGCCTGACGTGGCGGCAGCGCGTCGCGCGCCGCGACGCTTTCGGCCAGCATGCCGGCTTTCTCGGTGACTTCCTCGGTCAAGGCCTGGAGCATCGATTCCTTGCTCGGAAAGTAGTAGTAGAGCGCCGTCCGGGTGACGCCGATGGCGTCGGCGATGTCGTTGATATGGGTGCCGCCGAAGCCTTTTTCGATGAACAGCAGCGATGCGGCGTCGAGGATGAGCTGGCGCTGCGCATCATTGCGCGTCGGGCGGGCCGGCGAGGCTTTTGCCTGGTTCATAGGGTTCCTGCAAAAAATCCTAGTTTCGCACCGCCAGGCAAGGCGAGAATGCGCAGGGTCCGCGCGGCCGCAGGCTGCGGCGGCGTTGCGCGACTCCACTCTTGAAAGAAATTCATGGCCCACGACGCTATCTACACCGCCTCGATCCCCGTCTTCAAACAGCTGCTCGGCGGCCTCGACCAGGTTCTGGCCAAGGCCGAGGCGCATGTCGCGGCGACAAAAATCGACCCCGACGCGCTGCTGCAGGCGCGGCTCTTTCCCGACATGTACAAGCTGCTGCGCCAGGTGCAGGTGGCGAGCGACTTCGCCAAAAGCGCCGCGGCCCGGCTTGCCGGCGCCGAGCCGCCCGCGCTCGCCGACACCGAGCAGACCTTTGCCGAACTGCGGGCGCGCATCGCCACGGTGCTGGCGTTCATCGACGGGCTCGACGCCGCGGCGTTCGCCGGCGCCGGCGCGCGCGAAGTCATCGTGCAGGCCGGAACGCCACGGGAAAAGCGCTTCACCGGCGAGTCCTACCTGTTCAGCTACGGCCTGCCGCATTTCTTTTTTCATGTGACGACCGCCTACGACATCCTGCGGCACAACGGCGTACCGCTGGAAAAAAAGGATTACCTGGGCGCCTATTGACCGCACCGCCGGCGCGCTTGCGGCTTTGGCCTGAAAAAAGCATAAAAAATGCCGTTTGCGCAATGGCGGCAAGCATAGTTCGCTATTAAAAATAGAGCAATGCGATGCTGTCGCGTCAGGCCATCCGTCCCTTGTTCGGAACGACGTTGCAGCCGGTGATGCGCCATGACCGGTCCCTTTGCAGCCGCAGGCTGTAAATCGCCAGCCATGCGCCGCCGCCGGCATCGATCAGCTGCACCCGCTGGACGGCCGCGCCGTCCTTGCCTTCGGGCTTGAGAAAAGCCACCGACGAAGGCCGATAAATCGCAGGATAGCCGCGCCGCACCAGCGCCAGAAAGGCCGCGGGCGAGCCGACCGCCTCGCGCACATTCGGCGCCGCGAATGAAAACGCTTTGGCGGCATCGTCCCGGGCCAGCGCCGCCAGCTGTGACTCGACGACGGCGCGTACGCTTTTTTCCTGCGCGGGGGTGAAAGCCGCCGCGCCTGCCGGCAGCATCGCCAGCAACACCGCAAGGGCGGCCGGCAGGAACCACGCCAGCCTTGCCGTCACCCAACGCAAACGCAAAAAACCGGTTTTCATCATGTTGCTCCTGAAAAATACCCAAGCGCACAGCCTTCAATCATCATGCGAATACGCATGCCGAACGGCGATGGATGCGCAGCCGTCTGACGCCGGCGGGGCGCACTAAAATCGGGCCGACCCGCCGGGAGCGTTCTCGCATCCCGGCTTTTCATTCCCTATTTTGATCGGCAAGCGCCATGTCACTCCAGCTCATCGAAGCCCAGACCGGCGAGAACCCGGTCGCGACGATTCTCATCATGCACGGCCTGGGCGCCGACGGGCGCGACTTCGTTCCCATCGCCGAGCAGCTCGACCTGTCGGGCGTCGGCCCGGTGCGCTTTCTTTTTCCGAGCGCGCCGCACCTGGCGGTGACGATCAACGGCGGCTACTCGATGCCGGCGTGGTACGACATCCTGGGCGCCGACATCACCAGCCGCCAGGACGAGGCCGGCATGCGGCGGTCGCAGGCGGCGATGGAGGCGATCATCGCCAAGGAAAAATCGCGCGGCATTCCAGCGAATCGCATCGTCGTCGCCGGTTTTTCGCAGGGCTGCGCGATGGCGCTGATGGCCGGCCTGCGCCACGGCGAGCGGCTCGCCGGCATCGCCGGCCTGTCCGGCTACCTGCCGCTGGCGGGCAAGACCGCCGCCGAAGGCAGCGCGGCGAACCAGGACGTGCCGATCTTTCTGGCGCATGGCTCGCGCGACGGCGTGGTGCCGCTGGCGCGCGCCACCGCGTCGCGCGACGCGCTGGCGGCGCTGGGCTACCTGGTCGAATGGCACGAGTACCCGATGGAGCATTCGGTCTGCCCGCAAGAGGTGCTCGATCTGCAGGCCTGGCTGCTCCGGGTGCTGGCCTGACCAGGCGTTTTGATGAACAAATAGGCTGTTTCCGCATGCTGGGCATGATTAGTTTGCTATTAAAAAATTAGCTTCGACCAAACCGGCGCGGCGCCCCGGCGTGGTGCGAAGCGCGAAGCGCGGGCGTGTGATAACTTCCACGCCAATCCAGGAATCAGAGGCAAACCCCACATGACCCCATTGCAGGCACCCGCCGCCGCGACTTTGCAAGCCCGCTTGCAAGCGCTTACCCCCGAACAGCTCAAGGGCATGCGGCGCGGCATCGAAAAGGAAAGCCTGCGCGCCCAGCCCGGCGGGGCGCTGGCGCTGACGCCGCACCCGAGCGCGCTTGGCTCGGCGCTGACGCACCCCAGCATCACGACCGACTTCAGCGAGTCGCAGATCGAGCTGGTCACCGATGCGCATCCGAGTCCGGAAGCGGCGCTGCGCGAGCTCACCGAGCTGCACCAGTTCAGCTACCGCGCGCTGCGCGACGCGGGCGACGAAATGCTCTGGGTGTCGAGCATGCCGTGCGGCCTGCCGACCGACGAGACGATACCGATCGGCCGCTTCGGCGCGTCGAACGTCGGGCGCGCCAAAAGCGTCTACCGCGTGGGCCTGTCGCACCGCTACGGCCGGCGCATGCAGACGATCTCGGGCATTCACTACAACTGGTCGCTGCCGGGCGTCGCGAGCGAGCAGTATTTCTCGGTGATCCGCAATTTCCGCCGCCACGCGTTCTTGCTGCTCTACCTGTTCGGCGCGTCGCCGGCGGTGTGCTCGACGTTTGTCGCCGGCCGCCAGCACGAACTGCAAACGCTTACCGACAACACCATGTACATGCCGCACGGCACGTCGCTGCGCATGGGCCGGCTGGGCTACCAGAGCGATGCGCAGGCGTCGCTGGCGGTCAGCTACAACAGCCTCGAAGGCTACGGCGCGTCGTTGCAGGATGCGCTGACGCGGCCGTATCCGGCATACGAGGCGGTCGGCATCCGCAACCCCGGCGGCGACTACAACCAGCTGGCGACCACGCTGTTGCAGATCGAAAACGAGTTCTACGGCACGATCCGGCCGAAGCGGGTGATACGCCCCGGCGAGCGGCCGCTGCACGCGCTGCGCGAGCGCGGCGTCGAATATATCGAGGTCCGCCTGATGGACCTGGACCCGTTCGAGCCGGTCGGCATCAACGCCCAGACGATGCGTTTCCTCGACGTGTTTTTGCTCCACTGCCTGCTCTCGGACAGCCCGCCCGACACGCCCGCTGAAATCGACGACCTCAAGCACAACCAGCACCAGACGGCCGCGTGCGGGCGCGAGCCCGGCGTGCTGCTCAGGCGCGGCGGCGGCGAGGTGCCGCTGGCCGAATGGGGCGCGCAGGTGGTGGCAGAATGCGCGCCGATCGCCGATGCGTTAGATGCCGCGCATGGCGGCGCGCGCTACCAGGACGCGCTCGCGGCCGCCAGGGTGGGGCTCACCGACGCCTCGACGCTGCCGTCGGCAAGGGTGCTCGCCGCGATGGCGCGGGACTTCGACAATTCCTTCGTCCGCTTCGTCAAGGCCCGGTCGCTGCGCACCCAGGCGGCGCTGCTGGGCCTGCCGTTCAGCGCCGGGCAGCAGGCGCGGTTCACCGCGCTCAGCGAGCAATCGGTCGCCGCGCAAAAGAAGATCGAAGCCGGCGACAGCATGCTGTTCGAGGACTACCGCAAGCAGTATGTCTCGCCCGAGCGCTTGCAGGTGCGGGTGCGCCAGGCGGTAAGGGTCTGAGCCGGCGGCAAGGCCGCTTGCGCCTGTGTCGCGTAAGGATCAACCTGCCGTCTCAGGCGACCGCGGTGCAAGCTGGGCCACTTAGCACTGCCGCAGCGATTGCATCAAGGCATGCGCGTCGTCCCTGGCATTGAGCGGGTGTGGCCGGTCCGGCAGCAGCGGCAAGGTCGGCGGGCCGTAAAGGCTCATTGCCTGGCAGGTGCGGTCATGCGCCGCCGAATGTGCAGCCCAATAAAAGCCACGCCCAGCACCAGCGCGAAC
>CAXSGT010000198.1:0-5898 GCA_964236835.1 uncultured Polaromonas sp.
GGGCGCGTCATGTTGCCGCCAGCTCCTCTTCCAGCACATAGCCCAGGCCGCGCAGGGTGCGGATGCCGGCGCCGCTGCCGGCGAGCTTTTTGCGCAGGCGCGAGATAAAGGCTTCCAGCGCGTTGTCGCCGAGCGCGTCGTCGGTGCCCGACAGCTTCTCGGACAGCACGCGCTTGCTCACAACGCGGCCCGGCGGCGTCATCAGCTCCCACAGCACCTCGAATTCGCGCGCCGGCAGGTCCCAGGGCTGGCCGTGCAGGGAAAATCGCCGCGCCTTGCGGTCCAGCGCCAGCTGGCCGCGCGCGACCTGGTCGTCGGTGCCGTGAACGCGGCGCACCAGCGCGCGCAGCCGCGCCTCGACCTCGGCCAGGTCGAACGGCTTGCCCAGGTAGTCGTCGGCGCCGGCGTCGAGCCCGGCGATGCGCTCGTCGAGCCGGCCCCGCGCCGTCAGCACCAGCACCGGCGTGCGGTCGCCGCGGGCGCGCGCCTCGCGCAGCAGCGCCAGGCCGTTGCCCAGGCCGCTGTGTTCACGCGCCGACAGCGGCAAATTCAAATCGAGCAGCACCGAGTCATACGGCTGCACGCGCCACCAGTGGCGCGCCTCGTCGATGTTGGAAGCGACTTCGACCCGATGGCCCGCATCGTTCAGGCTGCGCAGCATCACGCCGCGCAGCGCGGCGTCGTCCTCGACCAAAAGAATTCGCATGGGCTTGGGGGCGCTGCATGCGCCCTGTACATAGGCACTGAAATGGTGGGAGGCGGCCAGGTCAGCCAAAGCACGGCCGCCGCGTGGATAAACACGCCAGAAGCATACGACAGTTACTTTCTTGATCGCAGGCGGGCTCCCTTGGCCTGATGAACGCCTCAGGGCGCGCGCCGGATCGCTGCCCGCACCACCCGGCCAATGGTCAAGCCCTGCGCCAGAATGGAGAACACCACCACGCAGTAGGTCAGCGCAAGCACTGTGTCGCGCTGGGCGCCAGCCGGCAGGGCCAAAGCGAGTGCCACGGCAAGGCCGCCGCGAAGCCCGCCCCAGGTGAGTACGCGCCAGGCGCCGTCCGGCAGGTCAAAACGCTTGCCCAGCGCCCGCACCGGCAAACCCACCGTCAGCAGCCGCGCAAGGAGCGTCACGGCAATGGCGACGCCTCCGGCGACCAGCAGGGAAACCGAAAATGCGATCAGCAGCACTTCCATGCCGAGCAGCACGAACAGCACCGCGTTGAGGATGTCGTCCACCAGTTCCCAAAACATGTCCACGTAGTGGCGCGTGACGCCGGACATGGCCAGCGCGCGTCCCTGGTTTCCGACCATGAGGCCTGTCACCACCATGGCCAGTGGACCGGACACGCGCAGATAACCGGCCAGCGCATAGCCGCCCGTGACCGCCGCCAGCGTCAGCATCACCTCGAGCTTGTGTTCATTGACGCTTTTGAGCAGGCGATACGTCGCCCAGCCCAGCGCCAGGCCGAAGGCGATGCCGCCGCCCGCCTCGCGCGCAAGCAGCGCCAGCGCGGCTTTCATTGAAGGCGCATCGCCACTGTGGAGCATTCCGAGCAGCAGCGTAAAGATGACCACTCCCACGCCGTCGTTGAACAGCGATTCCCCGGCAATCACCAGCTCAAGGTTTTTCGGCGCGCCGGCGGACTTCAAAATGCCCGCCACCGCGATCGGGTCGGTCGGAGAAATAAGCGCGCCGAACAGCAAACAGTGCAAAAGCGGCAGGCCCATCCCCACCCACGGCAGCGCCAGCCATATGCCAAGGCCGACCACCAGGGTGGACGCCAGCGTACCAAGCAGCGCCAGCGCGGCAACCGGCCAGCGCAGCGCCTTGAGCTCGCTCAAGTCCACATGCAGGGCGGTGGCGAACAGCAGCAGCGACAGCATGCCCTGCATCAAGACATCGCTGAAATCGATCGACCGCAGGAACGACTCCTCATAGCGGCGCAGCGCTGGCGCCAGACCTGTGGCGTCCAGCGCCACAATGGCCAAGGACAGCGTCAGCGCGATGACCATGACGCCTATCGTCGTGGGCAGCTGCACGAAGCGGTGGTTGAGATAGGCCAGCAGGGCCGTGACAACCAGGCAAATGGCGGTGATGTCAAGCATGGATTTTTTCAACGACGCTCGACATCCGCATACGCTGTGATTCGCCTGGAACAGGGGCGCAAGATGAGCGGGCGGCGGTCAAGTCTCTCGCTGGTCAGGTACTCGTCAGCCTGCGCATGGGATAAACATCCCATGAGCATACGACAGTTACTTTTCGCGGCCGGCCTGGTCGTTTGCCTGCCCATTTCACTGCCGGCGGGCGCGCAGGTCGTCGCTGCCGCCAGGCCGATCACGCAGATTTCACCGATTTCCCTGGCGCAGGCGCTGCAGGCGGCGCGCAATAATTTCGACGTGTCGCTGGCGCGCCGGACGCTGGCGGCGGCGCGCGCCGACATCACGGCGGCGAACCACGCGCCGGCGCCGCTGCTGTCGGCCAAGGCGGCGTCGATCGACCTGCAAAACGGCATCGGCGCCGGCGGCCCGGCGCAAAAGCGCATCGACACGTCGATCGGCCTGGACTGGACATTCGAGCGCGGCAACAAGCGCGCGCTGCGCACGCTCGCGGCCGAGCGCGGCGCCCTGGCGGCCGAGGCCGACGTGGACCAGGCGCTGGTCGAGCAGCAGCTCGCCGCCGCCGCCAGTTACTTCGACCTGTTGGCGGCGCAGGAGCGCATTGCCCAAGTCGGCGCGATCTCGCGCAGCGCTTTGCAGCTTGCCGAAACGGCGGCCCGGCGCGTGCGCGCCGGCGACCTGGCGGCGCAGGACGCGTCGCGCACCGAGATCGAAGCGCAGCGCGCCGCCTCCGACGTGCTGGGCGCCGAGCTCGAGCGCCAGCGCGCGGCGCTGGCGCTGGCGCAGCTGACCGGCTTCACCGGACCCGGCCTGCTGCAGGCGCAGCCGGACTGGCCTTTGCGGCTGGCCGAGGACGCCGCCCCCGGCGACGCCAATTTTTATCCGCTGGTCGAAGCGCGCGCCGATGTCCGCGCCGCCCAGCGCCGGCTCGAGGCCGCGCGCGCCGCGCTCGATGTCGCCGCGGCGCAAAGAAAAGCCGACATCACGATCGGCACGTCGTTCGACCGCTATCCGGGCGTGTCGAACCGCCTGATCGAAGTCCGGGCGCAAATGCCGCTCTACGGCGTTTTCGGCGGCTACAACTTCCAGGGCGAAATCGCGCGCGCCGAGGCGCAGCTCGACCAGGCGCAAGATCTGCTGGACAAAACCCGGCAGGCCGCCACGATCGATTTTCAGCGCCTGCTGCGGGAGAGGCAAAGCGCCGCGACGCGCGCCCTGAATTACGACGCCGAGATCGTTCCGCGCGCGCGCCGGCTCGCCGACATGGCCGAGCTCGCCTACAGCAAGGGCGCGATGTCGCTGACCGAGCTGATCGACGCGCGCCGCACGCTGCGCGCGACGCTGCTCGAAGCGCTGGCGGCGCGCGCCGAGCATGCCAAGGCGGCGCAGGCCTGGCGGCTGCGCCAGCAATAGCGAGCGCCACGCGCCATCCAACTTTTTTTCGGAAATCCCTCGTGAAACACACTTTTCTGTCACCTCTCATCGCCGGCGCGTTCGCACTGCTGGCCGGCTGCGGCGAAGCGCCGGCGCCGGCGCCCGAACCCCCGGCGCCCATCCTGCAGGGCAACCAGCTGCGCTTCGCGCCCGGCCATCCGCAGCCGGCGCTGCTCGGCATCGCCACCGCGACGCCGAGCAAGTCGGTCATCGTCGAGCTGCCGGCGCGGCTGGTGTGGAACGAGGAGCGCACGCAGCGCATCTATCCACCCTTCGCCGGCCGCGTGATGGCGATCAAGGCCGATGTCGGCCAGGCGGTGAAGGCCGGCACGGTGCTGGCGCAGCTCGCGTCGCCCGACTTCGGCGTCGCGCAGGCCGACACCGCCAAGGCCAGGGCCGACGTGCAGCTGGCGCAAAAGTCGCTGCAGCGCCAGCGCGAGCTGTTCGACGCCGGCATCGTCGCGCGCAAGGACCTGGAGCAGGCCGAGGCCGAGGCCGCGCGCTCGCAGGCCGAAACGCAGCGCGCCGACTCCCGCACCCGGCTCTATGGCGCCGGCGGCGGCGGCAACGTCAACCAGCAGCTGGCGCTGGTGGCTGGACTGAACGGCATCGTCGTCGAGCGCAACCTGAACCCCGGCCAGGAGCTGCGGCCCGACCAGTCCGGCCCGGGCGTTCCGGCGCTGTTCGTCGTCACCGACCCAACCTCGCTGTGGGTGCAGATCGACGCGCGCGAGTCCGAGGTCGCAACGCTCAAGCCCGGCGCCGGCTTCGAGCTGGTCATCCCGACGCTGCCGGGGCAAAAATTCGAGGGCCGCGTCATCGCCGCCGCCGACTTCATCGACCCCGCGACCCGCACCATCAAGGTCCGCGGCGTGGTGGCGAATCCGGAGCGCCTGCTCAAGGCCGAAATGCTCGCGACCGCGCGCATCGAGCGCATGCTCGGCGGCGGCGTCGTCATTCCGGCGCAGGCGGTGTCGCTGCTCGGCACCACGCATACCGTGCTGGTGCAGGTGCAGCCGGGCGTGTATGAGTCGCGCGAAGTGCAGCTGAGCTACCAGGGACCGCGCGACGCGGTGGTGTCGCGCGGGCTCGAGGTCGGCGAGCAGGTCGTGAGCGAAAACATGCTGCTGCTGGCGCGGGAATTCCGCATCGCGCAGAACGAAGCCAAAATCGCCGAAGGTTCGGATAAAAATAGGCCTGTACCGCCCGCCGGTGCTGCGCAGTCAGCTATTAAAACAATAGCTAATCCTTCGACGCCGGCTTCGGCTGGCCAGGCCCGGCCATGAAGCGGCTGATCCACTACGCGCTGCACCAGCCGCTGTTCATCGTGCTGGGAACGCTGCTGTTCGTCATGGCCGGCGTTTTCGCGTTCAAAAATTTGTCGGTCGAGGCTTTTCCCGATGTCACCGATACTCAGGTCACGGTGATCGCGCTCTACCCGGGGCGCGCCGCCGAAGAGGTTGAAAAGCAGGTCACGCTGCCGATCGAGGTGGCGCTGTCGGGGCTGCCGAACTCGATCCGGGTGTTCTCGCACACGCAGTTCGGCCTGTCGTTCACCGTCGTCACCTACGACGACAAGGCCGACGTGCTGCAGGTGCGCGCGCAGGTCGGCGAGCGGCTGCGCGGCGTCGATCTGCCGCCCGGCGTCGAGGCCAGCATCGCGCCCAACGCCACGCCGGTCGGCGAGATCATGCGCTACCGGGTGCGCGGCGACGGCCAGACCACGACGACGCTGCGAACGCTCGAAGACTGGGTCGTCGAGCGCGCGCTGCGCCAGGTGCCGGGCGTCGCCGACGTCGTCGCCATGGGCGGCTACATCAAGCAGTACGAGGTGCAGCCCGACCTGGAAAAGCTGCGCGCCTACAAGCTGACGTTCCAGAACCTGCTCGACGCGCTCGGCCGCGGCAACGCCAACGCCGGCGGCAGCTATGTCGCGCAGGGCGCGCAGCAGTACGCGATTCGCGGCATTGGCCTGTTGGTATCGGCCGACGACATCGGCCGCATGGTGGTGTCGAGCAAGGGCGGAACGCCGATTTTGATCCGCGACATCGCCCAGGTCACGATCGGCGCCGTTGCGCGGCTGGGCACCGTCGGGCAGGACCAGGACGACGACGTGGTCACCGGCATCGTCATCATGCGCAAGGGCGAAAACCCGAGCGTCGTGCTCAAGGGCGTGAAGGAAAAGATCGCCGAGCTCAACACGCGCGGCCTGCCCAAGGGCGTGCAGATCGTTCCCTATTACGACCGCACCTGGCTGATGGGCAAAACGCTGACGACGGTGTTCAGGAACCTGGTCGAAGGCGCGCTCCTGGTGGCGCTGGTGCTCTACCTGTTCCTGTCGAACAT
>CAXSGT010000199.1:0-5847 GCA_964236835.1 uncultured Polaromonas sp.
GCGCGGCCGCCGACGCGTCGCCGGTCATCGTCAACCTGGCCAGCCAGGAGTATTTCAAGGCGGTCGATCGCAAGGCGCTGAAAGCCCCGGTAATATCCTGCGTGTTCGAGGAGCTCAGAAACGGCGACCACAAGATCGTCAGCTTCATGGCCAAGCGCGCACGCGGGATGATGGCGCGCTACGCGATTGAACACAGGCCGGCCGGCGTCGGGAAACTCAAGGGCTTCGATGCCGAAGGCTACCGCTTCGACGCCGGCGCATCGACATGGGACCGGCTGGTGTTCCGGCGCTAAAAAAACAGCAAAATATGCCTTTTACGCAAGCAGGGCGGACATAGTTAGCTATGAAAATAGGAAAACCAGACATGAACACTCCTGACCGATCCCAGCTCGGCAGACCATCGGCCTACATCGACCAGTACGACGCGTCGCTGCTGTTTCCGATTCCGCGCGCGGTAAAGCGGGCGGAACTAGGCATTGCCGACAAGCCGCCATTCCTCGGCGCCGACCTGTGGACGGCGTATGAACTGAGCTGGCTCAATCCGCGCGGCAAGCCGCAGGTGGCGCTGGCGCACTTCACCGTGCCGTGCGAAACGCCCCACATCGTCGAGAGCAAATCCTTCAAGCTCTACCTGTACAGCTTGAGCAACACCCGGTTTGCCGACGCGGCCGCGGTGCAGGCGCGGCTGCGCGCCGATCTCAGTGAAGCCGCATGGCGCGGTGCGCCGCGGGCGTCGACCGTCGGCGTGAAACTGCTGCTGCCCGAATTGTTCGACCGTGAGGAAGTGGCCGAATTCGACGGCCTGAGCCTGGACCGGCTCGACGTCGAATGCACGCGCTACCAGCCTGCGCCCGAGTTGTTGAGTGCCGCGCAGGGCGAGCCGCCGGTCAGCGAGGTGCTGACCAGCAACTTGCTCAAAAGCAATTGCCTGGTCACGGGCCAGCCCGACTGGGGCAGCGTGAAAATCAGCTACAGCGGCCCGCAGATCGATCAGGAAGGTTTGCTGCTCTATCTGGTGAGCTTTCGCAACCACAACGAGTTCCATGAGCAATGCGTCGAGCGCATCTTCATGGACATCTGGACGCGCTGCAAGCCGGTCAAGCTGACCGTGTATGCGCGCTACACGCGCCGCGGCGGGATCGACATCAACCCGTTTCGCAGCAGCCATCCGCAAGCGCTGCCGACCGCGGTGCGAACAGCCCGCCAATAGCGGCGATTTCAGCGGGCGCGAGCCCATGTCGGCTTGTACGCGCGCTCCGCGCTTCCGCCTTGCCCTTATCGGACTGCCCTGATTCTCATGCGGGCACGCCTCGCACATTTCACGCGGCATTTCTCCTACAGGGCTATAGATAACGGCTCGGCATAATCTTTATCTGGATGTTACAGCGTCATACCGATGCGTACACATCGCAGTGTTAGGCATCGTGCCCAGGTGCAATCCGCTAGATGCGGTTTTCGTTTGACAGATGGCGGTATGCCATGCGAAAGATTGCTTTTGCGCAGTCGCTTGTTTTTTAGATTTCCAAAAGTGCTGACTTCAAGGCGCTTTCGGAAGACGTGTCCATCCCATTGCAGGTTTTTTTTCCATGAAAGCCCCATTTTTCGCCAGCGCCGGTTTTAGCCAAGAGCCGCCAGTCTCAAGCGGCTTGTTTCGCTCGTTCTGGATGGCTGGCTACGAGGGCGCCGACCATGTCAACAGCGCCGGCTGCCTGTTGTCGATGAACGAGGCCAATCAGCACTGGCAGCGCCTTGATGCCGACTACGCGCTGCTATCCGAGTTCGGCATTCAGACGGTGCGAGAAAGCATAGGCTGGCGCGTCACCGAGTCGCGAGGCGAAGAAGGTTTCGAGCGCCTTCGGCTGCATGCGGAAGTAGCCGCGGCACATGGCATCGAGGTCATCTGGACCTTGATGCACTACGGCTGGCCCGCCGATATCGATCTGCTTTCGCCGGCTTTCGTCGAGCGCTTTGCCGGCTTCAGCCTAAAGGTCGCCAGAACGCTGCGCGCGGCGCCCGGAGGAACGCGGTTTTACCAGCCCATCAACGAGATTTCATTTCTTTGCTGGGCGCTGTCTTCGACGGGCTTGATGCGGCAGGCGGCTGGCAATACGTCGCTCGCCGATGGCCGGGCGGTCAAAATGCAGCTGGTGCGCGCCGCGTTGCGCGCCTGCGAGGTGCTCGGCGAGGCCGATCCCGCGGCTCGTTTCATGCACAGCGATCCGTTGATCCATGTGGTGGCCGCGCCCGATGCGCCCGCTGAAATGAACGACGCGATTGTTGAGCAGGCCGATTCCGGTTTCGAGGCCTGGGACATGCTGTGCGGACGCGCCGAGCCGCAGCTTGGCGGCTCACCGCGCCATCTCGATATCGTGGGCATGAATTACTACCATGACAATCAGTGGGAATTTCCGGGCAATTCGCGGCTGCACTGGCACTTGGGCGACACACGCCGCAAACCGCTTAGCGATCTGATCGGCTCGGTCTGGAAGCGCTATCGCCGACCGATGCTGATCGCTGAAACCAGCCATATCGGCGAGGGCCGCGGGCAGTGGCTCGATGACGTCGCGCGCGAGGTCGAGCTCTGCGCAAAGCGCGGCTTGCCGGTGGAGGGCCTTTGTCTTTATCCCATCATCGACAGGCATGGCTGGGATGACTTCGCACATTGGCACAACAGCGGCTTGTGGGAGGTCATGGCTGCGCGTCCCGATGCGCCGGAAGCGTCGTTCGAGCGAATCTTGTGCCGCCCCTATGCGGAGCAACTGCGACGCTGGCAAAGACATCTGCCTCGTTCTTCCGATGTTCCCGATATTCCCAGCCTACCCGGCGGTCCGCGGCCTTCAGCGGAAATTTCCAGCCTTTGCGCATTCACCAACTAGAGAGGATTCAAGATGCCCACCATCATCGTTTTTTCACACCTGCGCTGGAATTTTGTCTATCAGCGTCCCCAGCACCTGCTCTCGCGCCTGGCCAAGCACTATCAGATCGTCTTTATCGAGGAGCCGGTTCCCAATGGCGATGATTTTCTGGAGCACTTGAGACCCGCGCCGAATGTCGAAGTGCTGCGCCCGCACGTCGCCAGCACGACCCCCGGCTTTCACGACGACCATCTGCCGGTGCTGCAAAGCCAGCTGGCCGAGTTCATTCGCGAGCGGGGCATCGACGACTATTTGGTCTGGTTCTACACGCCGATGGCCTTGCCGCTGGCCAATGGCCTCAAGCCGCGCGCCGTGATTTACGATTGCATGGATGAGTTGTCGGGCTTCATGCATGCGCCGCGCCAGCTTATTCAGCGGGAAAACGCGCTCTATCAGCTGGCCGATCTGGTGCTCACCGGCGGCCCCAGCCTGTATCGTTCCAAGCGCGAGCGCCATGGCAATGTTCATTGCTTTTCCAGCAGCGTCGATGCGGTCCATTTCGCGCCTGTCGCGGGCAGCCCGATGCCGGACCATCCAGCGCAGGAATCCGTGCCGCATCCGCGGCTGGGGTATTGCGGCGTGATCGACGAGCGGATCGACCTGGACCTTATCGCCGCCATCGCCGACGCACATCCCGCCTGGCAGATCGTCATGGTCGGACCGGTCGTGAAAATCAACGCTGAAAGGCTGCCGCAACGCAGCAACATTCACTGGCTTGGCCAGCAAAGCTATGACGACCTGCCGCAGTTCATGGCCGGCTGGGATGTCTGTCTGCTGCCTTTTGCGCTCAACGATGCGACGCGCTTCATCAGCCCGACCAAGACGCTCGAATACATGGCGGCGGAGCGGCCAGCCGTCAGCACCCGCATCCGGGATGTGGCCGAGCCTTACGGCCATGTCGTGGCGATCGCCGATACGGCGCTTGAATTCATCGACGCGTGCGCTGCCATGCTGGCGGAGTTGGACGCGCAAAAAGCGGTGCGCGTCCAGGAGATGCGCCGCATTTTGTCCGGCACGTCATGGGATGCGACGGCCGACGCGATTCATTTGCTAATCGAGGCGCTGCCCGCGAACATCGCCGCAGCCCAGGACGCGGCCAATTCGGAATTCGCCCCGGAACCGTTGGAATTGGCCGACGTCGCCAGCCAGGGAGCGCAGCCCGCTGCGTATTCCACCGTCATCATCGGCGCGGGGCCGACCGGGCTGGCTGCCGCCTACCATTTGGGAAAAGGCAGCTTGCTGCTTGAAAAAGGCGACACCGTCGGCGGCTGGTGCCGCTCCATCGTCGATAACGGTTTTACCTTCGACTATGCCGGCCACATCATGTTCTCGAACGACGCCTATGTGCTCGATCTTTACAAGACCCTGCTGGGCGACAACGTGCATTGGCAAAACCGGGAAGCCTGGATTTACAGCAAGGAGGTCTATACCCGCTACCCGTTTCAAGGCGCGCTCTACGGCTTGCCGCCCGACGTGCTCAAGGAATGTTTGATCGGCGCCATCGAGGCGCGTTTCGGCTCGGTGAAAAAAGAACTCCCGGGCGCGCCGATTTCCGCCCCTTCGGCGGCCACGGCGACCATTGCCGCCGCTGCCGGACGCGCCAGCCCGGTGGCGGGCGTCATCGCCAAGGCAGGCGCTGCCGCGGCGCCGAAAAACTTCGAGGAATTCATCTATAAGGTATGGGGCGCGGGCGTCGCCAAGCACTTTGCCATTCCCTACAACAAAAAGCTCTGGGCCGTGCCGCTCGTCGAGATGGAAACGTCATGGCTGGGCGGCCGGGTGCCGCTGCCCGATCTGGAAGAAATGATCGACGGCGCGCTGCGTCCGGTGACCAAGCCGATGGGTCCCAACGCGCGCTTTGGCTATCCGCTGCGTGGCGGCTTCCAGGCGCTGATGGACGGCTTTTTGCCGCTGCTCGAAGGCGATGTGCAAATGCAGGCCGATGTGATGTCGGTTTCGCCATCGCGCCGCACGGTGACGCTTAAAGATGGCCGCAGCTACCGTTATGACACGCTTATCAGCACCCTGGCGCTGCCCCGGCTGGTCGAGGCCATGGGCGACGAAGCGCCGGCGTCGGTGCAGGCGGCGGCCAAGGGCTTGCGCCATGTGTCGGTGCGCTGTGTCAACCTCGGGATCGGCCGCGAGGCGCTGACCGACAAGCACTGGATCTATTACCCTGAAGACACGGTGTTCCACCGGATCTTCGTGCAAGGCAACGCCAGCCCGTATTGCAATGCGCCCGGCGGATTCGGTTTGACCTGCGAGATCACGTATTCGGAGTACAAGCCGCTGCCATGCGAAGGGCAGGCGCTGATCGACCGCTGCATCGCCGACTGCATCAAGGTGGGCATGTTCACGCAAGACGACACCATCCTGGCCGCCAACGAGGTGGACATGCCTTACGCCTATGTGGTGTATGACCATGAACGCGCGGCGCATGTCGAGACGATACGCAACTGGGTCGCCAAGGCGAACATCCTGCTGGCCGGGCGCTACAGCGAGTGGGAGTACTACAACTCCGACCATGCCTTCGTCGCCGGCAAAAGAGCCGGCGAGCAAGCCGACGCGCTTAACGCGAGTCTGCTTGACGGAAAGATCACTCCGGCAAGAGCGGTCGCTGGCGTGAAAACCGGGGCTTGAGGGGAAAAAAGACTGCGCCCTGTGAAGAATTTTTTCTTGGGGCGCAGTCAGCGAGTCCGGTCTTGGCGCTTAGTAAATTAAAAGCGCAAACAAAATTTCGTTTTTTTAAATCCATTTTGATTTCCCCTGCGTACCTGCTGAGCAGCATACGCTGCGTCCAAATCGAGGAAATCAATTATGAAAACGAAATTACGGCATCTTGCCAAGGCGTGCCTACTGCTGATTGCGGCCGCTGGCGCCCAGGCCTCGAGCCACCGGGAGGCGCCCTTCATAGCCGGCGAGCCCACGGTCG
>CAXSGT010000200.1:0-5818 GCA_964236835.1 uncultured Polaromonas sp.
TCGTTGTAGCGCGCGGCGATTTCAACCGGGTCGCCGGCGTCGCGCAGTTCGAGGAAATTGACGCCCTTGACAACGCGGCCGCCGGTCACGTCGAGGCAGGGAATGATGCGTTTGGTGAGCATGGTCAACCAGGTTGAAATGACGAATAGGGTCGTCTGGCGGAGGCGCCAATGACTTGGAAGGGGCTCAAAAATATTGCGCTATGTTGTATATATTGATAATATACATTAATGCTTGATTTTTCTCTAATTGAAGGCTTTGACTGGGATCCAGGCAACGCCACCAAGAGCGAAAGCACGCATGGAGTATCCCAGCAGGAAGCCGAACAGGTATTTTTCAATTTGCCCCTGTTGTTCGTGGATGACATCGTTCATAGCCAGGTCGAACGAAGGATGCAAGCCATGGGCTGTACCGACAGGCAGCGCAAACTACATATCACGTTCACATTGCGAAGTTCCAGCACATTGATTCGCGTCATTTCGGCACGCGAAATGTCTGTACGAGAAAGGAAAATTTATGACGACGAAATCGGGGGGAAATAAATTGCTTTCCATTCCAAAGTTCGCCAGCGAGAAAGAAGAGCGCGAGTTCTGGATGACACATGATTCGGTGGATTATGTTGATTGGACCAAAAGCGAACGCGTTGTGTTTCCCAATCTCAAACCCAGTACGCAAACCATCTCGATTCGCCTTCCCAAGCATTTGCTGGAAGCCATCAAGACGGCGGCGAACAAACGCGATGTACCTTATCAATCGTTGATCAAGGTCTGGCTGCAGGAGAAAATTTCGGGGTAATGAATACGACGAACCCACAAACCGGTCCGCATATCAGCCGGGCAGGCAAACGCTTCCGTCGAGCCGGGGATGATGCGTTTGGCTAGCATGCTAGGGGACTCTGGTCCAAAGGGGCTTGCCGACCCGGGCGATGTGTTCGAGCAAAGCCGGGTTGTCGATCTGATGCAAGGCCGACAGGTCTATCCGCCAGGGAAGCATCAGATCGTCAAGCGTGCTGGCCAGGCGCAAGCAGTCGCTGTAGCTCAGCTGCGGCGCATCGAGGGCAATGTCGATATCCGAGCCGGAACGGTAATTGCCTTTGGCGCGTGAGCCATAGACCAGCGCCCTGTTGATTCGCGGCTCGGCGGCAAAGGCGCTGCCCAGCAGTTCCCTGGCGCGACTGGACAGGCCAAAGTCGCCTGCTTCGCGCAGCGCCTCCAGCGCCGCCGGATTATGCGCGTTCGCCACGCTCGAGCCCGGTCATTTTTTGCTCGAACAAGCTGAACAGCGGCGCGTAGCATTCAGCTATTTTTTTCGCCAGCGCGGCGGCGGTTTCCAGGTTGTAGGTGTGCGATGTGAGATTGCGGCTGGCGATCATGTCCATCCAGTCCTCACCGCTTTCTATCAGCTCGGCGGCGAACGCGGCGCGCGTGCTGTCGCGCGACCCGATCAGCCCGCTGGTCGAGAACTGGGCCAGATAATCCTTCATGACGTTCCAGGCCAGCTCGTGGGTGTATTCGAACGCCTGTATCAGCCCTTGCTGCTCCAGCTCGCTCAAAGCGCGTTGCCGCCCGAGCTCAAGTGCCGACAGCACCTGTTTGAGAGCCCGGCGGAAATTCGCCAGCCGCTGCACCCAGCGGATGTCGCCGCCCGTTTCATCCATTAAGCTCATCGGCCCGGTCCTGCGCCGCCTCGAAATCTAGGTCGCCGCTGTAGATCGAGCGGCCGCAGATGACGCCCTGAACGCCCTCGTCTTCGATGGCGCAGAGCGCGTCGATGTCGGCCATGTTCGATAAACCGCCCGAGGCGATCACCGGAATCGTCAGCGCCTGCGCCAGCCTGACCGTGGCTTCGATGTTGATGCCGCTGAGCATGCCGTCGCGGCCGATGTCGGTGTAGACGATCGACTCGACGCCGTAGTCCTGGAATTTCTTCGCCAGATCGACCACTTCGTGCCCGGTGAGCTTGCTCCAGCCGTCGGTCGCGACGCGGCCGTCTTTCGCGTCGAGCCCGACGATGATGTGGCCGCCGAACGCGGTGCAGGCGTCCTGCAGGAAGCCGGGATTCTTCACCGCCGCGGTGCCGATGATCACGTAGCGCAGGCCGGCGTCGAGATAACGCTCGATGGTGTCGAGGTCGCGGATGCCGCCGCCGAGCTGCACGTCGATTTCGCTGCCGACTTCGGCCAGGATGCGCTTGATCGCCGCTTCGTTTTTCGGCTTGCCCGCGAAGGCGCCGTTCAGATCGACCAGGTGCAGCCGGCGCGCGCCCTTGTCGACCCAGCTGCGCGCCATGGCGGCCGGGTCTTCGCTAAAGGTGGTGGACTGGTCCATGTCGCCTTGTTTCAGGCGAACGCAGTGACCGTCTTTCAGGTCAATCGCGGGGATAAGCAGCATGTGGGGCGGGAAACGGTGGCTGGCGTTGGAAAAAAATGACCGCCCGTCAACAAGGGGCGATCGCGGGGAAATATCGTCTCAGGGAGTCCAGTGCAGGAAATTTCGGTACAGCGCCAGGCCCTGGTCGGCGCTTTTTTCCGGGTGAAACTGGGTGGCGAAAATATTATCGCGCGCGATCGCCGCCGCAAAGCGCCCGCCGTAGTCGGCAGTGCCCGCAATGTGGCGCGCATCCGACGGACAGGCGTAAAAACTGTGCACGAAGTAGAAATACGCGCCGTCGGGAACGCCGGCCCACACCGGATGCACTTGCTGGCCATCCTGCCCCGTCTGGCGAACTTGGTTCCAACCCATTTGCGGCACTTTGAAACGGCTGCCGTCGGGCTGCGTTTTGCCGACGAGGTCGAATTTCACGACTTCGCCGCAGATCAGCCCGAGGCCGGGCGTCGGCATGCCGCCCAGCCCTTCATAGCTCCGGTCGAGCAGCATCTGCATGCCGACGCAGACGCCGAACAGCGGCTTGTTGGCGGCGGCGTGCAGCACCGCCGCCTGCAGGCCCGATTCGGCGAGCGCGCGCATGCAGTCGTGCATCGCGCCCTGGCCTGGCAGCACGACGCGCTCGGCGTCGAGCACGTCCTGCGCGCGCGAGGTGACGATAACTTCGTAGCCGCTGGCCGCCGCCACATGCTGCACGGCCTGCGAGACCGAGCGCAGATTGCCCGAGCCGTAATCGACCACCGCCACCGTTTTCAGATTCGACATGCGATAAAAATGAAGCTTGCTACTTAATTAATAGCTAACAATGCCCGTTGCATATGCGCAAACAGCCAAAAACATCAGGAAAATCCGCACTGCCGGCCACTACCGACGTTACAGCGACCCTTTGGTCGAAGGAATCACGCCGGCGGCGCGCGGGTCGATCTCCAGCGCCATGCGCAGGGCGCGGGCAAAGGCCTTGAACACGGTTTCGGCCTGGTGATGCGCGTTCTCGCCCTTGAGGTTGTCGATGTGCAGCGTCACAAACGCGTGGTTGACGAAGCCCTGGAAGAATTCATACGCCAGCTGGCTGTCGAAGGCGCCGATCATGCCGCTCTTGAACGGCACGTTCATGTCCAGGCCGGGCCGGCCCGAAAAATCGACCACCACGCGCGACAGCGCCTCGTCGAGCGGCACATAGGCGTGGCCGTAGCGGCGCAAGCCTTTTTTGTCGCCCACCGCCTGGGCGACGGCCTGCCCGAGCGTTATGCCGACATCCTCGACGGTGTGGTGGCCGTCGATATGCAGGTCGCCGACGGCGTGAATGTCCAGGTCGATCAGCCCGTGGCGGGCGATCTGGTCGAGCATGTGGTCGAAAAAACCGATGCCGGTCGAAAGCCTGGCCTGGCCGGTGCCGTCGAGGTTGAGCTTGACGGTGATCTGGGTTTCGGCGGTGTTGCGCGAAACTTCGGCGGTGCGCGGCGCGGTGATGATGCGGTCAGGCGTGGAGGTCGTCATAGGGAGTGTTCGAGCGCGGCCAGCAGCTGCGCGTTCTCGTCGGCGGTGCCGACGGTCAGGCGCAGGCAGTCGGCCAGCAGAGGATGCATTTTAGAAACGTTTTTCACCAGCACCTTGCGCTGGCACAAACCGTCGAACGCCCTGGCGGCGTCGGGCACCCGGATGAGAATCATGTTGGCATCGCTTTTCCAGGCCTTGACGCCGGGCATCGCGCCGAGTGCTTCGAGCAGGAAAGTACGCTGCGCGACCAGTTCGGCGGCCTGCTCAGCAAACACGTCCCGGTGCTCCAGCGCGAACAGCGCGCATTCGTAATTGAGCACGCTGACGTTGTAAGGCGGGCGCACCTTGTCGATTTCGGCGATCAGCGCCTTCGGCCCCATCAGGTAGCCGATGCGCACGCCGGCCAGGCCGAACTTGCTCAGCGTTCGCATCAGGAGCACATGGCTGTGCTTTTCGATTCGGTCCGAATAGCTTTTGCTGGAAAACGGCTGGTAGGCCTCGTCCATCACGACCAGCCCGCCGTGCCTGCCTGCGGCATCGACGATGTTCTCGATCGCCGCGTCGTCCCACAAATTGGCCGTCGGATTGTTCGGATAGGCCAGGTAGGTGATGGCCGGCTTGTGCTGGCGAATAGCGGCCAGCATGGCGGCTTCGTCGAGCTCGAAGTCGGGCGTCAGATCGACGCCGACGAATTTCAAACCCTGCAGCTGCGCGCTCAGCGCATACATCACAAAGCCGGGCTGCGGCGCCAGCACGCACGCGCCCGGCACATCGCACGCCAGCGCCAGCAGCGAAATCAGCTCGTCCGAGCCGTTGCCGAGCATAAGGCCGAAGCCCGCTGGCAACTGCGCATAGTCGGCCAGCGCCCGGCGCAGGTCATCGACGCGGCCGTCGGGATAGCGGTTCAGCGCCAGCGCGCCCAGCCGCTGGCCGAGGTGCGCCTGCAGCGCGGCGGGCAGTCGGTGCGGGTTTTCCATCGCGTCGAGCTTGACCATGCCGGCCGAGTCTTGGACGGCGTAGGCATGCATGAACTGGACGTCCTGGCGGATGCGATTTGTGAAGGGGTCGTTGTGGGACGGCGACAGGGGTGTCATTTGAATTTTTCCAGCAGTTCGACGCCCGTCGAAAAGGGGTTGATGACCTGCAGATTGTCAAAGCGCTGCTCATGCTGCAAATCTTCGGTTAGCAGGTAGGCGCAGCCCATTTGCTGGGCGGCGGCAACCATCAAGGCATCCCAATAGCTCAGCTTGAAGCGGTCTTGCAAGGCCCAAGCCGCATCGACGGTGGCATCGTCGATCTGCCAGATCTGCCAAGTGCGCAATCGCCTGATTTCAGCCCTCGCTTTTTGATAAGGCAATACCCGGCTGAATTTTGCCAGCGCATTGGCATAAAACTCGTTGACAACTTGGCTGCTCAGCCTTCCCACACGCAACGCCCAGCAGCGCGCTAGCCATCTCCTTGCCGTTTCCTGTTTAACAGCGTCCCTGTCATCGAACGAGTACAGCAAAACATTCGTATCAACGAAAACGGTCGAGTCGCTCGGCATAAATTTCGTCGCGCGTTAGATAAGGGCCATCGCTTGGACCCCAAGGCTCGAACTTCAACGCTTCGCGCATGGCGACCTCGTACGCATCGTCGCGCCGCATTTTTTCAGCCAGCATTTCGCCGACCAGCCGAGACACGCTGGTGTTGCGCTTCGCCGCCTCGATGCGCGCCCAGTCGGCGACCGAATCTTCCATGGTGATAGTGACGTTTTTCATGCCAACATTTTACAAGAATTCAGTGCGCCACTAGTTTCGTGAACTGTTTAACCGCATCTCAGCCGCCCGCGCATGCGCTTGCAAACCCTCGCCATGCGCCAGCACCGAAGCAATCTTGCCGAGCACCTGCGCGCCGGCTTCGCTGACCTCGATCAGGCTGGAGCGCTTCTGGAAGTC
>CAXSGT010000201.1:0-5809 GCA_964236835.1 uncultured Polaromonas sp.
CGATATTGTTCGCCGGATTGCCAGCGCCAGAATCCGAACCTTAAAAATCGCCTGCGCCTAGTCGTGCCTGTAGATGCGGCGCTGTCCGACAACCGGGGCGGCCAGGCTTTCCCAGAATTGTTGAGTGTCCGGGTCAAGGCGTTTGCGCCGCGACTTCAATTCTTTTTTAGCAACTTTTCCGGAGCCACCCATGCCATCGAACCCTCGTCCGCTCGCCATCGTCACCGGCGCTTCTTCAGGCATCGGCTACGACCTGGCCAAATGCTGCGCCTACAACGGCTTTGACCTGCTGATCGCCGCCGACCGGCCGCTGGACCAGGCGGCGGAAGATTTCCGTGCCTTCGGCGCGCAGGTCGAGACGCTGCAGACCGATCTGGGCGGCCGCGCCGGGGTGGACCAGCTGTGCGCGGCGCTCAAGGGGCGCTCGGTCGAAGCCCTGCTGGCAAACGCCGGGCAGGGCATGGGCAAAAGCTTTCTGGAGCAAGACTTCGCCGGGGTGCAGCATGTGATCGACACCAATATCACCGGAACGATCTATCTGCTGCACAAACTGCTGCCCGACATGGTCAAGCGCGGCCGTGGCCGCGTTTTGGTAACCGGCTCGATCGCCGGCTTCATGCCGGGGTCGTTCCAGGCGGTGTACAACGCGACGAAAGCGTTTGTCGATTCTTTTTCAGCCGCGCTGCGCAACGAAATCAAAGACACCGGCGTGACGGTGACGTGCCTGATGCCGGGCGCGACCGACACCGAGTTTTTCGCCCGCGCCGGCATGCTCGACACCCAGGTCGGCGCGCCCGACAGCAGCAAGTCCGACCCCGCCGATGTGGCCAAAGCCGGGTTCGAGGCGATGATGAACGGCGACGCCGATATCGTCGTCGGCCTGAAGAACAAGCTGCAAGTCGCCATGGCGAAGATCACGCCGTCGCAAATTCTGGCCGAGCAGCATCGCAAAATGTCCGAGCCGGGAACGGCTGAAAAGGCGTGACCCTATAGCTTCACGGCGATTTTTCGCTCTTATAGCAGCCACTCGATCGGCAGCAAGGAGATGAGCGCGACGCGCGCGCGCTTTCCCAAGCCGGCTCCAGGCTCGCGGTGGTGCACGATTTCGGCGCCGCCGACGCGCTCGACCCAGCGCAGCGTGCCGTCGGGCGCGAGGCGGACTTGGTACGCGCTGTCCGGCAGATCGCGGGCGAGAGAGTCGGCGAGTGCTTTTGCCAGGCTGGGGGAATCGACCACGAATCCCATTTCAGTGTTGAGTCGCGCCGAACGCAGATCGAAATTGAACGAGCCTATAAAAATACGCGACTCGTCGATGGAGAACGTCTTGGCGTGCAAGCTCGCACTGGAGCTGCCCGGGATGCGGTTCGCAGTGCGCTTCAAGGCGCTGCGCACGCCGGCCGTGGCTCGCTTCAATTCAAAAATCTTGACGCCGGCTTTCAGCAGCGGTTTGCGGCGTTTGGCATAGCCGGCATGGACGGCGGCGACGTCGGTCGCCGCGAGCGAGTTGGTGAGGACCGTGACGCCAACGCCGCGATCTTGCATGCCGGCAAAGAAGTGGGCTCCGACCGCGCCGGGTACGAAATACGCCGATACCAGTTTGAGCTCGCGCTCGGCTTTCTCGATGACCTGCTTCAGCTGGGGCCACACCAGCTCGTCCTTGGGCGCCAGGCCTAGTCCTTTCGCCGGATCGTCGCTCAGCATGGCGACTTGTGCCCATTCAAAGCTCAGCGTGCCGGCCAACAGCTGCTCGACGAAAAGAGAATTTTTGACCGCGTCGGTATAGGCCAGCGCCGCAGGCTGCCGTTCGACCGCCGTGGCCGCCACGGCCAGGCGCGATATCGATGCAGCCGAAATAGCCGGCAATACCCGGTCGGCGGGGTACGCAGAGGCGCTTGCCCAGTAGCGATCGAAGTCGAGCGACACGTCCTCGACGACCGGCCCGATCGCCAGGACGTCGAGATCGACGAACAGGAAATCATGCGGAGCGCCGAAGTATTCGTCACCGACATTTCTGCCGCCGATCACCGTCGCCTGATTGTCGGCGGTGAACGATTTGTTGTGCATGCGCCGATTCAGCCGCGAGAAATCGAACACATAGCCCAGTAGGCGCCAGTGGCGTGCCCTGAACGGATTGAAAAGCCGCACCTCGATGTGGGCGTGCGCGTCCAGCACGGCAAGGGTTTCGTCGAGGCCCGCGGTGCCGTTGTCGTCGAGCAGCAGCCGCACGCGAACCCCGCGATCGGCCGCGCGGCGCAAGGCGTCGAACAGCAGCGTGCCCGAGAGATCCTTGTGCCAGAGGTAATACCGCACATCGAGGCTGCGTTCGGCGGCATCGGCCAGGCGCATGCGCGCCGCGAACGCATCGCGCCCGCTCGGCAGCGGGACAACGCCGCACTGCGCGCCGTGCGCCTGCGCCAGCGGCGCGATCGCTCGGCCCAGCCGGGTGTCCGCGCCGTCGGCAAGGCGCACGGACGAAGTGCGGCCGACGGGATAAGGCAGTGCCGCGCAGCGCCGCAGCAAGCGCAGCGCCGTGATCGCCAGCGTAAGGAACAAAGCAAGTCGGGTAATGCGCATAGGTCGGTTCCGGCGCGTTTGAATCAGCCAGTGACTGCTATAGCCATCAATACACCCGCAGCTGCCGCAAGATCCGGCCCAGCACCCCAGTGACCAGATCGCCCAGCACATCTTCCTGCGGCTTAGGCGCGGGCAGCGCAGGCTGAGGCGGCGCCGGCCGGGGGCGCGGGATGTCGAATTCGGCGGTCTTGTCGAGCCAGCGGTTGCGAAACGCCTGCTGGAACACCTCGCCGACCATCGGCAGCGCGCTGCGGGCGCCCTGCCCCCAGGCGCCCATGGCGGTGCTGTTGTCGTTGTAGCCGACCCGGGCGCCGGCGACCAGCTGTGGGTTCATCATGATGAACCAGCCGTCGGTGTTGTCCTGCGTGGTGCCGGTCTTGCCGGCGACATCGGCGTCGATGCCCCAGCGCTGGCGAATCGCCGCGCCGGTGCCCTCGTCGATCACGCCGCGCATCGCGTTGACGAGCGTCAGCGCGTGCGCGCGCGGCATCGCCGGCGTCCGCTCCCGGACGGGCTCGAACTGCTCGAGCAGCCGGCCGTTGCGGTCTTCGACCCGTTGCACCAGAGTTGGCTGCATATAGTTGCCGCCATTGGCGATGCTGCCGTAGGCCGCGACCATCTCGACCAGCGTGACCGGGCTGGTGCCCAAGGCGAGCGAAGGCACCAGCTCGAGCCTGCTTTGCCGCACGCCGAGCGCCTGCGCCAGCTGCGCGACGCGCGCCGGCCCCACCTTTTGCATCAGCTGGGCGGTGATGGTGTTCTTGGAGTACGCCAGCCCGTCGCTTAAAGACGTTGGCTGGTAGGTCGGCGGCGTCGCGTCGCTGGGCGACCAGACCTCGCCGCCCGGCTGGGTGATCGCCACCGGCTGGTCGATGAAGGCGTACGACGGGCTGAAGCCCTGCATAAAGGCCGCGCCATAGACGAAAGGCTTGAAGGTCGATCCCGGCTGGCGCCGCGCCTGGCTGACATGGTCGAACTGCTCGCTCGCATAGTCGCGGCTGCCGACCCAGGCCCGCACCGCGCCGCTGCGCGGATCGAGCGCCAAAAAGCCGGCCTGCAGCACGGCGCGCTCTTGCCCGGCCTTGCGCCGGCCGTCGGCAAGCGTTTGCAGCTGCGCCAGCTGCCGCGCCACTGCCTGGTTCGCCGCCTTCTGGATCTTCGCGTCGAGCGTGGTGCGAACCCGCAGCCCGTCGGCGTGGATGTTGTAGCCCCTGCGGTCGGCCCAGGCGATGAGCCATTTGCGCAGGTGGTGGGCGACGTGCGGCGCCGGCCCGAGCGGCTCGACCTGGCGCTCGAAGTCGAGCCGCAGCGGCCGCTTGGCCAGCGCCTCCAGGCGCGCCGGGTCGAGCTTGCGCTCTTTGGCCATTTGCGCCAGCACCAGGTTGCGCCGCTGCAGCGCGCGCTCGGGGTTGAGCACCGGGTTGTAGTAGCTCGTGCCCTTGAGCATGCCGATCAGCGTAGCGGCCTCCAGCACGTCGAGCTTGTCGGCGGACTTGTCGAAGTAGGTGCGCGCGGCCATCTCGATGCCGTAGGCGTTGTAGAGAAAAGGCACGGTGTTGAGGTACGTTTCGAGGATTTCGCGCTTGCTGTAGATCGCCTCGATCTTCAGCGCGGTGATGGCCTCCTTGACCTTGCGCGTGACGCTGGCGGCGCTGCCGATTTCTTCCGGATACAGGTTGCGCGCCAGCTGCTGCGTCAGGGTCGAGCCGCCCTGCAGATGGCCCGTCAGCGTGGCGAACACCGCCCCCGCCGTGCGGCGAAAGTCGATGCCGTGGTGCTGGTAGAAGCGCCGGTCCTCGGTGGCGATCAGGGCGTTCACCACATTCGGCGCGATCTTGTCCAGGCTGACCCACTGGCGGTTGATGCGCTTGTATTCGGCGAGCACCGTGCCGTCGGACGCGAGCAGCACCGACGGCGACTCGGACTTGGCTTTGCGCAGGTCGCCGACGCTCGGCGTGAAGGGAAGCAGCGCCAGCGCGTAGAGCAGCAGCAATGTCGGCGGCAGCAGCGCCGCGCGGACCGGATGGCGCCTTGCGATGGCGACCACACGGCGGAATGGTTCGGCGGCGAAAGCGGCCGCGCGCTGGAGGGCCGGGGTCATGGCCGAAGTTTAAAGCGCCGGGCCGTGCGGGCGCGTCAGACCGCCAATGCCCGGGAACGCGGCGCTGTCTGACAGCGGCGCCGGCGGCGTGACCGAACAATCGGCGTGCAGCCCAACCCAGTTAATTGCCAAGGAAAGCATCATGACGAAGCAGCCTAATCCGAAAGCAGAAGACAAGCAGCCGCCGCATACCGGCAAGGTCGCCAACGACCGCAACCAGGCCGGCGAGCAGGCGCCGACGCAGCTCAACAAGGCGCAGCGCACGCCCGACAGCCGGCACGACCGCGAGGCGCATGTCGGCAGCGGCAACCAGTCGCAGTCGCGGCGCGGGGGAACCAAGGGCATTGACGGCCGGCCGGCCAAAATTAGCAACAAAAAAGGCCGTTTGCGCATATGGGACGGGCGCAAGCAGCTATTAAAATCATAGTTTCCTGGCTGCGCGCAAGATTGGCGCTATTAGTCCGGCAGCTCGATCTTGACTTCGAGCACGTCCAGGTTGTCCTGCCGGTCCAGGTTGACCTTGATGTCGTTCGGATCGATGTGGACGTATTTGGAAATCACCGCGATCAAGTCGCGCTGCAGCGCCGGCAAATAGTCGGGTTCGTGGCTGCTGCGGCCCGAGCGCTCGTGCGCCAAAATGATCTGCAGCCGCTCCTTGGCGACCGAAGCCGTTTTTTTCTTTTCGCCGATCAGGAAGGAGAAAAATGACGCCATGGCTGCCTACCTTCCGCCGAACAGGCGCTTGAAGAAGCCGGGCTTTTGGCTGTCGATAAAGCGCATCGGCTTGTCCTGGCCCAAAAACCGGTCGATCACGTCCTTGTACGCCTCGGACACGTCGCTGCCTTGCATATGCACCGCCGGCACGCCCTGGTTGGACGCCTGCAGCACGGTTTCGGACTCGGGAATCACGCCGATCAGCTTGATGCGCAAAATATCCTTGATGTCCTCGATCGACAGCATCTGCCCCTGATCGACCCGGCCCGGGTTGTAGCGGGTGATGAGCAGATGCTCCCTGATCGGCTCGGCGCCGTCGATGGCGCGCCGCGTCTTGCTCGACAGCATGCCCAGAATGCGGTCGGAGTCGCGCACCGACGAGACTTCCGGGTTCGTCACCACCAGCGCCTCGTCGGCGAA
>CAXSGT010000202.1:0-5756 GCA_964236835.1 uncultured Polaromonas sp.
GTCCGGGCAGCGGCCCTCGATGGCGGTCTGGTTGATCCGATAGAGCTCGACCGCGTCGTCGGCGACCAGGCCGTGGCCGCGCGAGATCAGCTCAAGCCCGAGCTCGCTCTTGCCCAGGCCGGACTCGCCAGTGATCAACACGCCCAGGCCCAGAATGTCCATGAACACGCCGTGCATCGAGGTGCGTTCGGCGAAATGCCGCGACAAATAGGCGCGCAGCACGTCGATGACGAAGGCGGCCGACTCGGGCGTGGCGAACATCGGCAGCTGGGCGCGCTCGCACAGCGACAGCAGCGTGTCGGACGCGGTCTGGCCGTCGGCGACGACCAGCACCGGCGGCTCGAGCGTGATGATGCGGGAAATTCGCCGGGCGCAATCCTCGGGGCCGTCCTGGGACAGGTAGGCGATCTCGCGCTCGCCGAGGATTTGCACCCGGTACGGATGGACGTAGTTGAGATAGCCGACCAGATCGGCGCCCGAGCGGGCCGCGCGAACGGCCACTTCATCGAAGCGCCGCTCGGAGGCGCCCAGGCCGGCGACCCATTCCCATTTCAGCGCGACCCGGTGGTCCTCGAACAAGGCGTCGGCGCTGACAGCGGTGGGTTTCATGCCGGCGCGGGTAATTAAATAAAGATTCGGGAAGCCTAGGAATTGACTTCCTGGGCCGAATGCCAGGAAGCGATCAGCTGGTGCAGCGCGGCCGCGTCGCCGCTGGTTTTCAGCTGCTCGCGCAGCGCGGTGTCACTTAGGATTTCGGCGATTTCCGACAGGATTTCCAGGTGTTTTTGCGTTGCCGCTTCAGGCACCAGCAGAAAAACCAGCAAATTGACGGCCTGTTCGTCGGGCGCGTCGAAACCGATGGCCGATTGCAGCGAAAAAATAGCCGCTATCGGCGTTTTCAGGCCCTTGATCCGGCCATGCGGAATGGCGACGCCATGGCCCAGCCCGGTCGAGCCCAGGCGCTCGCGGGCGAACAGGCTGTCGGTGACGAGCGCCCGGTTCAGGCCGTGCAGGTTTTCAAACAGCAGTCCGGCTTCCTCGAAAGCGCGCTTTTTGCTGGTTGCCTCGACACCGACCTGGACTTGAGAGGGAGGCAGAATTTGCGAAAGACGGTTCATGATTTTGGTCGCCGGATTATGCACGCTGCGGCCGGGCGATCAAACCGTCGCCCGCAAAAGCCGCTTAGCGGCGCAAACGGCTTTTTGATTCTCAGCTAGACAAGGGGGCCTGAACGGCCGCCCGAAGATGGCGGAAGCCGGTTATTTGCTAGGCTTCTTCGCGCTTGGCGCTCGTATGCCCATGGTCCTGCACCCGTGTCTTGTAGCGGCCGACCTGGCGGTCAAGCTTGTCCGTCAGGTCATCGACGGCGGCGTACAGGTCGGCGTGCGAGCTTTCGGCGTACAGGTCGCGGCCCTTGACATGCAAATTGCACTCGGCGCGCTGGCGTTTTTCCTTTTCTTTCATGTTGTCCACCGTCAGCAGCACCCTGACATCGACCACCTGGTCGAAATGCCGGGTGATTCGATCGAGCTTGACTGCAACGTAGCCACGCAATGCCGGGGTGACTTCAAGGTGATGGCCGCTTATCGTCAAATTCATAGAAAGACTCCTTTTCCAGGATTGGAACGGGTTGAAACACCGCCTTGTCCTCGCGGCAAGGCGTCGGACGGGACGCTTTTCACGTCTTCACTATGCCTTTGAAGCTTGGCAAATGCAAGATGGCAGCGGTCACGAGCGACGCCGTTTCGATGGGTAAAACCGAAGGCCAATGCCATAATCGAGGCTTATTCATCACGGAGAAATCCTTGGAAAGCAGCCCCAGTTGCTCGCTTTCAACGCCGCGGACCGACGCCGGATAAGGCTGCGACGCGGGTTGAAAGCGATGCGATCATCATCCAGACAACCCGTTCGTGCGCCAGGGCTCATCGCTTGGCTTTGCGCGCGACGCCAGCCGAAGCCCGTCATGCTCAATATTTTCACGCTCGCCAACGGCCGGCTTTTCCAGGAGGAAATCGAGTCCCTGGAAGAGCTTTCAAGGTTCCGGCCGATCTGGGTCGATCTGGAGTCGCCCACGCCGGAAGAAAAACGCTGGATCAAGCAGTACTACGGCCTGTCCATTCCCGAGGACGCGATGGACGAGGACATCGAGGAGTCGGCGCGTTTTTACGAGGAGGACAACGGCGAGCTGCATATCCGCTCGGACTTCCTGATCGCCGACGCGGACGAGCCGCGCACCGTGCGCGTCGCGTTCATCCTGAACCTGGTCAACGACGAGCTCAAAAGCAAGGGCGTGCTGTTTTCGATCCACGACGAGGACGTTCCGGTGTTCCGGCTGCTGCGGATGCGGGCGCGCCGCGCGCCGGGCCTGATCGAAGACGCCAAGGAGGTGCTGCTCAAGTTGTTCGACGCCGACGCCGAATATTCGGCCGACACGCTCGAAGGCGTTTACGTGCAGCTGGAAAAAGTCAGCGCCAAGGTGCTGTCGGGCCAGATGACCGACGCGCTGGCCAGCGAGGTGCTGAGCGCCATCGCCCGGCACGAGGACCTGAACGGCCGCATCCGGCGCAACATGATGGACACGCGGCGCGCCGTCAGCTTCATGATGCGCAGCAAGATGCTCAGCGCCGAGCAGTTCGAGGAGGCGCGGCAGATCCAGCGCGACATCGACTCGCTCGACTCGCACACCGCGTTTCTCTTCGACAAGATCAACTTTCTGATGGACGCGACGGTCGGCTTCATCAACATCAACCAGAACAAGATCATCAAGATTTTTTCGGTCGCCAGCGTCGCGCTGCTGCCGCCGACGCTGATCGCCAGCGTCTATGGCATGAACCTGAAATTCCCCGAACTGAATTTTCTCGGCGGCTGGGGCTACCCGTACACGGTCAGCCTGATGATCGCCAGCGCGCTGGTGCCGATGTGGTACTTCAGGAAACGCGGCTGGCTGCAGTAAGGCTGAAAACTATCCGCAGCGGAGATAAGGCGTCAAATATGCATTTTACGCAATACCCATATGGGTTTTTAGCTATTCTTTTGGTAGCAACTCGAGAAATCGGCTGATTATGGCCAGCGCATAGCGGCCGGCGACTTCTTCGAGGAAATTGGGGAAATCCAGGTGCGCGCTGTCGTCGGCGCGGTCGGAAATAGTCCGCAGCGCCGCAAACGGCACGCCGTGGTCGAAGCAGACCTGCGCCACGGCCGCGCCCTCCATTTCGACCGCCAGCACGGCGTGGCCCGCGCTGGCGAGCGACTCCTTCAGCTGCTGCGACTCGTCGGCGCCGGAGATGAAACGGTCGCCGCTGGCGATCAGGCCGAGGTGCACCCGGGCCAGCTGCGCTTGCGGCTCGCATTTCAGCGCATCGCACGCCGCCCTGAACAGCAGGGCCGTCAATTGCGCATCGCTCTCGAAATATGTCCTGCCGTACAGCGGCACTTCGTAGCGCGCAAACAGCGGCGACGCATCCATGTCGTGCTGCATGAAATGCGTCGCGACGACCACATCGCCGACATTGACCGCGGCAGGCAGGCCGCCCGCCACGCCGGTGAAAACGATCTGCCCGACGCCGAAATGCCCGATCAGCGCCGCGGCCGTCGTCGCCGCCGCGACCTTGCCGATTCCGCACAAGGCCAGCACCACTGCAACGCCGTGCAGCTCACCGAGCCAAAAATCGCGGCTGGCATGCCTCACCCTGCGCGGGCTTTGCATCCGGCCGATCAAGCCGCGCTGATGCTGGCCGAGTGCGCTGAGGATGGCGATTGGCGTGGCGGCAAGGGGCGGGATCGACGGCATCAGCCGATTTTCTTCACAAAGCGGCGCCCAGGCTGAGCCTGAGAACAAAAAAAAAGGGCGACTTGCGCCGCCCCGAAAAACCTCCCTACAGGCCAAAAACCACTTCGCAAGCTTACTTCTCGTCGCGCAGCTCGCGGCGCAAAATTTTTCCCACCGGCGTCTTGGGCAGCTCGGCGCGGAACTCGATGACTTTGGGTTGCTTGTAGCCGGTCAGGTTTTCCCTGCAGTAGGCGCGCACCTGCTCCTCGGTCAGGCCGGGATTTTTCTTCACGATCACCAGCTTGACGGCTTCGCCGGTCTTGTCGTCGGCCACGCCGACGCAGGCGCATTCGAGCACACCGTCGAGCCTGGACACCACCTCTTCGATTTCGTTCGGATAGACATTGAAGCCGCTGACCAGGATCATGTCTTTCTTGCGGTCGATGATCTTGTAAAAGCCGTTTTCATCGACCATGCCGATGTCGCCCGATTTGAAGTATCCGTCCGGCGTCATGGCTTTCGCGGTCTCGTCCGGGCGCTGCCAGTAGCCGGCCATGACCTGCGGTCCCTTGATGGCGATTTCGCCCGGCTGGCCCGGCGCCACTTCCTGGCCGTCGTCGTCGAGCAGCTTGAAATAGGTGCCGGGTATCGGCACGCCGATCGTGCCGGTAAAAGCCTTGCTGTCTGTCGGATTGCAGCTGGCCGACGGCGAGGTTTCCGAAAGGCCGTAGCCTTCGCAGATCGGGCAGCCGGTTTTCTCCAGCCATAGCCTGGCCACGGCGCCCTGCACCGCCATGCCGCCGCCGAGCGAAATCTTCAAATGCGACCAGTCGACGGTGTTGAAGTCGGGATGATTGGCCAGGCCGTTGAACAGCGTGTTGACGGCCGGAAAGCTGTGCACCTTGTGCTTGGCAAGCGCCTTGAAGACGCCGGCCAAGTCGCGCGGATTGAGAATCAGGATGTTTTTGCCGCCGGTGCGCATGCCGAGCATCATGTTCACCGTGAAGGCGAAAATATGATAGAGCGGCAAGGCGCAGACATAAACCAGCTGCTCGCCGGCGGGCAGGCCGGCCATCGCCGGGGCGTTCCAGGCTTCGGACTGCAGCACGTTGGCGATCACGTTGCGGTGCAGCAGTACGGCGCCCTTGGACACGCCGGTGGTGCCGCCGGTGTACTGCAGCACGGCGATGTCGTCGGGCGTGAGCTCGGGCCGCTTCAGCGTTGCGCGCTGGCCTATCGCCAGCGCATCGTTGAAGCGCACCGCGCCGGGCAGGCTGTACGCCGGCACCAGCTTCTTGACGCTGCGCACCACGTAATTGACCAGCGCGCCTTTGAGCAGCCCGAGCCGGTCGCCCAGGGCGCACAGCACGATGTGCCTGACGGGCGTCGCCGCAAGGCAATGCGCCAGCGTGGCGGCGAAATTCTCGACGATGACGATCGCTTTGGCGCCCGAATCCTTGAGCTGGTGCTCGAGCTCGCGCGGCGTATAGAGCGGGTTGACGTTGACCACGACGAAGCCGGCGCGAAGAATCGCCGCCACCGCCACCGGATACTGCGGCACGTTCGGCATCATGATGGCGACGCGGTCGCCCTTGGCCAGCCCCAGACCCTGCAGGTAGGACGCAAAAGCGAGCGACATGGCGTCGGTCTCGGCAAAGCCGATGTCCTTGCCCATGAAGCTGTAGGCGACGCGCGCGCCGTGCTTGTTGAAACTTTCTTCCATCAAGGCCACCAGCGACGGGTACTGCGAGGCGTCCATGTCGGCGGGAACGCCCGCCGGATACGCTTTCAGCCACGGACGGTCGCGGGTCGCTGCGGTCATGTTCGGTCTCCTGCAATCGTTGTTATCGTTATCTGCCGGCCTGCGTTCACGGCCGGCATGCCGCGGCGCCCGGCGCTTACTCGATCGCCTTGCCCATGTCCTCGATCACTTTCTTCGCGTCGCCGAACACCATCATGGTCTTGTCCATGTAGAACAGCTCGTTGT
>CAXSGT010000203.1:0-5708 GCA_964236835.1 uncultured Polaromonas sp.
CCCACTGCGTGTGGTTCGCTGCCCCCCGAGGGGGCTGCTGCGCCTGCGGCCCGGCCAAGCCGGTTCCGCGGCCTCGGCTGGTATGAAGCAGCCGGCTCCATGCTGTGCGCCTCAATCCATCAGAGAATCGCCAGCGCCATTTCCAGGCCCGAGACGAACCCGTCCTCGACCCGGTGCCCGAGGCACCAGTCGCCGCAGGCGCCGATGCGCGACGCGCCATCCCAGGCGTGGGTTTTTCCGAGCGGATGGATCGTTTGCGCATGGCGCCAGCGGCGCACTTCGGCAAAGGGCGGCTCGGCCCGAATGCCGGTCACTTCGGCAAACGCCTTGAGCAGCTTGGCCTTGACGCGTTCGGCATCGTCTTCCAGGTGGCGCTGCGACCAGTCGCAGCTGGCCTGCGCCGTCCAGCGCTCGATCGGCCCGCGTCCCGGCTTGGACGACTCGCGCGCCAGCCAGGCGATGCGGTGGTGCGTGCTGCGCGCGGCGTTCCACTGCGGCCCCAGGCTTGCGAGCGTGGGCTGGAGCGCCTGCGGAAAAGCCACCATCAGCGCCCAGCACGGCGCCACGGTCACGCTGTCGAGTTCGTCGAGCAAAGCCGGCGCCTGGCGCGAATTGCGCAGCAGCGCCTGCGCTTGCGCGGCGGGAAGCGCCAGCACCAGCGCATCGAAGCCGGAATGCACGCCCGCGCCCGGCCCCTCGGTGCGCAATTGCCAGCGCTCGGGATGCAGCTTGTCGGCCTCGATGAACGTGACCTCGGTGCCCAGCAGCAGCGCGCCGGCATCGGCCAGCGGCTCTGCCCATTGCCGGGGCAGCGCGTTCATTCCCGGCGTCGCGACCCAGTGCGCCTCGCGCACCGGCAGCGACGCGGCGACGACGCGCCCGCGGCCGTCGAGCACCTGGACCGAATTGGCGCTCCAGGGCCGCACCAGGCCGGCCGCGGTGGCGAGCGCATGCTCGAAGCGTTCGTCGCGCACGGTGAAATACTGCGCGCCCGGGTCGAAGCCGCCGAACTCGGTGTCGCGCGTCGCCATGCGGCCGCCGGCGCCCGGGCTTTTCTCAAACACGGTGACCCGGTGCCCGGCCTGCGCCAGCGTGCGCGCGCAGCTGATGCCGGCGATGCCGGCGCCGACCACGGCGACATGGCGCAAGACGGCGGAACCGGAGGCGGCAAAGCGGTAGGCTGAAGGCATGTGTGGGTACTTTTTATGGTGAAGAATTGGGCGAATCAGCGTAACGGCGGCGAGGCCGGCGCGTCACAAGCGCACTCTACACGCACGCGGGCCGCGGGGCTCGGAAGGAAAGCCGGTTTCAGCCCGAACGCTTAACATTGCAGGCGTTGCAACGCATTAGAAAAGAGCACATTCATGATGAACAGACGCGACTCGAGCGAACGCGGCCTGGCCGATCACGGCTGGCTGAAGTCATTTCACTCGTTTTCCTTCGCCGATTATCACGACCCGGCGCGCATGGGCTTTGGCAACCTGCGCGTCATCAACGAGGACCGCATCGCTCCGGGCAAGGGTTTCGGCGAGCACGGCCACAAGGACATGGAAATCATCAGCTATGTGATGAGCGGCGAATTGGCGCACAAGGACAGCCTCGGCAACATCAAGGGCATTCCGCCCGGCGACGTTCAGCGCATGAGCGCAGGCGCCGGCGTGCGGCACAGCGAGTTCAACCTTGCGCAAGGCCAGAGCACGCATTTTTTGCAGATCTGGATCGAGCCGAACGTCACCGGCATTGCCGCGAGCTACGAGCAAAAAACCTTCGCGCAGGCCGAAAAGCGCGGCCGGCTGCGGCTGGTGGCGTCGCCCGACGGCGCGCAGGGCTCGGTGCTGCTCCATGCCGACGCGAGGCTTCATGCGGGGCTGTTCGATGGCGATGAAAGCGCCGCGCTGGCGCTAAACCCGTGGCGAAAAACCTATGTCCATCTGATCGCCGGCGAGCTCGAAGCCAACGGACAGATGCTGCGGGCCGGCGACGCACTGGCGCTGGAAGCGGAAAGTCAATTGCAGTTGGCGCGTGGCAGGGCCGCCGAAGTGCTGGTGTTCGACCTGGCGCCGTGAGCCGCGAAATGACGCCCCCGCTTGTTGCCGTGGTGTACCACTCGGGCTATGGCCATACCCAGCGCCTGGCGCAATCCGTCGCCCAGGGCGCCGGCGCCGAGCTCGTCGCCATCGACGCCGATGGCAACCTGCCCGAGGGCGGATGGGAAACGCTGGCTGCTGCCGACGCCATCATCATGGGCTCGCCGACTTACATGGGCTGCGTCAGCTGGCAGTTCAAGAAATTCGCCGACGCATCGTCGAAACCCTGGTACAAGCAGGCCTGGAAAAACAAGATTTTTGCGGGTTTCACCAACAGCGCCGCGCTGAACGGCGACAAACTGTCGACCTTGAACTATCTTTTCACATTGGCGATGCAGCATGGCGGCGTCTGGGTGGGCCTGGGCGTGCATCCGAGCAACGGCAAGGCGGCGCGGCGCGACGACGCGAACTATCTCGGATCGTACAGCGGGGCGATCGCCCAGTCTCCGGCGGACGCGGGCGCGGCTGAAATGTCTGTGGGCGATCTGCAGACCGCGCGCCAGCTCGGCGAACGCGTCGCCGGCGTGGCGACCCGGTTTCAACAATAGCGCCAGGGCTTCGGCACGCCATAGCGCCATAGCGCCAGCGCATGGGATGGCGAGTTCACCTATGCGTTGTCGTAGTTGGTAAGTGATACCCAGAGGGCATCGAACAGACAACTATGCAATCTTTTTGTTTTTATCGCATTGGTTTAACATTGATTTTCGCCTTTTGAAATCGACAAATTTTGGAGACATGGATGAACAGACGAACTGGAATTTTTCTGGTGGCCGGCATGGGCCTTGGCTTGCTTGCAGGGCAGGGCTGGGCGCAAACTTTTCCGACCCAGCCGATCCGCATTATTTCCGCCTTCCCCGCTGGCAGCGGGCCCGACGTGATTGCGCGGATCGTCGGCGAGAAGCTCTCGGCTGGCTGGAAGCAGCCGATCATTGTCGATCCGCGTCCCGGCGGCAACGGCTTTATCGCCGCCAGCGCGGTCAAGCAAGCCGCTCCCACAGGCTACGACCTGCTGATGGCCGATGTGGGCAATTTGTCGATCGCGCCTTCGCTGTTCAAGAAGCTTCCGTACGACGCGAAAGCCGATTTCCTTCCCGTCGGCCTGCTGTACCGGACATCGTTTTTTGTCGCGGTTGGCGCCAACAGTCCGTACCAATCGGTCAAGGATATCGTCGCCGCCGCCAAAGCGTCACCAGGCAAGCTCAGTTACGGCTCCAACGGGGTTGGCAGCCCGATCCACCTGACCTCGGCAAACCTTGGAAGCAGCACCGGAACGACGATGCTGCACGTTCCGTACAAGGAACTTTCGCAACTCTATGCGGCGGTTTCCACAGGTGAAGTGGACTGGGCCTTTGGCAGCGCCGCGACCGCGGGCCCATTGCTCAAGGCGGGCAAGCTCAGGTTCATCGCCGTGGCCGACAATGTGCGCACGCCGAGCCTGCCCAACGTCCCGACGCTTGAGGAATCGGGCGGTCCCAAGGGGGTTTACGGGCGTACCTGGGTGGGCCTGGTGGCGCCAAAAGGGACGCCCGCCGCGGTCATCGCGACCTTGAACAAGGGCTTGAACGACGTGCTCAAGCAGCCCGAAGTCATCGAAAAACTGGCAACTTTCGGCTTTGTGCCCGACACCATCACACCAGCGGCGTTCGCCACCTTGATCGATACCGACCGGGCTAGCTACGCCAACCTGATCAAGCTGACCGGCGCCAGCGCCGAGTAGCCCGCGGGTAACGCAAGCCGTGAAAACGACCGATGTCGCGATCGTCGGCGGCGGGCCGGACGGCCTGATGGCGCATCGCTGTTCGACCTGTTCGGGCGAGATTTCACGCTGCTGCGTTTTACCGCGCAAGGGGCGCCGAGGCGCGGGCGCTTTACGGCGCCGCTCGGGTATTGATTCGTCCCGATCACCATGTCGCCTGGCGTGGCAATGTCCGCGCTGACGCTGGCAAACTGCTGGCAATGGCCTGTGGCCGACATAGTTATTTTGCCGCGCTGTCAGTTGCCGCTTGAATAAATTTCTAAAATCCACAACTGTCGAAGGAAGCAACATGAAGTTTTTGAATTTTCAGCAAAATGGCCAAAACGGCCTGGCGGTGTCGGATGGCCAGGGCTTCAAGGGGCTGATGGCCGGCGATGCCAATTTTCCAGGCACTTTGCAAGCCTTGCTGGCCCAAGGATCTGGTTTGGCGCAAGCTGCCGACGCCCTGCGCAACGGCTCTGCGATCGATCTCGACAAGATCACCTATCTGCCGCCGCTGGAGCATCCCGCCACCATCTGGTGTATCGGCTTGAACTATGCGGACCATTCGGTCGAAAGCGGTTTTGCCGTACCGACCTATCCGGCAATTTTTTCGCGCTTTGCGTCAAGCATGATCGGTCATAACGCGCCCATTGTGCGGCCCAAGGTGTCGGTGCAGCTGGACTACGAAGGCGAGCTTGTCGCGATTATCGGCAAGGCCGGCAAATACATTTCCAAGGACAAGGCGCTTGAGCATGTCGCGGGCTATTCGATCTTCAACGACGCCTCGATACGCGACTACCAGATGAAGTCCGGACAGTGGACCATCGGGAAAAACTTTGACAACACCGGCCCCTTCGGCCCGGTGTTGGTCACCAGCGACGAGTTGCCGCCCGGCGCCGCGGGCCTGCGGCTGCAAACCCGGCTCAATGGCGTGGTGGTGCAAGATGCCTCGACATCGTCACTGATTTTCGACATTGCCACCTTGGTCACTCAGCTCAGCGAGGCGGTGTGCCTGCAGCCGGGTGACGTTATAGTGACGGGCACGCCGTCAGGCGTCGGTCTGGCGCGCAAACCGCAGCTCTGGATGAAGCCTGGCGACGTGTGCGAGGTCGAAATAGAGGGCATCGGCATCTTGCGCAGCCCGATCGTTGACGAGAAATAACACTGGAGATCAACATGACTGATTCAGCATTGCGGCGTGCCGGCGTCACTGCCGTCCATTCGGTCGAGCGTATTGTCTTTACGGTGCCTGAAATAGAGCCCGCCAAGGTGTTTTATACGGCGTTCGGGCTCGATGCCAGGCAAAACGGCAATCAGCTCGATCTCTACACCTACGGCAACGACCATTGCTGGATCAATGTGATCGCCAACGGCCAGTCCAAGGCGCTGCAGTACTTGAGTTTCGGCATTTTCGCCGAGGACGAAGCCGCTTTCAGGGAAAGGATCGACGAATTGGGCATTGGCTGCGAGCCGCACCCGCTGGGGAGCAAAGCCGGGGTGTGGCTGCGTACGCCTGACGGCGTGGCTTTGCAGCTGGTCGTGGCGGACAAGGTTTCGCCGAACCGCAAAACACCGCAAAGCCCGCCTGTCGTGCTGGCCCGAGGCCCCGCCGCTGCGCCCATGCGCAGCCAGTCGGTGCAGGTGTCGCCGCGCTGGCTGTCGCATGTGCTGCTTTTTTCGCCTGACGTGTCGGGGATGATCCAGTTTTGCGAAGACGTGCTCGGGTTGCGGCTCTCGGACCGCTCGGCCGACCTTGTCGCTTTTCTGCATACGCCGCATGGCAGCGACCACCACCTGTTCGCGTTCGTCAAGGCAGGTCATTCCGGCTTGCACCATACGAGCTGGGACGTCGGCAGCGTCGACGAGGTGGGCCAAGGCAGCGA
>CAXSGT010000204.1:0-5707 GCA_964236835.1 uncultured Polaromonas sp.
CCCATTTCCTCGACGACGATCATGGCGGTGTCCTGGTCCAGCGGCTGGTTGATCGTGACCATCTGGCCGAGCTTCATCAAGTGCTTGATGACTTCGGACGACTTGATGCTCATCTTGTGCGCCAGCTCCGACACCGTGATGGTCTCAGGCACATGGACCTCGATCGCCTTGAACTCGGTCGGCGCGACAAAGCTCGACTCGGGCCGCGCTTCGCGATCGGACACCCGGCGGCCCCGCGCGCCGGCGCGGAAGTTGCCGCGTCCGGGAACGGCCACCGCGCCACGGCTGGGAATGCCCTTTTTCTTGGCGGCGTCGTCTTTCCAGGTCGAGGAAAGGTTCTCCGACTTGACCTCTTTCTTGCCTGGCGCGCCTGGCGCCGCGGGCGCCGCGCCAGGGACGGCGGGTTTGACAGCGCCGGGCACGACGACCGGCTTGTGCAAGGTTCCCTTCATGGCGACTTTGGGATCGACATGCGGCACCAGGACACGCTTGGGCGCCGACAGCATGGCGCGGATGCCGGCGGCCTCGGCCTCGGCCTTGCGGCGCTTGTCCTGCAGCTCGACCGCCTTGGCGGCGTCGGCCTGGAATTCGGCCGTTGCCTTGGCTTTGGAGGCAGCCTGCGCGCTCGCGGTTTCCGCCGCTTTCGCGGCTTGGGCCTGCACGGCTTGGTCGGCCTTTTCAGCGGCAGCCGTGTCCAGCGCGTTTTGCACTTCGGCGCTGACGGCCGGAGTCGCTGGCGCCGCCGGCGTGGCCGCCGCGGGCTTGAATATCCTGCCGATCGTCGGCTTGGCCTTTGTTGCCGCTTCGTCCGCCTGGGCGGCCGCTTGCGCGGCAGCCTCGGCTTGCGCCTGCGCTTGTTGGGCCGCCGCTTCGCGTTCGCGCTCGCGCGCCGCTTCCTGGGCGTCATGCGCTTCGCGCAGGCGCCGCTTTTCGCTCAATTCGGCTTCCTGCAGGCGCAGCAGCTCGGCATGGCGGCTGGCTTCCTCTTCGCGGCGAACCAGCTCGGCATTCTCGGCGGCGGCCTGGGCTTGAGCCTGCGCCGCGGCCGCCACGTCTGGGGATTCCTCGGGCGCCGCGTCGGAGCCATCTTCGCGCCGGACAAAAGTACGCTTTTTCCTGACTTCGACCTGAATGGTGCGGGCCTTGCCGGTGGCATCGGCCTGCTTGATCTCGGAGGTCGATTTCTTGACCAGCGTGATCTTTTTGCGCTCCGCGGCGACCGTGCCATGGCTGGCATGCAGGTAGCCGAGCAGTTTTTGCTTGTCGGCGTCGGACAAGGGATCGCCGGGCTGGATCCTGGCGACGCCGGCGCTGGTCAATTGCTCGATCAGCGTTGCGGGGGATTTATTGAGTTCGGCTGCGAACTGGGCGACGGTGGTGGTACTGGACATATTTGGTTTTCCTGACTGGCCCCCATGATCACTGCTCGTGCGCCGCCGCGGTCGCGGCGGCCTCTACGGCGTCAGCGGCGCCAGCGGCGTCGTCATCGGTAAACCAATGGGCGCGCGCGGTCATGATCAGGGCTTTGGCCTCGTCCGCGGACTGGCCGGTGATATCGGTGAGCTCATCGACGGCCAGATCGGCCAGGTCGTCGCGGGTGGCGACGCCCGCCTGAACGAGCATTTCAATTAATTCCGGGGTGGTGCCCACGACGTCGCGCAGGTTTTGCGACACGCCGCCGACATTTTCCTCCAAGGCGATTTCCATCGTCAGCAGCGCGTCTTTGGCGCGGGTTCGCAGCTCGGTGATGGTGTCTTCGTCGAAGGACTCTATTTCCAGCATTTCCTGCAGCGGCACATAGGCCACTTCCTCCAGGCTGGTGAAGCCTTCGGAGATCAGGATGTCGGCGATTTCCTCATCGACGTCGAGCTTTTCCATGAACAGCTTGCGGCTGCCGTCGGTTTCGCTCGCCAGCTTTTGCGCCGACTCGTCGGCATCCATGATGTTGATCTTCCAGCCGGTCAGCTCGGACGCCAGGCGAACATTCTGCCCACCGCGTCCGATGGCGATCGCCAGGTTTTCTTCATCGACCACGACATCCATCGCGTGGCGCTCTTCATCGACGACGATCGACGACACGTTGGCCGGCGCCAGCGCGCCGATCACGAACTGCGCCGGGTCTTCGCTCCAGAGCACGATATCGACGCGCTCGCCGGCGAGCTCGTTCGTCACGCCGTTCACGCGGGTGCCGCGAACGCCGACGCAGGTGCCGATCGGATCGACGCGCTTGTCGTGCGACAGCACGGCGATCTTGGCGCGCGATCCCGGGTCGCGGGCGCAGGATTTGATCTCCAGCAGGCCCTGCTCGATCTCGGGGACCTCCTGGCGGAACAGCTCGGTCATGTACTCGGGAGACGTGCGCGACAGGATGATCGGCGCGCCGCGCAGCGTCGTATCGACTTCCATGATCATGGCGCGAACCCGGTCGCCGGTGCGCAGGTTTTCCTTCGGAATCATGTCGCCGCGGCGCAAGCGGCCTTCGACCCGGCCGGACTCGACGATCAGGTCGCCCTTGTCCATGCGCTTGACGGTGCCGACGAAAATCTTGTCGCCGCGCGACATGAAGTCGGTCAGCAGCATTTCACGCTCGGCGTCGCGAATCTTCTGCAAGATGACCTGCTTGGCCGCCTGCGCGCCGATGCGGCCGATCGGCAGGCTTTCGATCGGCTTTTCGATGAAGTCGCCCTCTTCGATGTCGGCGAGCTCGTCGCGCGCATCGCTCACCAGCTCCTCGGCTTCCGGGTTCTGCAGCCCGGCCTCGTCGGCGACGACCAGCCAGCGCCGAAAGGTTTCATAGTTGCCGCTGTCGCGGTCCACCGAGACCCGGATATCGACGCCTTCGGCATACACCTTCTTGGTCGCCGAGGCAAGCGCGAGCTCGACGGCGCCGAAGACGACGTCGCGTTCAACGTTTTTTTCACGCGAGATGGCATCAACCAACATCAACAGTTCGCGATTCATGTCACAAGCCTGCCTTTCTGAATTATTTCTCTATCGATTTATCGGCGACAACTTTGGGCCTGCGTCCCTTGAAATCAACCACCGGCGCCAGGCGCGCCTGCTGGATTTCGTCGAGCGTGAAGCCAAGTGCCCGCGGCGGCGCGGGAATTCGTTTTTTGCTGATTTTCTGGCCGGGCTTGACGGCAGGCTCGTCGCTCCAGACGATTTGCCATCCGGCCTTGCCGTCCGCGAGCACTGTCCGCTCAAGCGTGCCGCGGAACTTCTTGCGGCTGGCCGAGACGCTCGAGCCGGAGCTGGCCGCCGCGCCTATCGGCGCCTTCAGCGTGATGTCGATCAATTCGCCGGCGAAACGCTCGAAATCCTTTACACCGCGCAAGGGCCGGTCGATTCCGGGCGAGCTGACTTCGAGCCTGGAATACTCGGCGCCTTCGACTTCGAGGACGAATTGCAGCTGACGCGTAACTTTTTCGCAGTCTTCGACATTGACGAACCGCGCCGCGTCCAAAGAAATATGCGGCATGTCGATCGTCACGCGCAGCAGGCCGCCGCCGGTCCGCTCGATCTCGACCAGCTCATAGCCCAGTCCGTCCACCGTCTGCTCGATCGTCTCTTGCAAAGCCATTCAGTCTTACAGCCCTCTTGCCTTTTTTACCGGCGCGTTAAAAACAAACGCCCAAAAAAAATGGGCGGTGAAAACCCGCCCATTTGGTCGTGAAGCGAGCATTGTAGCGCAGCCTACGCTGCAACGCAACAATTTTTCATCGCCAAAACGCCTGAACTTGGCGGTGACCGGACTCAGCTTTGCGCCACCAGGATGCGGCTGTAGGGATGGCGCGGCGCATCTAGCACCTCCAGCACTGGGCCGGATTCAACGATTTCGCCATCCTTCATCACCATGACGTCGTGCGCCATGGCGCGGATCACGTCGATGTCGTGCGTGATCAGGAGGTAGCTTAAGGCCTGCTCGCGCTGCAGCCGTTGCAGCAGCGTCAAGACCTGTTTCTGGATCGTGACGTCGAGCGCGCTCGTCGGCTCGTCGAGCACCAAGAGCCTGGGGTTGATGACGAGCACGCGGGCGATCGCCAGCCGCTGGCGCTGCCCGCCCGAGAATTCATGCGGATAGCGCTGCAGCAAGCCCGGAAACTGCGCTTCGCTCATCCCCACGTCGGCGAGCGACCGCTCGACGCGCAACCTTCTTTCGTTCCGGCCGAGCATTGGCTCATGTACGAGCAAGCCCTCCTCGACGACCGCACCCACGGTCATGCGCGGCGAGAGCGACGAAAACGGGTCCTGAAACACCACCTGGACGGCCTTGCGGATCGCCTGGTTGCCGGCGGCGCGGCGCCCCCAGGACTGTCCGGCCGCCTGCAGCTGCCCGGAAAAGCGCACCAGGCCGAGACTGGCCAACGCCAGCGTCGATTTGCCCGAGCCCGACTCGCCGACGATGCCCAGCGTCTTGCCTGGCGCCACGGTGAAGCTGGCGTCCTTGACGGCGACGAATTCACCGCTCTTGAACCAGCCCTTGACTCCCGGAATGCGGACCGGATACGCCACGCGCAGGTGGCTGGCCTGCATGACGGGCGCCACGCCGGCGATCGGCGCAGCGCCTTCCCGCACGTCGCGCACCGGCCGGCTGTCGATCAATTTGCGGGTATAGGCGTGCCGCGGATTGGCGAACACGTCCGTCACCTCGCCGTGCTCGACGATATGGCCGTTTTCCATCACCGCGACCCGGTCGGCGAAGCGCCGCACCAGGTTGAGGTCGTGCGTGATCAACAACACCGCCATGCCGCTTTGCCGCTGCAAATCGCTGAGCAGGTCGAGAATCTGGCCGCGCAGCGTGACATCGAGCGCCGTCGTCGGCTCGTCGGCGAGCAGCAGTTTCGGGCCGCACGCCAGCGCCATCGCGATCATGGCGCGCTGGCGCTGTCCGCCCGACAGCTGGTGCGGAAAGGCGTTCACCCGCCGCTCCGGCTCGGTAATTCCGGTATCCGCTAGCAATTTAATAGCTGCTTGTATAGCTGCGGCGGGCGCTAGAGCCTCTTTTAGCTGTAAAACCTCGGCGATTTGGTTGCCCACAGTGAAGAGCGGATTCAGCGCCGTCATCGGCTCCTGAAAAATCATCGCGATGTCGCGGCCGCGAATGCCGCGCAATGCGCGCTCGGGCATGTCCAGCAGGTCGCAGTCGCCTTCGCTGCCGGCGAATTTGGCCGCGCCGCCGAGCGCGGCGTTTTGCACCAGGCGCAGCAGACTCAACGCCGTCACGGTCTTGCCCGAGCCTGATTCGCCGACCAGCGCCAGCTTCTCGCCGGGAGCGATGGAAAAGTCAATGCCGCGGACAACTTCCTTGCCGGCAAAGGAAACCCGCAGATCAGTTACATCGAGAAGCCAGCCGGTCATCGGTCCACTTTTCGCGGGTCCAAAGCATCGCGCAGAGCGTCGCCCATAAAGGTCAGTAGCAGCAAGGTGACGACCAGTACCGCAAAGGTCGAAAGCGAGATCCACCAGGCGTCGATATTGGCTTTTCCCTGGCTCAGCAGTTCGCCCAGCGAAGGCGTTCCGGGCGGCACGCCCAGGCCGAGAAAATCAAGCGATGTCAAGGCCAGAATCGCCGCGCTCATGCGAAACGGCAAAAAGGTGACCACCGGTGTCATGCTGTTGGGCAGAATATGGCGCCACATGATCTGCAGGTTGCCGACGCCCAGCGCGCGGGCGGCGCGCACATAGTCCATCTGGCGGTTGCGCA
>CAXSGT010000205.1:0-5693 GCA_964236835.1 uncultured Polaromonas sp.
CCCGATGTCATGCGCGGCGAGGAAACGCAGGTCTTCGGCGCGCTGCTGCTGCTCGATCTGGCCGACGCCCGGCTGGTGCTGCCGGGAACGCACAGCAAATGGGTGAATGTGACCGCGCGCCGCATCACCGATTTTTCGACCTGGATGACCGGCGAGTTCTATGCGCTGCTGCTGCGCCATTCGATTCTGGCGCGCATGCTGCCGGCCGAGGAGACGGAGCACGACAGGGGCGCCTTCGACCAGGGCGTCGAGCACGCGCTGCATTCGCAAGGCCTGCTCAACACCGCCTTCAGCGTTCGCACGCTGTCGCTATTCGAGCGCATGCCGGCGCCGGCGCTGCCGAGCTACCTGTCGGGGCTGGTGATCGGCGAAGAGCTGAAATCGCAGCCGCTTCAGCGCGGCGACGCGGTCGTCGTGATGGGCACCGAGCAGTTGACGGCGCACTACGAGCAGGCGCTGGCGCACCTGGGCGTGTCGGCGCGGCGCGTCGGCGACGGCGCCACCTGGCGCGGCCTGCGCGCCATCGCCGACACGCTGGCCGCCGCCTGACGCATTCAATTGGAGTGCTATTTATGAACGCTGGTGAAAAATTCTCGAACGCAATGCGGACGCTTCCGCTGGTCGCGATCCTGCGCGGCATTGCGCCCGAAGAAGCCTTGCCCGTCGGCCAGGCGCTGGCCTCGACCGGCTGGACGCTGATCGAGATTCCGCTGAACTCGCCGAAGCCGCTCGACAGCATTGCCGCCATGGCAAGCGCGTTGCCGCAGGCATTGGTCGGCGCCGGCACCGTGCTGACGGCCGGCGACGTCCGCGATGTGCAGGCGGCCGGCGGCCAGCTGATCGTTTCGCCCAACTACAACCCGGCGGTGGTGCGCGAAGCTGTTCGCCTCGGGCTGCTTTGCCTGCCCGGCGTGATGACCGCCAGCGAAGCCTTTGCCGCGCTCGAAGCTGGCGCCGCGGGCCTGAAGCTTTTTCCGGCTGAAATGATGACTCCGGCCGTCGTCAAGGCACTGCGCGCTGTGCTGCCTGCCGATGCCCTGGTGCTGCCGGTGGGCGGCATCACGCCCGCAAACATGCGCGACTACCTGGCGGCGGGCGCCAGCGGTTTCGGCATCGGGTCGGCGCTTTACAAGCCCGGCATGCCGGCAGCCGAGGTCAAGCAATATGCTATTGAATTCATAGCTGCTTATGCAGGCACCATAAGCGCGTAAGCGCTATTTCATCGATATATCTCGGCAAGATACTTTTCAGCGTTGCCGTCTGGGTGCGTTTTCTTTGCAAACGGCGCGGCAGTCGCCGCGCTTTGATGCCACGGTCAATCAGGCGGAAATGACAAAGTAGATGATCAGGAGCAGCGCCACGAGCGTCAACGCCAAGCCCATCCAGGTCGTGGCGTCGGTCCAGTAACCCAGCGGAATTTCGTTCGCGCCCAGGCCCTTGAGCACGCGGCGGAACTGCACCACGCCGATCAGATTGGCGGCCACGCCTAGCAGCAGCAGCGCTATTCCCACCCAGAGCGTAAAGCCCCGATGCAGCGCGCTGGGCGGCACCCGGGCAGCCATCTGCAGGAACAGTCCGAAGCGCTCGACGACAAATCCGAACCCCATCAAGGCGATGGCCGAGCGTTGCCACGCGAGCAAGGTGCGTTCCGCGGCAAATAGCACCCGGGGGTCTGACAGGTAAGCCATGGGATTACGCTCGGCTCACTGTTGCAGCACGAACGCGGTCCATGCGGTCACAGCGATGTCGAAGCCGACGCAAGCAGGCCGGCGCCTTGCGTGAAGTGGCATCGCGCGAAAACAAAAGCGCCGGACTGCCGACGCTGCGCTCAAAATTCATGGGCGACTTCTCCTGAGGTGAGCGAGGGGGGCAACTGGCGGACACCATGGCCCAAGCAGTTGTTGCCGAGTTCGGAACAACCCGATATCACGGTGTAGCCGACCAGCATAGCGCAACATGCCCTCCAGCGTCCAAGGCGCAATGCACTATGAAATTCATAGCTATTTACCTTGGCGGCATAAGCGCATAAGGCTGATTTCATCGATAATCGCCGTGTCGTTCAGCCGGCGCTTACCGCCGTTGCTTCTTATCGGATACGGATACAAAGTGGCATTTGCAGGGGGATCACCTTGGAAAAATGGAAACTTGTGGTCGCCCAGAGCGTGCTCGCGGGCAGCCTGGCGAGCATCTTTTCGACCGCGGCGCTGGCGTTCGCCGGGCGCCGCGAGGCCGGCGGCGCGGCGGCGCCGGTCAATGCGATCAGCCATTGGCTGTGGGGCGATAAAGCGCTGCGCCGCAACAAGCCTGACCTAGCGCATACCGCCGTGGGCTACCTGACGCATCATGCCGCGGCGATTTTTTGGGCGGCGCTCTATGCCGGCGCCCTTCGCGACAGCCCGGCGTCGCGCACCGCCGCGGGCGTCATCGCAGGCGCGGCGGGCGCCAGCGCCACGGCGTGCTTTGTCGATTACCGGCTGACGCCCAAGCGCCTGACGCCCGGCTTCAAGCACCGGCTTTCCAGCCCTGCCATGCTGGGCGTCTATGCGGCAATGGCGCTGGGTCTGGCCGCCGGCGCGCTGGTCACTCGAAACAGCTACGGCGACGCCGGCAACCAAGCTGCCGAGGAGGAGCCACCGGAGCCGGAGCGCCGTGTCGTTCGCCGCGTCAGGGCCGGCAGCGCTTGAGATAAGCCACTCTTGGAAAGCGCCGCCTGCCAGGCGTGGCTTGCGTCAGCCGGCACGGCGCGGCACCACCAGCTTGAAAACCGACAACTGCAGCACATCGCCCTTCTGGTTGCGGGTTTCGCTGCGAACGACGACCATGCCGCGGTCGGGCCGCGAGCGCGACGGCGTGACGCTGATTACTTCGGACTCGACATGCAGCACATCGCCGGGGCGTGTCGGCTTGGGCCAGCTGAGGTCGCCGCCGGCGCCGATGATGCCGCCCGCCAGCGGCAAGCCGCCACCGACCAGCAGCCGCATCGTCAGCGCCGCCGTGTGCCAGCCGCTGGCGGCCAGGCCGCCGAACAGCGTGGCCCGAGCTGCTTCGTCGTCGAGATGGAAGGGCTGCGGGTCGAACTGCGCGGCAAAGCTTTTGATCTGCGCCTCGTCGAGCAGATGCTCGGCGCTGACAAAGCGGTCGCCGGCCTTGAGGTCGTCCAGGTAGCGCAGGGGGTGCGGGTTGAGAGCGCTCATGCTGCCGCCTTGGCGATGGCGCGCGGCAAAAGTGCTTCGCGAATCGGCAGATTCACCAGCGCCGCGCCGACGGCCAGCATGATGTCGAGGTACCAGACCCAGTCGTAGCTGCCGGTCGCCTGAAACACCGCGCCGCCGAGATAAGCGCCAAAAAAGCCGCCGATCTGGTGCGCCAGCATGACGACGCCGAACAGCATCGCCATGTTCGCGGTGCCGAACATCTTGGCGACCAGCCCCACCGTCGGCGGCACGGTCGAAAGAAAGGTCACGCCCATGACGGCGGCGAACAGCAGCATCACGGCGGGCGTCTTGGGCGCCAGCAGGAAAAACAACACCGCCAGGCCGCGCGTGGCGTACAGCAGCGCCAGCAGCGACTTCATGCGCCAGCGGCCGACTGCCCAGCCCATCGCCAGGCTGCCGACGATGTTGAACAGGCCGATCAGCGCCAGCGCCCAGCCGCCGACAGCCGGCGGCAGGCCGCATGCGGCGACCACGCCCGGCAGGTGCGTCGCCAGAAATGCGACATGAAAGCCGCACACCAAAAAGCCCAGGCTCAGGTAGCGGTAGCTCGGCGTCGCCAGCGCCTGGCCGATGGCTTGGCGCGCAGTCAAGGGCTTGACGCCTGAAAGCGTTGCCGCCTGCGCGGCCAGGGCGTTGGAGTTTCCCCTGAGCAGCCACGCGGCGGGCAGCGCCAGCAGCACCAGCACGCCCAGCCACTGCATCGCGCCGGCCCAGCCGACGGCGGCGGTCAAGCCGATGGCGATAGGCGCCACGGCGAACTGGCCGAACGAGCCGCCGGCGTTGACGACGCCCGTGGCGAGCCCGCGCTTTTCGGGCGCAACCAGGCGCGTGCTCGCCGCCATCAGCACCGACGGCCCCGCCATGCCGGCGCCGCCCGCGGCCAGCACGCCGATCGCGAAGATCAGCCCGGCCGTCGTCGTCATCCACGGCGTGATGAACGTGCCGACGGCGACCAGCAACAGGCCGATGAAAACGACGCGCCCGGCGCCGATGCGGTCCGCGGCGGCGCCGGCGAAAGGCTGCGTCAACCCCCACCAGAGCTGGCCGAAAGCAAACGCCAGGCTGATGCTTCCCACGCCGAGCGCGGTCGAGGTATTGAGCGCCGAGAGGAACAGGCCCATCGACTGGCGCACGCCCATGGTTACAGCGAATGCGCCGGCGGCGGCCAGCAGCACCAGCCAGACGGCGGCATTTTTTTTCGCGGGCGACGGGGACTCATTCGTCATCATGGGCTCCAGGGTGGGTTTCGGCGGGCGACAGCAGTTCGAGCGCTTCGCCGATCAGGGCGTGCAGCGACAGCACGCGGGCGGCGCCGAGCAGTTCGTTCAGGCTTTGCTGCGCGACTTTCCAGTGTTGCAGGGCATCTTGCCGTTTGGCGCGCCCCGCCGGCGTGATGGCGACGCTGCGGCTGCGCGCGTCGGCGCCGGCCGCCAGCGCCAGCCAGCCGGCATCGACCAGCGGCTTCAAGTTGCGCGTCAGCGTCGAGGCGCTCATCTTCATCGCTTTTGCCAGCTCGCCCGGCCGCAGCGGCCCGAGCTTGAGCACATGGCTGAGCAAGGAATACTGCGTGGTTTTGATGCCAGCGCGGGCCATTTCCAGGTCGTAATGCTGCGCGACCCGGCGCATCAGTTGCCGCAGCCTGAAATTGGTGCAGCCTAGCGTTTTCAACTCGGCTTGCCCGCCCCGGGCAGACAATTCATCTTCGTGCATAATTAATTGTAGCTGCAACTATTGCAGGCGCAATTGAAATTAATTCTGGGTGGTCGACATGCCAAGCGCAAAAGAGACATCGAGCCAGTGGCTGGAAGAAGGCGCCGCCGTGCGCGCCAGAATGCTCGCCGGCGGCGGCAAGCCCGGCCTTGCAAGCGCCGGCGGACTCGCCGGAAAAACCGGCATCGAGATCATGCGGGCGATGCTCTCGGGCGAGCTGCCTTATCCGTACATCGCCGAAACGCTCGACTTCGCGCTCATTGCCGTCGCGCCCGGCAGCGCGACGTTTCAGGGAACGCCGCAGCTCAAGCACTTCAACCCGCTCGGCACGGTGCACGGCGGCTGGTACGCGACGCTGCTCGACTCGGCCGTCGGTTGCGCGGTGCACACCATGATGCCGGCGGGCCGCGGCTTCACCACCGTCACCTCCATCACCCTCTGCTGCCGCTGCGCCCGGGTGAGCGCGACGTCCAGGAACGAGACCACGTCTCCGGCAGCGCCGTTGATCCGGAGCGTGTCGAGACCCGCCGTGAGCGACGGCATCGCGACCGCCGTCATGAGCGCGATCAGGCACACCACGACCAGCATCTCAATCAGCGTGACGCCGCGCTCGGGGTAGCTGAAGTTTGCGGCCGCTGTAGAGCTAGGGACAGACAGCCTTTTCGCCGGCCGAAAAGGTGTCAGTCCCGCCCCGAGTGTTCGCGAAGCTCTGCGCTCTGCTTCAGCAGCCGGTTGTCGCACTAGTTGTTTTTCCAGCTCACGACGTCG
>CAXSGT010000206.1:0-5606 GCA_964236835.1 uncultured Polaromonas sp.
CCGGCGTCGGATTTGCTGAGCTGGAGCGACTTGAACAATGGGTGTCTCCGGGTGTTGCCGCCACAAGCGGCGGATGGATGGCGATGAAATAGCGCGGGCGTGTGGAATGCGCAGACCCGCATTCTTGATGAAGGAAACGGTTCTTGCAAGCGGCTGCCATCGTTTGGTTGGCCACAGCGTGCCGGACCAGGCTTTGCTACTTTATCCATAGCTAACTTTACCCGTCCCGCTTGCGAAATAGCCGTTTTGCATGGTTAAAACCCGATCGATGACGCTCTGGCGAACTACAATTTGCGCCTTTTCATCCTTGTTCCCGCCGGGCGGTCCGCCCTCCGCCGTGTCATCCATGCAGCCTTCCCTCGCGCCGGAAAAAAAGCCCGGCTTCAACGCCCGCCTCTGGCGGCGCTTCACGGCGATCGCGCTTCCCTACTGGCATTCGGAAGAACGCTGGCGCGCCCGCGGCATGCTGGCGCTGCTGATTTTGCTGCTGCTGGGCCAGACGGCCTTCAACGTGCTGTTCAACCAGGAAACCGGCGAATTCACCTCGGCGCTGGCGGCGCGCGACGCCGACCGCTTCTGGTCGTCGATCTGGCGCTACACCGCTATTTTGGTCGCGGCGGTGCCGATCTACGCGCTCTATTACTTCGTTCGCGACACGCTCGGGCTGCGCTGGCGCCGCTGGCTGACCGACAGTTTTCTGGCGCGCTATTTTCATCATCGCGCCTATTACCGGCTTAATTTTTTCGCCGGCATCGACAACCCCGACCAGCGCATCTCCGAGGACATCGACGCCTTCACCGGGCAATCGCTCTATTTTTCGATGATCCTGCTCGGCTCGGCGATCGACCTGGTCGCTTTTTCCAGCGTGCTCTGGACGATCTCGCAGGGGCTGGTGTATTTTTTGATCGGCTACGCGGTGTTCAGCACGGTGGTCACCGGCGGCGTTTTCGGCCGGCCGCTGATCGCGCTGAACTTTCGCCAGCTGCGGCGCGAGGCGAACTTCCGCTTCGGCCTGGTGCGGGTGCGCGAGCACGCCGAGCCGATCGCCTTTCACGACGGCGAGGCGCGCGAGATGTCGGCGCTGCGGCGCGTCTTCGCGGCGCTCTACGCGAACTTCCAGCAGATCCTGCGCTGGCAGTTCAGGCTCAACCTGTTTCAATACGCTCACCGTTTCCTGACCATCGTGCTGCCGACCGTCATCATCGCCGGCGACGTGCTGTCGGGCAAGCTGGAGGTCGGCCGGGCGATCCAGGCGGCCGGCGCGTTTGCCGCGATTTTGAGCGCGCTCACGGTGATCGTCGAGCATTTCGAGAAGCTCAGCCGCTTTTCGGCCGGCATCGAGCGGCTGCACGCGTTCTCGAAAGCGCTGGACGACATCGCCGACCGACCTCCCGACACCGCTGGCGACACGGCCGGGCAGATACATACCGCGCATGGCTTCGAGCTGTCGCTCGAACAAGTGACGGTGTACACGCCCAGCCGCGAGCACCTGCTGCTGCGGGACGTCACGCTCGGCGTCAAGCCGGGCGAGGGACTGGTGATCGTCGGCGCCAGCGGCGCCGGCAAGAGCTCGCTGCTGCGGGTCGTCGCCGGGCTCTGGACCACCGGCTCGGGCGTCGTCACCCGGCCGGCCGGCTCGGACATGCTGTTTTTGCCGCAGCAGCCCTACCTGCCGCTGGGCGACCTGCGCTGCCAGCTGACGTATCCGCACACCGAGCGCGACATCTCGGACGAAGAGCTGCTGCAATGGCTCGAACGGGCGGGGCTGCCGACGCTGGCCGGGCGCTTCGGCGGCCTGGGCGCCGAGCTTGACTGGGCCAGGGTGCTGTCGGTCGGCGAGCAGCAGCGCCTCGCGTTTGCCCGCGCGCTGATCGCCAAGCCGCGCTATTTGCTGCTCGACGAGGCCACCAGCGCGCTCGACGCGGGCAACGAGGAGCGGCTCTACGGCCAGCTGGCGGGCCTGTCGATCACGCCGGTCAGCGTCAGCCACCATCCGGCAATCGTGAAGCATCACCATCGGGTGCTCGAATTGCCCGGCGGCGGCGCCTGGACGCTGCACGCCGCGCGCGGCTACCGCTGGAATACCTGACGCGCCAAACGAGATCGATCCACCCGCCATGGCCGACGCTTACGATCTTCAACGCTTCGTTCTGGCGCAGGACCCGATTTACCGCCAGGCTAGAGCCGAGCTGGCGGCCGGCGACAAGCGCAGCCACTGGATGTGGTTTGTGTTCCCGCAGCTCAAGGCGCTGGGCCGCAGCGCGACCGCAAAGCATTTCGGCATCGCGTCCAGGGCCGAGGCTCAGGCGTATTGGCGGCATCCAGTGCTCGGAGCGCGCATCAAGGAGTGCGGCGAACTCGTGCTGGCAGTTCAAGGAAAGAGCGCATTCGATATTTTTCACTCGCCCGACGACTTGAAGTTCCGCTCGTCGATGACGCTGTTCGCGCAGGCGGCGCCGCAGGAGCCGGTGTTTGAGCGCGCGCTGGCCAAGTATTTCGGCGGGAAAGGCGATGCGCGGACGCTCGATCTGCTGCAATAGCCGATCAAGAGTATCAACCCTGCGTCCAACGCAGCCTGTGCCCGCGGCACGACGTAACATGGCTGGTCAAAAGAGCTCCAACCAGCCCGGAAGGAAAAGCATGACCACACTTCAAATTGAATTGCCTGACAGCACCGCGCAGGCGGCATATGCGGCGGGATTGCTGACACCGCAAGCCCTTGATCGCCTGCTGACGCAGGCATTGCGCCGGCGCGACTCGGCCAATTCGCTGCTGTCGATTGCCGACCGCGTCGCTGCGGCGGGCATTGCACCGCTGTCGATGCAGCAGATCAACGCCGAGGTAAAGCTCGCGCGCTCCGAGCGTCACAAACCTAGCTAATTCACCCGAGGCTTAGAGAGCGGTTGCAGCGATGCGTGCGGTAATCGATACGAATGTGCTGTTGTCCGCGTTGCTCTGGCGCGGCACGCCGCATCTGCTGATGGAGCAGGTACGCAATGGCCTGGTCACGCTGATCAGCAGCCCGGCGCTGCTTGCAGAGTTCGCCGATGTGATTGGCCGCACGAAGTTCGATGCCATCTTGGTGCGCTCGAATACCTCACGCGCACAAACGCTCGCCCTTGTGCGGCAATTAGCAGAAGTAGTCGATCCGCCGCCCCTGGCGAACCCAGTTTGTCGAGACCCGGATGATGATGCGGTGTTGGCGTTGGCCCGCGCCGCCCTGGCTGATCTGATCGTGTCGGGCGATGACGATTTATGCTTGCTTGCCCACTTTGAGGGCATTGATATTCTCACGCCTGCGCAGGCGCTTGAGCGAGTGCTTGCGTCACTGTAGAACAGCGCATCGGAGTGCCGGAATGGCTTCAAACTGGCACAGATTTTTCTCGGAATTTCAGCTTTGGCTGCAAGACTTGTTGCTGGAGAAAAAGGGCTAGTCGATTCACCTGACCAATTTCAGCAGTTCGCTGAAATCAGCGTGTTCACAAGTCCGCGCCCACTCGAACGCCACCATCTCGGTCGTCACCAGCTCGGCGCCATTGCCTGCCAATCGGTCAAAAGCGGCGTCGCGGTTGCGCTCGCTGCGCGAGCCGCAGGCGTCGGTCACCACCCACACGTCGAATTCTTCGTCGAGCAGTCCAAGCGCCGTTTGCAGCAGGCAGACATGCGCTTCGCAGCCGGCAATCACGATCATGCTTCGCCCCGCTTCCTCGGACTCCGCGGGTTTTTGCAAGTGCTTCGGCAGACTGCGCGCATTGCCGCCCGCAGGCGCCTTGCGCACCGGCGGGCGCAGCCATTCGACGAGGCCTTCGGCGGCGGCGTTGAAAGTCATCTTGGACAGCGTTTTGCCGCCCGCCGAATCAATCGCCGCCTGTAATTCAGGAACGTTCTGGCCGAGTTTGCCGGGGTTTTCCGCCGTGCCGAACACCGGCACGCCCATGATCCGGGCCATTCGGGCCAGCCGCACCGCATTGGCAATGACCAGCTCATTTTCAAAAATCGCGGGCATCAGGCGGCTCTGGTAATCGACCAGCACGAGCTGGCAGTCGTCGGCATCGAGCAGCATGGTGCGTCCTTGGGTTTTTTGTAAATGGTATTCAGGCGGTTGCATACAGCAAACCGATCACCGCGCGGACTTGGGCAGCTGTTTCGGCATCGATTTTTCCGGCGTGCTGTTGCAATCGATGCCGGCTTACCGTGCGGATCTGGTCAACTGCAATTTCACCGGGTTGTCCTGCGCATTCGCATAGCACCCGGCTCGCCCAGGCAGGATGAAGCTGGCTCGTCAATGGACAAATCACCACGGTTTCGAGTCGTTTGTTCATGGCATCGGGGCTTACCACCAGAACCGGGCGGGTTTTGGCAATTTCATTGCCTTGTGTCGGGTCCAGAGCAGCCCAATACAGGTGGTAGCGCTGGATTTTGAATGCCGGACCACGCGTCGCTGTGGCGGATCGCATTACCAGCGCAGCTTGTCCAGGCCGTCGGCCAGGCTGGCGTCCAGGTCGCTCCAGTTTTCCTGGGCGGCAGCCATCTTGATAAATGTTTGTTCCAGCGTGGCTTTGCCGTGGCTGGAGCCGCGCAGCAAAATACCGTCGGGGCGCTGCTCGGCGACGACTGAATGCTCGAAACCGTACTTGTGCAGCAGTAGGCGCGACAAGCGAATGCCGAATGAATTGCCGATCGGTACGAGTTTCAGGTTCAAGGTTTCAGCACTCGTGGCTACAGCTGACTTGGGCATCATTAAATCCGTGGGTACAGTAATTACGAAATTATCCTAGCGGCGACGGCTTTTGGCAAGTCTGCGCTAGCAAACGGCGCGGATTCGGCCGCGGCATCACATCGTCTCCAAGCCCTTATTGCCTTACTCAGCGATGGGCAGGTAAGCGCTGTCAAAGCGTCAACAACGCCAAGCCCTCATAGTACCCGAACCCCCTGTCAAACGTCACCAAGCGCAATCCGGCCAGTTGTGCAAACGCCGCAAGGTAAGCGTCTGTCCAGTCGGACACGCTAAATTTCGGCTGCCTGGTGAGGCTGCGCAGCAGATCGTCGACTCCAGCCGGCTCGGCCATAAAAGCGACTTCCGGCAGGTCGGCCACGGCCTGCCACGCGGCCCAGGCTTGCTGCGGCGTATAGGGCGAGCCGCCCATGACGATCTTGTTGGTCGACAGGCGCAGCAGGCCAAGCAGGGTGATGCGGCAAAACACGATTCGCTGCGCCGGCGCCGCGTCGCCCTCGCCGCCTTGGTCCCAATAGCGCGTGGCGGCGGCGTGATGTGGGTGCTGGGCGTTAAGCAAGGCCAGCCAGACGTTGACGTCGAGCAAATCAGCACCCCAAGCGCCGCCCATGCCTTGGGCAGCGACGACGCTACTTCTTGCCAACTTTCAACCCGGCTTTTGCCATGTCCTGCGCAGCCATCACGGCGTGCAGGTCGGCGTTGCTCAGAGCCGGCATCGGTTTGGCTGACGCGCGGTGAAACACAGGAGCCGGGCTTCGCCCTGGCGCGCTTCGGCGACGGGGGCTGGTGGCCGGCGATCGACCGCGGGCATGGTGGCCGAAGGGGACCGCCCGGCCCGATGGTGAGGGCGGTCGCCAGCAGAACCAGAACC
>CAXSGT010000207.1:0-5587 GCA_964236835.1 uncultured Polaromonas sp.
GGCCCGAAAGCTCCGTTGACGAGCCCGAGATACTGGGCCGAGCTGACCGGCGCGCCCTGCGCCACTTCCTGGAGGGCGACGAAGACTCGGTACTCGTCCCGGTTCGTCCCCATGAGCACCGGCAGCTGCGGAACAGCCCCGGAGCGCAAGGCTTCGGCGGAAGACCTCGGCAAGGTCGTTCCTCCCAGTGCCGGCGCCCAGCCCAGGTTCGCGCCCACCCTTTCGGTGGGAGCCGCGTTCACCAACTCAGCCGCGGGAAGCGCGCGAAGACAGGTTGTCACTGCGCCGGCGGAACAGCCCACGCTTTGCGAAAACGACACGCCCGCCGCTTCCGCTTGTGCCTGGGGCAGGCTGCCCGACGCACTGCTGCAGGCGCCGCTCTGCATGATCGCCTTGTGGAAGAGCCCGGCGGCCGGCGGCGACGCGAGTTGATTGCAAACGCTGTTGGCGCCGGTCGATTGGCCCGCCAAGGTGATGTTGTTCGGATCGCCGCCGAAGTTCGCTATCTCGCGCCGCACCCAATCCAGAGCAAAACGCTGGTCGAGCAGGCCATATTGGCCGGAGGCGCCGTCCGCCGACTCCTGCGTGAGACTCGGATGAGCCAGGAAACCGAAGGCGCCGAGACGGTAGTTGAGAGTGACGACGACGGTGCGGCCTTTAACGCTGAATCCACTCGGGTCGTAGTCGCTGCCGGCGCCATTGCGCGATGCGCCGCCGTGGATGAAGACGAGCACCGGCAACCGCTCGGCACCCGCTGGCGCGTAAACGTTCAGGTAAAGGCAGTCTTCGGCCCCGAGCACCGCTGGCCGGCCCTGTGCATCCCTGATCGGCTGCGCGCACGCGCTTGCGAACGCCGTCGCGTCACGGCCCGTCGTCCAGCGATCGACAGCCTGCGGCGGCTGCCAGCGCCGCGCCCCTACTGGTGGAGCAGCATAGGGAATTCCGAGGAACACCTTCTTCGCCGTGTCGATACTGCCGCGCAGCAGGCCGCTCGTCGTCGCGACGACAGCTGGATCGGCTGCCGGCGCGTCGCTGCCGCCACACGCGCTGAGCCACAGAGCACTGGCAATGACTACGACCATTGCTGCGACGCGGCCAATGGAATTGCTGAGAAACGTCATGGGACACCTCCTGAGTGAACGAATTGATCAGCCTACAGAGTGCGCTCGCAGCCTCGGGAAGTCCCGATCAGCAGGCGAAATTCGACGATGAAACGGCGAAAGCGGATGCGGTTACGGGTTTTTTCCTGTTGGAATGCCTGCGGCCTCTGCCGCCGCGATGCGGCGCTCGCGCAAATCGACCGCGCTATCCGCGAAGACCAAGCCGAATAGCGGCGCTGTCATTTTCGGCACCCGCGCGATCAGGTTCTGAGCTTCCTTCTTCGCTTCCGCCAATCGTCCGAGCTCGACCAGCGCAGCAATCCGGTCTTGCCGACAGCGCCAGATATCGGGCGCCTTCAGCAGGCAATCATCAGCGGCGCGAATCGCCTCTTCATAGCGGCGGCTCGCCCACAGCGCTGTCGCGTAAAAAGTCGGCAGATAGGCGGGCGGCACCGGATTGCGGTCGAGGGCCTGCTCCAAGTTGCGCGTGGCTGCTGCGGCCTCGCCGAGTTCCATCTGTGCCTTGCCGACGATATAGAGGCAGTCGGCGTCGTTCGGACTCAGTTGCATGCAGTGTTTGGCCGAAGCCAGCGCGCCACGAAAGTCATTTGCTACGGCTTGCGCTTGTGACAGGGCGACGTAGGCGATCGGCGAGTCGGGGGCGAGCGCAACGGCGCGCTCGACCTGGACCAGTACTTCGGATATCCGGGCGTGGCTCCAGTCGCCCGTCAGCCCCAAATCGGAATCGATCGTGTTGGTCATGCCTAGCCATACCCACGCCTGCGCATAGTTCGGGTCGCTGGCAAGCGCCTGCTCCAGGAACCGGCGCGCTTCGCGCATGCCTTCGGGACTGTACTTCTCCATCATCGCCTTGCCATGCCGGGTCAGGACGTACACATCGAGACTTTTCGGCGGGAGGGTTAGAGCGCGGCGCTCTTCGGTGTCTCGGATGCGGTACTGCAGGCTTCCGGCAATTCGTCCGACGAGGCCCTCCTGCTCGGCTGCTAGCCCTGCCCGGTCGACGAATCGACGCCAGGACCAAACCACCTGGCCGTCGCGGCTATCAAGCAATTCCACGTTGATTCGCAGTCGGTCGCCTTCGCGGCGAACCGTGCCGTCGACCAGAAAGCGGCTGCGCAGCTGTTGCCCGATCTGTGCCAGCGGCACGACGCTCGCATCGAATTGAAAGCTTGATTGATGAGACACGACGCGCAGATCCCGCAGACGGGCAAGTTCGCCGACGAGATCTTCGGCCAGACCGCGGGCCAGCAGCTGACCGCTGCTGTTGCCACTCGGATCTTTGAAAGCGAGCACGGCAATCGACTGCCGATCGCCAGGTTTCTCAAGCTCGCCGCCGCCAGGAATTCGATTCGGCCAAACGGCAATGATGCCCGCCAGCGCGACGCCTACGAGGACGAGAGCCGCGAACACAACTGCGCCGACCCGGCGAAGCCGATGCGGCTCAGGCGGTGCCGGTAGTGATAGTGGAGCAACTTGGGTTGCCGCTGGGGATTCGTCCTGAGGGACCAACATGTAGCCTCTGCGCGGAACCGTCTTGATGATGTCTCGGCCTCTTTCGCCCAGTGCCCGGCGCACGTCGCCGACAGCCTGTACCAACGAATCGTCGGTGACGATCAAACCCGGCCAGATGATGGCGAGCAGTTCCTCTTTGGCGACAAGACGCCCTGCGTTTCGGGAAAGGTGACGCAGCACCTGAAACGCCTGCGACCGCAGCTCGACCACGGCACCCGAGCCATCGAGCAGAACGTTGCGATCAAAGTCGATGATGTGCTCGGAGAGGCGGAGCTTGGTACCTTCGGCGAGCCTGTGTACAGCTTGATTCAAGCAGATTACCTTTAGTGCAGACCCGGGTTGCCACTCGACCAGCCATGACCACAGCCATGGCCTCTTGCGGATTTTCGTTTTTCACTTGCGACTCCGCAAGGTGCAACCGCCTGCTCCGGACTCGAGTGGCCGGGCATCCGTGACGGGTGACGTTTAACATCAGCGGCGGGCCACAGGGCGCGAAGCGGTCTTTGGAACGTCCGCTTGGTGAAGGGTTTAGAAGGCAACGCCTTGACCTTGGACATAGCTATGGCACAAGTGAGGAATAGTGGTCAACACTGAGCCAGTGTCCTCCAGGGTCACGGAATACCAGCGTGAAGCGAGCGGGCCGCTGCACTGGCCGTCCCGGACGTCACAGCACTGCATCGGAGTCATAAAGGGAGGTGATGCGGGTGCGGGTTAGGTCGCGGCCGCCGTATGCGGTACGTCACGCGGAAGTGGCCGCTGCGACTTGTTCAGACCCGGTAGTGCCACCGCCTGAATTCGTGGCACAAGCAAAAGTCAGTGCCGCAAGCATTAACGCGAGTAGAAAGCGCATGTTCAACTCCTTGTATCGTCTTTTGTCTTCTAACTCCATATACATCGCAAGGTGCTGCGGATTTTCAGAGCAACTTCAACTACAAAAACTGGCATTTACGCTCGACTGACTTTAATAGTTTGCTTCAATAAAAATAGCAACAAACGCGGCAGCTTCTAAGAAACGGCTCAATCCGCATTTGGCGCGATCCTCGGCAAATCATTACGGTTTAAACGTCTCCCTATTTGCAAGAGGAGTTGCTGAACGCCCAGTTTACGCTGCTTAGAAGTCATTCACAGAACCTAAATCGACGCTTGCCGAGCCCACTCATGGGGCCAATTACCGCCTTATTTCAAGCTCATCAACAATAAATAAAAGCGTTAGCAAGGGCAGGAAAATAGCTCATTCGCCCCAATATTTTTGCAGTATCACTCCTAGTCCATTGAACTCGCGTTCCTTGTGCCAACAGACCAAATGCAATGCACAATTTTCATGTCTACCTTAGAAACGGACAGTTCAGCAACCGGATCGTGTTCCTGCCCGCTCAGCCACTCGGCCAGAGCTTCTTTGACCAGGAAGCTCGGCGGCGGAATAAAGGATAGCTTGTCAATTACCACATCCGCATGCAATCGCTCAGCCCTGGCCCGAGAGATCCGGGCTTTCGCCGGCCTTGACAGCGCGCACCTCCGGCGAAAGCTGCCAAAAAATACCCGCCGAAGCGAGCGTGATGAGCCCCATGCAGGCAAAGGTCGCCTGGAACGAATGCAGCGTCTGCACGCCAGTCGCGCTGCCGAACAAGCCGGTGAAAGCCGCCAGCACGGCGCCGGCGGCGGCCACGCCCATGCTCATGGCGAGCATTTGCACCATCGACAGCAGGCTGTTGCCGCTGCTGGCCATGGGGCTGTCGAGGTCGCGCAGTGTGACGGTGTTCATGGCGGTGAACTGCATCGAGTTGAACGCGCCGAACAGCGCCAGCTGCGCGATATGCAGCCACAGCGGCTGGCTTGGCGTGACAAAGGCGAAACTCGCCATCGCCAGGCCGACCAGCACAGTATTGGCCACCAGCACCCGGCGGTAGCCGAAGCGCGTGATCAGCGGCGTCGTGACGCGCTTGGTCAGCATGCCCGCCACCGCGACCGGCACCATCATCAGGCCGGCGCGGGTCGGCGAGTAGCCCAGGCTGATCTGCAGCAGCAGCGGCACCAGAAACGGCATGCACGAGCTGCCCAGACGGGAAAACAGGTTGCCCAGCAAGCCGATGCTGAGCGTGTGTATCGAAAACAGCCGCGGCGAGAACAGCGGATCGGGCCGCTTGGCCGCGTGCAGCCAGTAGGCGCTCAGGCTGGCCAAGCCGAACACCAGCAGCACCAGGACGCTGGCCTGCTTCAGGCCCAGCCCGGACAGGCCATCGACCGCCAGCGAAACCGCTGCCATGCCAAAGGCCAGATACCCATAGCCTGCCAGATCGAAGCGCGGCATCGCCGGCAGCGGGTTGCCCGGCATGAAGCGCAGCGTTGCCACGAGGCCAATCAGCCCGACCGGAATATTGATCAGGAACACCCAGTGCCAGCTGGCCACTTCCGACAGCCAGCCGCCCAGCGTCGGCCCGATCAAAGGGCCGACCAGGCCGGGAATGGCGATAAAGCTCATGGCCTGCAAAAAGCGCTCGCGAGGAAAGGCCCGCAGCACGGCCAGCCGCCCGACCGGCAGCAGCAAGGCGCCGCCCATGCCTTGCACCACGCGCGCGGCGACCAGCTGGCTCAGGTTATGGGCGAGCGCGCAGGCCACCGAGCCCAGCACGAACAGCGCAATGGCGCAGACATAGACCCGCCGCGTGCCGAACCGGTCGGCGACCCAGCCCGACGCCGGAATCAAAATGGCCATGGTCAGCGAGTACGCCACGATGACCGACTGCATGCGCAGCGGGCTTTCGCCAAAGCTTCTGGCGATGGCAGGCAGCGTCGTGTTGACAATCGTCGCATCGAGCGTCTGCATGAAAAACCCGACGGCGACGAGCCAGAGCAGGATGCGCAGCGATTGCTCTTCAGCGGGGGTCGAAGTTGAAGGAGTCATGGCTGGCGGCCTCGGGCTTTTGAGAACATGCGGCAATGAAAAAGCCGCCCTG
>CAXSGT010000208.1:0-5585 GCA_964236835.1 uncultured Polaromonas sp.
GCGCAGCGGCCCCCTCGGGGGGCAGCGAACCACACGCAGTGGGGAGCGTGGGGGCGAAACCTTCTTTGCGCAGCCGGCTGACGCGCCGCGTCGTGCTGCCGCTGGTGCTGACCTGGGCGCTGGGAACGGCCATTGCGCTGTCGGTCGCCAATTACTTCGCCGGCCAGGCCTTCGACCGCGCGCTGCTCGACGACGCCTACGCGATCGCGGCCAATGTGCGCATCGAAGATGGCGGCGGCCTGGCGCTGAACCTGTCGCCGCCGGAAATCGGCGCGCTGCTGTTCGACCAGAGCGAGTCGGTGTACTTCGCCGTGCTGCTGCCGGGCGGCGCGCTGGTGGCTGGCCATGCCGGGCTGCGCGCGCCGCCGCTGCCCGAAGAAGCAGCCTATGGTTTTGCCGACATCCGCTTTCAGGGCCGCGAGCTGCGCGCGGCAAGCCTGCGCCGCGGCGAGCCGGCCGAGTTCACCGTGGTGATGGCGCAAACCTCGGCCAGCCGCAGCCGGCTATTGCGCCACATGCTGGCCTATTCCGCGGTGCCGCAGGGCTTGCTGCTGCTGCTTCTGGCCGGCTGGCTGCTGCGCGTTATCCAGCGCGACTTGCAGCCGCTGGCCGAGCTGCAGCGGGCGGTCGATCAGCGCGACGCGCGGGACCTGACGCAGGTGCCGCCTTCGGTCACCACCGGCGCCAGCACGCGCGATGTCGAGCGCCTCGGCCTGGCGGTCAACTCGATGCTGGCGCGGCTGGGTGAAAGCATCGGCGCGCAGCGCGAGTTCGCCGGCAACATCGCGCATGAGCTGCGAACGCCGCTGGCCGCGATTCGCGCCCAGGCCGACTATGCGCTGGCGCATCCCGACCCCCAGGTCTGGCGCGAGCAGCTGCGGGGAATTTCGCACGGCGAGGCCAGGGCCAGCCACATGGTCGAGCAGTTGCTGGCGCTGGCGCTGGCCGACGAGGCGCGCGCCGGTTTGCGGCTCGAGCCGATCGCGCTCGATGAACTCGCGCGCGATGTGTTGCTGAGATATATGCCCAAGGCCGACGCGGCGGGCGTCGATCTGGGCGCCGAAGGGCTGGACGAGCCGGCGGTGGTGCGGGCCGACGCGGCGCTGCTCGAAGGGCTGCTGGGCAACCTGCTGGACAATGCGCTGCGCTACGGCCGGGCGGCGCGGCCGCAAGTCACGGTCGGCGTCGCGCGCCTCGACCACGCCACCGTGCTGTCGGTGAGCGACAACGGCCCGGGCCTGAGCGATGCCGATGCCGAGCAGCTGCGCAGCCGCTGGACGCAAGGCGCCGCCGGCCGGCAATTGGGCCAGGGCGCCGGCCTCGGCCTGGCGATTGTCAGCCGCTATGCGGAACTCCTTGGCGCCCAATTCACGCTGGAGGCGCTGGCCTGCGGTCCAGGCCTGTGCGCCAGCGTGGCGTTTCCCGACGCGGCGCGGGCGCTGTCATAAACAAAGCCGGTGGCGCATGCGAAACTCGGCGCTTTTTGGCTGGATCCGAAAAGTCGCCCCATGCAACTGCCACCGCTTTGGATAAAACTTGGGTTCTGCGCGCTGCTGCCGTGCGCCGCTGTCGCGCAAGACACGCTGGAGCCGGAACGCTGGAACGTCAAATTCCAGGCCACCTATATCCGGCAGGCCAAGCCCGCTTTCAGCGCGGCGTATTCGGGCGCCAACAGCTTGAGCCCGGAGCGCGAATACAGCTATTCGTTTACTTCGACCGCTTTCCTGGGCCTGCGGCTGCTGCCGGGCACCGAGGTCTATTTCAATCCAGAATTGGTGCAGGGCGTGCCGCTCTCGGGCCTGGTCGGTCTGGGCGGCCTGAGCAACAGCGAGCTGCAAAAAACCGCCGGCCCCAAGCCTACGCTGTACCGCGCCCGGCTGTTCGTGCGCCAAACCTGGAGCCTGGGTGGCGAGCGCGAAAGCGTCGCATCCGATCAAAACCAGCTGGCGGGTTCGCGCGCCAAAACCCGCCTTGTCCTGACGGCCGGCAACCTGGCCGCCAGCGATATTTTCGACCTCAACAGCTACGCCCACGATGCGCGAACGCAGTTCATGAACTGGTCCTTCCTGACCCACGGCGCCTATGACTTCGCCGCCGACGCGCGCGGCTATTCGCGCGGCGCCGCGCTGGAATACTTTCAGAACGACTGGGCGGTTCGCGCGGGCCGCTTCATGCAGCCCCGGGAGCCCAATGGCCTGCTGCTCGATCCTGACTTGTCCTCCCACTATGGCGACCAGGTCGAGCTGGAAAGAGCGTATGCGCTCTACAGCCAGCCTGGCAAGGCGCGGCTGCTGCTGTTTCGCAACCGCGCGCTGATGGGCGGCTTTGCCGACGCCCTCGCCAACGCCCAGGCCAACCCCGCGGGCGGCGCGCCCGACACCGCCACCGTGCGCCGACTTCGCAGCAAGCGCGGCTGGGGCGTCAATGCCGAGCAGGCGCTCGGCGACAGCGCCGGCGTGTTCGCGCGCATCGGCCGCAGCGACGGCGCGTCGGAAGTCTATGCTTTTGCCGAAATCGACCGCTCGCTGTCGCTGGGCGTGAGTTTAAAAGGCGCGCGCTGGGGCCGCGCGCTTGACAGCTTCGGCCTGGCGTATGCGAGAAACGGCCTGTCGGGCGCGCACCGCGACTACCTGGCCGCGGGCGGGATCGGATTTTTTGTCGGTGACGGAAAGTTGAACTACCGCCCGGAATCGATCACCGAGGCCTATTACAGCCTGGGCGTCGGCATCTTCAAGCGCAGCGCGGTCAGCCTGGGCCTACAGCACATCCGCAACCCGGCGTACAACGCGGACAGGGGGCCGGTATGGGTTGCTTCGCTGCGGCTGCATACGGAGTTTTGAAAAAATTGCGCAATTCGCCGGCAAAATGCGCATGCGTTCCCGGCGATAACAACCATTCACCCACTTTCAGGAGACACGAATCATGGAAAACCATATCTACAAGTTGCTTGAGCTGACAGGTTCTTCGAGCAACAGCATCGAAGAAGCCGCCAGCAACGCCATCGCCAAGGCGCATGAGACGGTTCGCAATATTCAGTGGTTCACCGTCACCGAGACGCGCGGCCATGTGGTCGACGGCAAGATCGCGCACTGGCAGGTGTCGCTGAAGATCGGCTTCACGCTCGAGTAGCCGCGGCCAGCGACCAGCCGGCGCGCTGGTTGGCTTTGTCGTTTTCATAGTCCCATGCCGTGCCGCAGCGGTCGCAGCGGTAACGGGTGATCGTGACCAGCGCGCGGCCGCGCTTTTCCTGGCGGTTGCCGCCCTGCACCAGTTCGGCGTGTCCAGGCGCGCGGCGCCAATGGCGCTGGATGCCGGCGCACGGCTCGCACAGTTCGATTTTTTTGCTTTCTTGTTCGCGGTCAGGGTCTTGGGTCATGGCATGTCTATAAGGTTTATCGGCGGCGCACGCAAGTCTGGCGGGCGCCGAGCCTCAGGCGTCGCCGACAAGGACGGTAACGTGACCGCTGCCGTTGCACGACCCACAGTTTGCATTGCCCGCGCGGCCGGAACCTGCGCATTCCGAGCAAATGCCTTCGCCGGTGCCGGGCGCGCCTTCTGGGGCTTCGTCGCCCGGATTTTTGGCGCCCGTGGGCATGGGAACCAGGCCGGCGGTTGATGGAGTTGGTTTGTTGGTCATGCGCTTGGCCTCGGTTGCTGGTACAAATGTCATTGATATAGGAAAACGAAACAGCTTGTGCAACAGGGAAAATTTGCACCTTCGGGCTTGGGCGGCTTGTCATGCTTGGCACTATTGCGCTGTAGGAGCCCGCTGGCATCGCTCAGAGGGCAGGCAGTTGGAAGAAGCGCTTCACGCGGTCGAGCCAGAGGTGAAAGCCGGAAAATAGCGCATCCCGAACCTGTCCTACGTTGTTGGGCGTTACAGGCCGGACTGGATTTATGGCGTACCGGGTAAAAGTGGCTATGTTTTTTTCCACAGGCGGGTCTGTGACACTTCCTCATAGCATTCCCCGGCGCAGTATGCTCGGCGCGCCGCTGCTGCTGTTTGCGCCGCCCCTGCTTGCCATGGATCAAAAAATGCCCAGCCGCGAGGAGTTCGTGCTTTACACCTTCGGCGACTCGGTTCTGGACTGTGGCCGTTACAACACCTGGGGCGTTCATCCGGGGCAGCTTCTGCTGCGCAATGACGATACGCTGTTTCCCGAATTTCGCGGCCAGGATCTGCAGTCCCGCGGCCCGGCCCGGCTGGTGCATTGCGCGGTTGACGGCGCCACTGTTGCCGGCCTTCCCGCCCAGGCGCGAGGTGTCAAAGCCATGAAAAACGCGGCTGCGCTGCTGAGCGTCGGCGGAAACGACTTGCTGCAGGGCCTGGCGGCCGACACGGGGCCGGGGCTGCGGGCCTTTTACGCAGCGCTCGACAAATTCCTTGCCAGCCTTGCGCTGCGACCGGTGCTGCTCGGCAACGTTTACGACCCGACATTCGGCGACGACAGCCGCAATTTTCTGGGCGTCGATGCGGCTGTCGCCCGCGCCAACCACCGGCGCGTCAACGAGGCGATCGCCTCGCTGGCCCGCCGCTACGGCGAACTCGTCGATTTGCATGCGCATTTCCTTCGCGGGGACGCATCGTGGTTCACCCGAACGATCGAGCCCAGCTTGCTCGGGGCATCGGAAGTCAGGCGCGCTTTTTTGCCCGCGCTCGGCTTGGCTTGAGCGCTGCGCGTACAGCGCCGCGGTCGATGCTGATGCCGATGATCGAAGACCCGCGCCATGCTTCTGAAGGTGGTCTATTACCCCGGTAATATGCTACGATCTTCCATGCTAAAAATTCAAACCAAGCTAACGTCGCAGGGCCAGGTGTCGGTGCCCGCCGCCGTACGCCACTTGCTCGGGTTGACGCCGGGAGCGACAGTTGAATGGACGCAGGTGGGCGACACCATCATCGTCACGCGCGCGGTACGCAGCAGCACGCGCGACGTGCACCAGGCGCTTTTCCCTGAAGCCCCGGAAGCTGAACCAGCCGCACCGGCTAAAACACTGGCAGAGCTGAAGCAAGGCATTCGCCAGCACATGCGGCGCCGCCATGCTCGCGGTTGACACCAATGTCTTGGTGCGCCTGCTGGCGCGCGACGATGCCAGGCAAGCCAAAGCCGCCGACCAATTTATAGCCAAGGGCGCATGGGTGTCGCACCTGGTGTTGGCTGAAACGCTGTGGGTTCTCGAATCGGTTTATGACCGAAGCGCCACGCAAATCATCGAGGCGCTCAAGCTGTTGCTGGCGCATGAAAGCCTGGTGCTGCAAGACGCGGAAACTATAGGCTTGGCGCTTGCACAATTTCAGCGTAAACCCGCCTTGGGATTTTCAGATTGTTTGGTGCTGGAAATCGCACGCAAGGCCGGGCATATGCCGCTGGGAACGTTTGACAGGGCGCTGGCGCGGCTTGAGGGCGCGCAAAAGCTTTGAGCTGCTGACAAGACTGGATGTGCAAATCGGGCTTATGCGCACGCCCTGCCTGCCCTCACTGCTATCAATTCAGCGTCAATAACACGGCATTAGCTCTGCTTCCCTTGAAATTCGTATGCTTCGAATGTTTCGCTTATTTCGATTAAGTGGTACTATTTTCGCA
>CAXSGT010000209.1:0-5482 GCA_964236835.1 uncultured Polaromonas sp.
CGAAGGCATGGCGCTGCTGGTGGTCGAGCAAAACCGGCTGCTGGCGTCGCGCGCCGACCGGCTGCTGGCGCTGGTTGCGGGTAAAGTCAGGGATTCCTGAAATGGCGGCTGTTTCGCCGCGCCGCCAAGCCATTTTTCATTCAATTTTTGACAAGGACAACGCCATGACAACGACCACGCCTTCGGGCCTGCAATACGAAGACACGACGCCCGGCACCGGCGCCATCGCCCAGGCCGGCCAGCGCGTCAAGGTGCATTACACCGGCTGGCTCTACGAGGGTGGCGTGCAGGGCAAGAAGTTCGATTCGAGCAAGGACCGCGGCCAGCCGTTCCAGTTTTCGCTCGGCGCCGGCGAAGTCATCAAGGGCTGGGACGAGGGCGTGCAGGGCATGGCGGCAGGCGGCACGCGCCGGCTCATCATTCCGGCCGAGCTCGGCTATGGCGCGCGCGGCGCCGGCGGCGTGATTCCGCCGAACGCCACCTTGCTGTTCGAGGTCGATTTTCTCGGCACCTGAGGAATTTCGCTTGCCTGACAACCGACCAGGGCGTATCAAGGTTTTTCCATGATCATCAACAGCCTGCTCGACACCGACTTGTACAAGTTCACCATGATGCAGGTGGTGCTGCACCAGTTTCCCGGCGCCGAGGTCGAATACCGCTTCAAGTGCCGCAATGCCGGCGCCCCCGATGTTGGCGAGCTCGCGCCGTATGTGAACGAGATCCGCGAGGAAATCCGCGGCCTGTGCAGCCTGCATTTTCAGGACGCCGAGCTGGCCTATCTGAAGGCGATGCGCTTCATCAAGAGCGATTTCGTCGATTTTCTGGGCATCTTCAAGCTCAACGAGAAATATGTCAGCGTCACCGCGCTGCCGTCGGGCGAGATCGATGTGTCGATCAAAGGCCCCTGGCTGCACACCATCCTGTTCGAGATTCCCGTGCTGGCGATCATCAACGAGGTCTATTTCCGCAATACCCGCAAGCGCCCCGACCTGGACGAAGGCCGCGGGCGCCTCGAGACCAAAATCGACGAGCTGCGGACGCGCGGCCTGGGCGAGCTCAAGATTGCCGACTACGGCACGCGCCGGCGTTTCGGCAAGTCCTGGCACGAAGAAGTGCTGCGCACGCTGGCCGCGCGGCTCGGCTCGGGCGCGGCGGGGCAGTTCGCCGGCACCAGCAATGTGCTGTTCGCCATGAAGCTCGGCCTGGTCCCCCTAGGCACGATGGCGCATGAATACCTGCAGGCCTGCCAGGCGCTCGGCCCGCGGCTGCGCGACAGCCAGGTGTTCGGCTTCGAGATCTGGGCCAAGGAATACCGCGGCGACCTGGGGATCGCGCTGTCGGACGTCTATGGCATGAACGCCTTTTTGCGCGACTTCGACATGTATTTCTGCAAGCTGTTCGACGGCGCACGCCATGACAGCGGCGATCCGTTCGACTGGGGCGAGCGCATGCTGGCGCATTACGCGAAAAACCGCGTCGATCCCAGGACCAAGACGCTGATCTTCAGCGACGGCCTGACGGCGCCACGCACCATCGAGCTCTACCAGCGCTTTCGCGGGCGCTGCCAGGTCGCCTTCGGTATCGGCACCAATTTGACGAACGACCTGGGCTACGAGCCGCTGCAAATCGTCATCAAGATGCTGCGCTGCAACGGCCAGCCGGTGGCCAAGCTGTCGGACACGCCGTCGAAGAACATGTGCGACGACGAAAAATACATGGCGTACCTGCGCCAGGTTTTCGACGTTGCGACGCACGCGTGAATGGCTGAGGTCAACACGAACTTCCATCGCGAAGGCGCAAAGTTGCAAAGGTCGCAAAGGAAGAAAAAATAGTGGTTGGGAAATTGGCGCCTTTAAAACCTGATTTCTTCGCTACCTTTGCGTCTTCGCGCCTTTGCGTTGGAAACTCCGGACTTCGATCCAGGAACGCTGATGCGCGCTGATTTGTTCCAGGGCGGCAGCCAGCTCGGCGCCCTATGGGGCGTGCCGTTCGCCGGCTTGCTGCTGTCGATCGCGCTGCTGCCGCTGCTCGCGCCGAAGTTCTGGCACCGCCATTACGGCAAGGTGGCCGCTGCCTGGGCGCTGGCGTTTTTCCTGCCTTTCGCCGTGAGTTACGGCGCTGCCCCGGCGACGCTGGGTTTGCTGCATGCGCTGCTGGAGGAATACCTCCCTTTCATCCTGCTCCTGACGGCGCTGTACAGCGTCGCCGGCGGCATTCACATTCGCGGCAATCTGCATGGCAGCCCCCGCCTGAACACCGCCATCTTAGGCCTCGGCGCGGCGCTGGCCAGCGTCATGGGAACGACCGGCGCGTCGATGCTCTTGATCCGGCCGCTGATCCGGGCGAACGACAACCGCGCGCATACCGCGCATGTCGTGGTGTTCTTTATCTTTATCGTCTCGAACGCCGGCGGCTCGCTGACGCCGCTGGGCGACCCGCCGCTGTTTCTAGGCTTTTTGCAAGGCGTCGATTTTTTCTGGACCGTGATCCATATCTTTCCGCAAACGCTGTTTCTGGTCGGCTCACTGCTCTTGATTTTTTATGCGCTCGATTCGTGGTATTACCACCTGCGCGAGGAAATCCTGCCGCTCGACCCGACGCCCGACACGCCGCGCATCGGCTTCGACGGCGCCATCAATTTCTGGCTGTTGGCAGGCGTCGCCGGGCTGGTGCTGGCAAGCGGCTTCTGGAAGTCGCCGGTAGTGCTTGATATCGCCGGCAGCCATCTCGGCCTGCCCGGCCTGGTGCGCGACGCCGGGCTGGTCGCCATCACCTGGCTGTCGCTGAAAATCACGCCGGCAAGCGTGCATGCCGACAACCAGTTGTCTTGGGGACCGATGGCCGAGGTGGCGAAATTGTTCGCCGGCATTTTCCTCACGATCATTCCCGTCATCGCCATGCTCAAGGCCGGCACCGGCGGCCCGTTCGGCGCCGTGGTATCGGCGGTGACGCGGCCGGACGGCACGCCCGACCCGGCGATGTACTTCTGGGCCGCCGGCGCGCTCAGCTCTTTTCTGGACAACGCGCCGACCTACCTGGTGTTCTTCAACACCGCCGGCGGCGACGCGCAGGCGCTGATGACGACCTTCGCGCCGACGCTGACGGCGATTTCGGCCGGCGCGGTCTTCATGGGCGCCAACACCTATATCGGCAATGCGCCGAATTTGATGGTCAAGGCGATCGCCGAAGAGCGGGATGTGAAAATGCCAGGCTTTTTCGGCTACATGATGTGGTCGGGCGGCGTGCTGATTCCGCTGTTCATCGTCATGACCTTCATTTGGTTCAAGTAAGCCAGACACCTCTCTTATGAGCAAACCCAGAATCCTCGTCGCCCGCGCCGTTTTCCCCGAAGTGATCGCCAGCCTTGAGCAACACTTCGACGTCGAATCGAACCAGCAAGACGTCGCCTGGCCCAGAGCCGAGTTGATCCGGCGCCTGTACGGAAAGGATGGCGCTTTCACCACCGGCGGCGAACGCATCGACGCCGAGCTGCTCGCCGCCTGCCCGAAACTCAAAATCTGCGCCAACATGGCCGTCGGCTACAACAATTTCGACCTCGCCGCGATGACCGCGGCGGGCGTGCTGGCGACGAACACGCCCGATGTGCTGACCGAAACGACCGCCGACTTCGGCTTTGCGCTGCTGCTGGCGACGGCGCGCCGCATCACCGAAAGCGAGCGTTATTTGCGCGCCGGACAATGGACGAACTGGCGCTACGACCTGTACGCCGGCGCCGCCGTCCATGGCAGCACGCTCGGCATCCTCGGCATGGGCCGGATCGGCCAGGGCATCGCCAAACGCGGCGCTTTCGGCTTTGGCATGCGGGTGCTCTACCACAACCGCTCGCGGCTCGACGCGGCGCTCGAGGCCGAGTGCCAAGCGAGCTATGTCGGCAAGGAGGAACTGCTCAGGAGCGCCGATCACTTGGTGCTGGTGCTGCCGTATTCGCCGCAGTCGCACCACGCCATCGGCGCGGCCGAGCTGGCGCAGATGAAGCCGACCGCGACGCTGGTCAATATCGCGCGCGGCGGCATTGTCGATGACGCTGCACTCGCTGCGGCTTTGCGCAACCGGACGATCGCCGCGGCGGGCCTGGACGTGTTCGAGGGCGAGCCCGCCGTCCACCCGGCGCTGCTGGCGTTGACGAATATAGTGCTGACGCCGCATATCGCCAGCGCGACGCTGGCGACGCGGCGGGCGATGGCGAGTCTGGCGGCGGGCAACCTGATCGCTTTTTTCACAGGAAAAAGGCCGCTCACGCCCTTGAATGCTGAAGTGTTAGCTATTAAATAAGTAGTGATTGAGTTTATGGAATCCTGGTTGACGATTTTTTTGCTGCTGGTCAATGCGGCCCTGCTGGTCTGGCTGGCGCTGCGCAAGCCGGTCGCCGCGCCGAGCCAGACGGGCCAGGGTGGCGCCGAGTTGTTGACGAGTCTGGCCGCGGGCAACGACCGGCTGGAGCGCGAGCTGCGCCGCGAGATCGGCGACAACGCGCGCGGCGGCCGGCAGGAGTTGGCGGCGACGCTCGCCACGTTCCAGCAGGCGCTGGTGCAGCAAAGCGCCCAGGCGGCGCGTACGCAAAACGCGCAGTTCGAAGGGTTTTCGCAGCAATTGGGCGCGCTGCAGAAAACGCTGTCGGACACGCTGGCGACGCAATTGCAGTCGGTCAGCGAATCGAACGCCCGGCGCATGGTCGAGGTGCGCGAAACACTGGAAAAGCAGCTCGCGCAATTGCAGCAAAGCAATTCGGCCAAGCTCGACGAAATGCGCCGCACCGTCGATGAAAAGCTGCACAACACGCTGGAAACCCGCCTCGGCCAGAGCTTCAAGCAGGTCGCCGACCGGCTCGAGCAGGTGCACAAGGGCCTGGGCGAGATGCAGACGCTGGCGCAGGGCGTCGGCGACCTGAAGCATTTGCTGACCAATGTCAAGACGCGCGGCATTTTCGGCGAGGCGCAGCTCGCGGGCCTCCTGGAGCAGGTCTTCACCGTCGATCAGTACGCCGCCCAGGTCGTGACGCGGCGCGGCGGCAAGAACATGGTCGATTTCGCCATCAAGCTGCCGGGCCGGTCCGACTCGGGCGAGCCGCTGTGGCTGCCGATCGACGCGAAATTTCCGAACGACGACTACGAGCGCCTGCTCGACGCGCAGGGCCGGGCCGACGGCCCCGGGGCGGAACTTGCTGGCAAGGCGCTGGAGCTGCGCATTCGGCTCGAAGCCAAGTCGATCTGCGAAAAATACATCGAGCCGCCTTTCACGACCGATTTCGCGATCTTGTTTTTGCCGACCGAAGGGCTGTATGCCGAAGTGCTGCGCCGGCCTGGGTTGATCGAATGCCTGCAGCGCGACCACCGCATCACGCTGGCCGGGCCGACGACGCTGCTGGCGATGCTCAATTCGCTGCAAATGGGGTTTCGCACGCTGGCGCTGGAAAAGCGCTCGAGCGAAGTCTGGCAGGTGCTGGGCGCGGTGAAAACCGAAT
>CAXSGT010000210.1:0-5424 GCA_964236835.1 uncultured Polaromonas sp.
GTGTCAGCCACCAGAGCCGTTGCGGGGTTGGCGATTTCATCTCCAAGAGCATAAGCCCGCCGGCGGCGCCGCAATGGCAGGATCAGCTTGCTTCGGGCGACGCGGTGGTTTTGATCACCGTCCAGCCGATCGGCTGGACAGGAACGTGGCACGAAAATCCCAAACCGCAATGGATCATTCCGCTCAGCGGCCGCTGGTTTGTCCAGACCATGGATGGACAGCGCGTGGAGATGGGCCCGGGCGAAATTTCCTTCGGCCAGGATCAGGGCACCAAGGTCAACGAAAAGGGCCAGAAGGGCCATCTCTCGGGCACAGTGGGAGGCGAGCCCGCCGTGTTGATGATTGTGCAATTGCAATCGCCTCCGCAGCTGGCATCGCCCTGCTGGATCAAATGAAACAGGTAATTCACCTCAGCGTGCAATCAGGAAGATTTTTGTCATGAGCCCTTACGAGATCGTCGATCGACGGTTTAGCAACTACATCGTCGGCAATGCCTTTCTGGAAAAGCTTGGCGACGGCTTTCGTTGGGCTGAAGGTCCCGTTTGGTTCGGTGATATGAATACGCTGGTGTTCAGCGATGTCCCCAGCAATCGGATGCTGCTGTGGAGCGAAGCCGGCGGTGTTCAGGTGTACCGGGAGCCTTCAGGATATGCCAATGGCAACACGCGAGATCGGCAGGGCCGGCTGGTGACCTGCTCGCACTTGGCGCGCGCCATCCAACGCACGGAATACGATGGGCGCGTGGTCGTGCTTGCTGACTCGTTCCAAGGCAAAAGACTGAATTCGCCCAACGACGTCGTGGTGAAGTCCGATGGCAGCGTCTGGTTCAGCGATCCCGCCTACGGCATCGCTGGAGATTATCAGGGCGCACGAGCGACGCAAGAGCTGCCCTGCAACGTCTATCGGCTGGAGCCGGACTCTGGCGAGCTGACGGTCGTGACCGACGCATTCAGGGCTCCGAACGGGCTCGCTTTCGGGCCGGGCGAGCGACAGCTGTACATTGCGGAAACCGGCGAGGCCTCGGGCGAGCCACGACCCCACATTCGCGTGTTCGACGTTTCCCAGGACGGCGCTCGGCTGTCGAACGGGCGCGTTTTCCACGAGTTCGAGAACGGCAACGCCGACGGCTTTCGCTGCGACGAAGATGGCAATCTCTGGTGCGGGCAACGCGATGGCGTTTGGTGCCTCGCTCCGGACGGAACGCTTCTTGGCAAAATCCTGGTCCCGTCCACGGTGGCGAACGTGGCCTTCGGCGGCCTCAACAGGAACAGACTCTTTGTGTGTGCGTCCCAAACGCTTTACGCCATCTACGTCAACACCCGAGGTCTGGAATGCCTTTGACTTTGAGCGCAGCGCCGCGGCAAAGCCGTCATGGCCGATAGCGTAGTGGTCAGGCTGCGCCGCATTGGCCTGGCCGTGGCAGACCTGGCAGTCGCCGAGCGGTTCTACATTGAGAGTTTCGGCTTCAGGCATGTCTCGACGCAGGCGGATGCGGGCGCGGCGTACGCGCAGCTCATGGGATTGGTGCCTGTGCGCTCGATCACGACCCTTCTTGAGCTCGGGCATGACGAGCTCGAACTCACGTCCTATGACCCTCCGGGACGCGGCTACCCGCCCGGAAGCACGGCTGCCGACCTGTGGTTTCAGCATTTCGCGATCGTGGTCAAAGACGCGAACGCGGCCTACGACCTCCTGCGCCGCACCGGAATCATCTCGATTTCCACCAATGGTCCAGAGCGATTGCCTCCGAACACGGGTTCGGTCACCGCCTTCAAGTTTCGAGATCCCGAAGGCCACCCCATCGAGATCACCGAGTTTCCGGCCGGAGTTGGCGCGGCGCGTTGGCATGAACCGAACGGAGGCGGAAACTGCCTCGGAATAGACCACAGCGCCATCGGCGTCGCCGACATCTCCAGGAGTATCGAGTTCTACCGCGACGCTCTCGGAATGAAAGTGACTTTCCGATCGGTCAACCACGGGATTGAGCAGGACCGGCTCGATGGACTAAAGAGCGAAGGGGTGGACATAGTCGCCTTGCAGCCCGCCGACGAAGCCAGCCCGCATATCGAACTGCTCGGCTATCATCCGGCCGGAAGAAGTGGGGCGACGCTTCGAGCGAACGACATCGCCGCCACCCGGTTGACGCTTCAGGTCAAGCATCTGCCCGGTATGGTGGCTCGCCTGCGGGCCGCCGATGTTTCCTTCGTATCGCCCGGCATGGTCAAGCTCGGTTCAGGGGAAAACGCGGCCTTGGTGCACGATCCGGACGGGCATCTGCTTGTGCTGGTCGAGTAAATTTTTGGCTCTCTCGCCCCTATTGCAAACCAACTGTGGATACAGCTCAAGCGGAGGAAACCAGAAGATGCTTTATTCCCGCATAGAACAACAAGGCGTCGGCATCTGCCATGCGCACCCAAGCAGGCGGAGCCTTCGCCGACGTGTTTTGGCGTTGGCGGCAGCGTTGGCAACCACGCCAGTGTTTGCCGCACAAGTCGATCCCAGCGAGCTGGAACGCTTGCTGGGGGAAGCCAGCGTCCACGGCACCGTGCGCGTCCTGGTGGCGCTCAATGACAGCGCGAGCCTTGATCTGCTGAAAAACCCGCTGCCATCGTCGCGCGTCGCTTCCGAGCAAGGCGCCAATGCGCTGCTGAAGGAGCTTGGCGCCGAGGCCGTGAGCGCGGGGCGGTGGAACAACGGTCTCGGTCAAATCGGTTTCTATGTCACCGCGCCCGGCCTGCGCCTTTTGGAAGCGAGCGCCAATGCCCGGTCTTTCCGGGCCGACCTCACCAGCAAGCTTCGCTATCGAGTGCACGATCTCGACGGCAGCGTCGACGCCATTGAAGCGGCCCTGGACGCCAGCGGTTTTGCCGATGTGGAAATCGCGCTGAATGTCGAGGAAAGCGACTACGACATCGGCAAGGACGGCAGAACCGCTTTCAGACCGCCGACCGCCGCGGCCCGCGCCGAGATCGCAAGGCATCTGGCTCGCCTCATGGGGCAGCCGTTCGCCAAGGGCATACGGCACCTCAGGGCGGCGGCTTCGCCCATTGTCAGAGCGCGCATTGACCGGCAAGCGTTTTACGCGCTGCGCGAGAGCGACAGCGTTCGGGCCCTGCGACCGGTTGGGTTCATCGACCAGCGCAGTTTCCAGGTCACACCGGAAATGCTCGACAGCGCAAGCAAAAGTGAAGCGGTCGAGGCCATTATCAGCTTGCGCGGCGGGCTCACCTATTCTGCAAAATCGGGTTTCATGAGCGATAAGGCATGGAAGCTGCAGGCGCAGGCGCATCGGCGCGTTTTCAATGAATTACTGGACTATGGCGGCACCGCCAGATCGGTCGACGCGACCGAGAGCAGCCTGGCCTTGGGCTCGCTCCATGCGAAGCTGACGTATTCCGCACTGGAACAGCTTGCCGCCAAACCAGATCCCAGAATTTTGGCTATCGATATCAACAAGCCTTCGGCACATGCGCTTTTATCGAACAGCATTCCCCTTATAAACATGCCGGCGGCCTGGAGGGCGGGGTATGTCGCCGCGGGCCAATTCATCATCGTCGTGGACAGCGGCATACGCAAGGACCATGCGATGTTCCAGGTCAATGGCGCATCGAAGGTCGCCTACGAGGCATGTTTCGGGACGACTTACCCGGGTTATTCTTCGATTTGCCCGAGCGCCGATGCGTCGGGTGACAGTCCGGTAGGTTTGTTCGGTTCTGGTGAGCCTTATGGCAATGCCGGCGCTTGCGGCGCTTTTTCCAGTGAATGTGCGCATGGCACGCATGTCGCAGGCATTGCCGCGGGGGTCGGCAGTTCTTCCGTGCCACTTCAGGGCGTGGCGATCGGGGCTAATTTGGTTTCCGCGCAAGTCTTTTCATACGATCCAAGCGGCAAAAATGAGCCGAGCGCATTTAGCGCCGATGTTTTTCTTGCCTTGAATGCGGTTTACGGCGCAACCACGCCCGGCTTGAGCAATCCATACACCGTCAACATGAGTTTGGGCGACGGTTTCTTTTCGCGGGACTGTCCTGCGCAAGATACCGGTATCACGAGCATTGTGCAAAATCTGGCGTCTCGCGGCGTTCCGGTTGTGGTGGCGACAGGCAACAGTGGAAGCAGCAGTTCAATTTCATGGCCCGCATGCGTGCCTCAAACCATCAAGGTCAGCTCAGTCGTTAACGATGCGACGGGAACGATTCGTTCGAGTTTTGCCAATATTGCCAAACCCGCCAACTTCACCGGCCCGATCTTGTTGGCGCCTGGCGGCGGCTCTGGAACTTATATCTACTCGGCCAGCAATGCGTCCCCGACCGCAACCCTCAGGCTTCAAGGCACCTCGCAGGCGGCCCCGCATGTCGCGGGTGTTTACGCCGCCATCAAGGCGGCAATCCCAGGCATTAGCGTGGCCGACGCGACAGCGTGGATTGTGTCGTTGGGCAGCATTAGTGTGCCGGTGAATTTATCGGGCTACATTCAGAATTTCCCCAGGATCAGGATCCCCAATTTTTGACTGAATGAGTCAAAAACACCCTGATAAATTCAGGATATTTTGGTTGAATGATGAGTAGTTTCATCGCGCGACCACTGGATTAATCAAGGTGCCGAGACCGTCGATTTCGATGCGGATTTCGTCCCCCACTTTGAGAAAATCGCCGTTCGGGAACCCGACGCCGGCTGGGCAGCCGGTTGCGATTACGTCGCCTGGGCGCAGCGTAATGTGCCGGCTTAGATAGGCGATCTGCTCGGCGATGGAATACACCATCTGCTTGGAATTTCCGTTGTGTTTGATGACGCCGTTGACCCAGAGCTTTATTCCCATGTTGTAGGGATCGGGGATGAACTCCGCCGGCGTAATCCAGGGACCCATTGGAACGGCGTCGGCAAAACACTTCTGCCCAAACCAGTCGAAGATGAAAGGCAGGCCTTCGCGCTTCATCAGGTCACGGGCCGAAAGGTCATTGACGATGGTGTAGCCCGCAACCGCGTTCATGGCTTCCTCTATAGAGATGTCCTCTCCACCGCGTCCGATGACGACGCCTATCTCTGCTTCCCAGTCGAGTTCCTTGGAAAAGCGCGGATAGCGAATCGGCGCGCCATGTCCGATGATTGAATGCGCCGACAGTTTCATGATGACGTAGGGCTCGGCGACGCGCTGAATGATCGTCTTTTTGCCCGTCAGGCGCAGCGCGACTTCAGACATTTCCTCGAGATGGTCGTAGTAGTTCGCGCCCGTGGCAAAAACAGCGCTTGGGTAGAGGATCGGCGCTTCGAGCTTGAGGCTGGCAAGCGGCAGCCCCTGTTCCGGCCGGCAGGTTTCCACTGCGGCTTGCAGGGCGGGCCGCACTTCGTCCCAACTGCCCAGCAATCCCAGCACCGATGAGCTATCGACCGAGTCCAGGGTTGCCAGCAGCGTCTGTGCTGAAAAAA
>CAXSGT010000211.1:0-5407 GCA_964236835.1 uncultured Polaromonas sp.
CTGTCAACACACTCGGTGTTGGCTCCCGTGCGCCTGACCATGTGTGCGTAAAACACCGTTTCGCTTTCAATAAGGCTTGCCAGCGCGGCTGGCGCTATCGTATACGGCATAAAGCCGAAGGTAGCGAATTTTTCAATCACATCGGGCTGCTCGAGCACATCGTTAAGACTGCGATTGAGCGCCTTGACGATGCCGATGGGTGTGGCTTTCGGCGCCATGATCGCGACCCAGCTGCGAACGATCACGTTTTTGCGTCCGCCCGACTCCTCAAACGTCGGCACATCCGGAAAAACAGTGGATCGAGCGTTGTCCGCAACTGCCACCAGTCGCAGTTTGCCCGCGCGCAACAACGGACCCGCGCTGGCGAGGCTGCCCATCGCCCAGTCGACCTCGCCGGTTGCAACCGCCTGGTACAACTGCGAGATTTCCTGGTAGGGGACATGCTGCATTTTTGTTCCCGTCACCGCCTCTACCTGCGCCGCACCCAGATGCAGCGGCCCACCGACCGAGTTGGAGCCATAAGTGATTTTTCCACGGTTCGCGGCGGCTGCCGCGACCAAATCCTTCACTGAATAAATCGGACTCTTGGTCCCGACCAAAATGAAAAACGAGGTGCGGTACAAGCCGCCGACAGGGACAAAGTCGATCTTCGGGTCATAAGGCAGGTTTTTAAAGACCGATGGGCTGATGGACAAATGGCCTACGTCGGCGACCAAAAGTTCATAGCCGGTCGGCGCGGCGTGCTTGACCACTCCGGCAGCCAGGAAGCCGTTGTCGCCTGCCTGGGCATCGACCACGACAGGTTGCTTCCAGCTGTCACCCAGGCGTTCTCCGACGATGCGAGTGATCACTTCGGGCCCGCTTCCTTCAGGAAAGGGAGAAATAAAGCGCACAGGCTGGGCAGGAAAAGATTGTGCCGAAGCCTTTGCGCCAAACAAACTATGACGGATGGCGTCACCTACCGCCAGGAATGCCGAGAATCGTTGGGTCACTTGAGTCTCCTGAGTTTTAGGCTGCACGCAGGAAACAAGCTTAAAGCCATTGCCTGAAATTGCGCTGGAAGCACGCGGTGTCGAGGGTTACAAGCTGTTGCCCGAGTGATTTCCTGACAAGCTGGGGACAGGCAAAGGCCTCTGTCCGCTGATACTTTTCTTGAAGGTGCATGACGGCCCTGCCGAATGGTCCAGGCCTTATTTTTGACCAATTCCCTTTTACTCGGCAGTCGCTCCGGTGCGCTTGACCATATCCGCGTAGAACACGGTTTCTCTGTCTATAAGGCTTGCTAGCCCGGCCGGCGTCAGCGGATAAGGCACAAAACCAAAGGCCAGCAGTTTTTGGCTCACTTCGGCCTGTCCGAGCACGTCGTTGAGGCTGCGATTAATGGCAGCGACAGTGCTTGCGGGCGTGCCTTTTGGCGCCATCAACGCAAGCCAGCTTTGCACCGCCAAGCCCTTGGGTCCGCCCGATTCCTCGAACGTCGGCACGTCGGGCGCGGCAACCGAGCGGGCATTGTCGGCCACCGCCACGATTCGCAGCTTGCCGGCCTTGACCAGCGGTCCGGCGCTGGCCAGGCTGCCCAGAGCCCAATCAACTTCGCCGGTGGAAACAGCCACGTACAACTGTGATATTTCCTTGTAGGGAACATGCAGCATTTTCGTCTGTGTCAGCGCCTGTATCTGGACGCCACCGATATGCAGCGGACCGCCCACGGCGTTAGAGCCGAAAGTCATCTTTCCAGGGTTGGCGGTGGCTGCGGCGACCAAGTCCTTGACCGACTGAATCGGGCTGTTGCCGGCAACCACGATGAAAAAGGAATTGCGGTAAAACGCACCCACAGGCACAAAGTCCGTTTTCGGGTCGTAGGGCAAACTCTTGAACAGCGAGGGGTTGATGGAAAGATGGCCCACATCGGCCACCCAGAGGTCATACCCGGTGGGTGCCGCCTGCTTGACCGCGGACGCGGCCAAAAAGCCATTCGCCCCCGGCCTGGGATCGACCACCACGGGCTGCTTCCAGCTGACGGCCAGCCGCTCGCCGACGATACGGGTCACAGCGTCAGGGCCGCTGCCCGCGGGAAACGGTGAAATCAGGCGTACCGGTTGAGCGGGAAAGGTTTGCGCCCAGCCGCAGCCGGCCGACAGCCCTAGGCTGAAGGCGAGCCCCACGGTCATTGATTTCGCAGTAAGTCTTGTCATTTTTGTCTCCTGTGTGCATGGTAGGGGTTAAGGCAATCAGCTCGCAAGACCGAAGCGCCCGGCCAAGAACCAGGAGATTTCATTCGTAAACAACGCCCACCGGTGCGCCGGCCTCGAACGCCGCATGCTGATCTCGAACAAACTGCTCAAAAGTGGTCGGGTCGCGGCGCAGCAGCCGGCCGAGAACGTTCGGGTTGCCGACGAAGTCATGGCTGCTGTAGCGCGCGCTGATCGCGCGCAGCACCCGCGCCTGATGCGGCAATTTATTTCGGTCCGCGCCTTTGAACAGTGCGCCGAGGTAGGTGTCAGCGTCGATTTGCTCGACGGCGATCGTTTTGCCCATCACACGCGAGATGATCTCACCCAGGTCGTAGGCGGTGTGGCGGCCCTCGCCCGCAAGTTCGTAGGTGGCGCCGGCATGCCGCCGGCTGTTTGTCAGAACGCTCATAACGACATCGGTGACGTCGCCCAGATCAACCAGCGACTGGCGGCGCTCAAGCGACCACGACAACCGGAACACGCCCTCCTCGAACACTGGCCGCAGCTTGATCGGCAGCATGTAGTTGGACGGCTGCAGGATCGTGAATTCCAGGCCGGAGGAAAGAAGGTGTTCCTCGATGTCGCGCTTGATTTCATGCTGCACAAGATCGGTCGTGATGGCGTGCAACACCGAACTGAAGACAAAATGCCCGACGCCCGCCGCCCGCGCCGCATCGACCATTGCAAAGCCTATGTCCCGCTCGCGCGGATGCAGGGTGGGGCCGATGTGATAGACCTTTTCAACGCCGTCCAGCGCCCGCTTCAGCACGGCGGCGTCGGCGATGTCGCCCACCACCACATCGGTCACGCCGCTGGCGCGCAAGGCATTTGCCGAGGCTTCGGTGCGGACACAGGCGCGAAACGGCAGTCTGGCCGACAGCAGTTTCGGGATCAGCAGCTTTGCCTGGTTGCCGTTGGCGGCGGTGATCAAAATCATTGGATGGCTTTCATTCCCGCTTGAAGTCATTGCCGCGACGGTACCGCGGCCCCGGTGCAACCATACATCATGCCATTATGGCGTCGGAAAGAAGCGTCCCAGGCCCATTTGCATCGTCAGCACAGCGCTTTCCCCCGCTCGCACCCGCCGAATATCGATGATCCCGCTATCGCGCATCATTGGGAACAAAAAATCCAACTTTCGCAATAGCTGCGGGCATAGTATGCTACTAAATAAATAGCAAACTACGCCCGGCTTGACACCTCAGTGCACCGGTTCGGCAAAGTGGAACACGCCCGGGTCGCGGATTGGATCGACGTCCACCGGTATCGTGCTCTTGGGCGGAAAGCGACCTTCCAGCAGCAGTTTTGATAGCGGATTTTCGATCCGCTGCTGGATGGCGCGCTTCAGCGGCCTGGCGCCGAACACCGGATCGAAGCCGCCCTTGGCGAGTTCGGCAATGGCCGATTCGGACACCTCCAGCGTCAGATCCATCTTCGCAAGGCGGGCGAAGAGCACCTTGAGCTGGATTCGCGCGATCGACTCGATATTTTTCGCGTCGAGCGCATGGAACACGACGGTTTCGTCGATCCGGTTCAAGAACTCGGGCCGGAAGTAATTCTTCAGCTCGGCCGTCACCGCATCCTTGATCTCGTCCGCCGGCTTGCCGACCATCGCCTGAATGATGGGCGAGCCGATGTTGCTGGTCATGACGATCACGGTGTTCTTGAAATCGACCGTTCGCCCCTGGCCGTCGGTCAGCCGGCCATCGTCGAGCACCTGCAGCAGGACGTTGAACACATCGGGATGGGCTTTTTCGATCTCGTCGAGCAGCAGCACGCTATAAGGCTTGCGCCGCACCGCTTCGGTCAGGTGGCCGCCCTCCTCGTAGCCCACATAGCCCGGCGGCGCGCCGATCAGGCGCGCGACCGAATGCTTCTCCATGAATTCGCTCATGTCAACGCGAATCAGATGGTCTTCGCTGTCGAACAAAAAGCCGGCCAGCGCCTTGCACAGTTCGGTCTTGCCGACGCCCGTCGGGCCGAGGAACAGAAAAGAGCCGGTCGGCCGGTTCGGGTCCGAAAGCCCAGAGCGCGAACGCCGAATCGCATTCGCGACGGCGTGAATCGCTTCATCCTGGCCGACGACGCGCTCGTGCAGCCTGGCTTCCATATGCAGCAGCTTGTCTTTTTCGCCCTGCATCATCTTAGCGACCGGAATGCCAGTCGCGCGGCTCACCACCTCGGCGATTTCCTCGGCGCCGACCTGGGTGCGCAGCAGCCGGGGAGCGGTATCGGCGCCTTCGTTTTCCTCGCTGTCCTTCGCCTCGTTCAGGCGTTTTTTCAGCTCGGGCAGCTTGCCGTACTGCAATTCGGCAACCTTGTTGAAGTCGCCCTTGCGAGTCAGCTCCTCGATCTGCGTGTTGATGCTGTCGATCTCTTCCATCACGTCCTTGGAACCCAGCGCCTGCGCTTTTTCCGCCTGCCAGATTTCATCGAGATCGGAGATTTCCTTCTGCAGCTTGCCGATTTCTTCCTCGATCAGGCCAAAGCGCTTTTGCGACGATTCGTCTTTTTCGCGGCGCACGGCTTCGCGCTCGATCTGCAGCTGGATCAGCCTGCGGTCGAGCCGGTCCATGACCTCGGGCTTGGAATCGATCTCGATCTTGACCTTGGCCGCGGCCTCGTCGATCAGGTCGATCGCCTTGTCGGGCAGAAACCGGTCGGTGATGTAGCGATGGCTGAGTTCGGCCGCGGCCACGATGGCCGGGTCGGTGATCTGCACGCCGTGGTGCGTTTCGTATTTTTCCTGCAGGCCGCGCAGAATGGCAATAGTCGCTTCCACCGTCGGCTCGCCGACCAGGATTTTCTGGAACCGGCGCTCGAGCGCGGCGTCTTTTTCGATGTACTTGCGGTATTCGTCGAGCGTCGTCGCGCCGACGCAGTGCAGCTCGCCGCGCGCCAATGCCGGCTTGAGCATGTTGCCGGCGTCCATGGCGCCTTCGGCCTTGCCGGCGCCGACCATGGTGTGCAGCTCATCGATAAAGACAATCGTCTGGCCTTCGTCTTTGGCCAGCTCGCTGAGCACGGTTTTCAGCCGCTCCTCGAATTCGCCGCGAAACTTCGCGCCCGCCAGCAGGGCCGCCATGTCAAGCGACAGCACGCGCTTGCCCTTGAGCGAGTCGGGCACCTCGCCGGCGACGATGCGCTGCGCCAGGCCCTCGACGATGGCGGTC
>CAXSGT010000212.1:0-5390 GCA_964236835.1 uncultured Polaromonas sp.
AGCGCGCCCAGTTGTTCAAGCAGCAGCACCAGGTCGTCGGCGCAGAGTTCTTCCTCGCCCTCGCCCGCCTGGCCGCTTTCGATGACGACGTCGGAGGCGCCGGTGTTGCGCCGGTCGTGCAGCAAGACGCGAAAGCCGTGCGCTGCGATCTTCTGCGCGAACGCGATGAACTCGGCATAGCCGCGCCGCCCGCCGGTCGTCAGCGCCAGCCAGGGGCCGGCGACGCCGATGACTTCATGGTGGATGGCGACGCCGCGGATGGTTAAAAAAGCCATGCCGGCAGCGCTAGTTAAAGGCCGCCAGCGTCCGTCCGCCCGCGACGGCCGGCCGGGCATGCACCAGCATGACCGCCAGCACGCAGCTTTCGCTGCCGCGGTTGATCCAGTTGTGCACCGTGCCGCGCTGCACCATGACGTCGCCGGCCTTGAGGTGCACCTCTTCGCCGGCTTCGAGCTCCATGTCGATTTCGCCCGACATCACGACGATGTAGTCGATCGTGTCGGTGCGGTGGATGCGCTGCTGTACGCCCGGCCTGAACTCGATGATGCGAAACACGGTGCCGTTTTCGATCATCGTGAATTTGCCCTCGCGCTGGCCGCCATCGGCCTGGCCGGAATTGTCGGCCGGCGCGGTGTCGGTCGTCCAGACGTTGCAGACGAAGGCGCCGGGGCGGCCCTCGCGGTAATTCGTGCACACCTCGTCGATCTTGACGACGGCTTTGCCGGACTCGTCATGGCCGGTCACGACGCGGCGTATGTTGGGTGGTTCCATGCGGTTCTCCATCGATGCAAACATCATCAGCGCTGGCGCGACTGCTCGATCAGCCGCAGCTCCCAGGGAATAATCACTTTCGAGAAAATCACCGGGTCGGTCCAGCCCCTGGCTTCGCGCCCCAGGTGCCCGCCGCTCGGGTTGATCCAGGCCTCCTTGGGCACGTCGCCCGAGCGCAGCAACAGCTCGATGTCGGAAATAGGCACCTGCGTATCCTTCGCGCCGGTCACGACCAGCATCGGCACGGTCGGCTTGTCCAGCAGGTTTTGCGCCTTCAGCGACATGCCTGGCATGAGCCGCGCCAGATCGTCGATCGAATTCGCGCCCTCGAACACATTGATGAACGCCGGCGCCAGGTCGAACAGGTATTCGCGGTTGCCCATGGTTCCCTCGCGCAAGAAGCGTTCGGAGAAGAAATAGTCGACCGGCGGCGACTGCGCGACCGACCCCAGCAGCCGGGCTTTCTCTGTGATCGCGAGCTTGGCGGCCCAGTAGCCGCCGAAGCTCACGCCCGAGACGATGATGCGCGAGCGATCGACGCGCGGCTGCTGCTGCAAATAATCGAGCACGGCGGAAAACATCCGCTCGGCGGTGTTGCCGACCTTGATCGGCGCCTGGCCGGTGCCCGGCCCATCGACGGCGAGGAAACCGACGCCCTTCGGCAGAATCTGCTCATAGCTGTCGGCGACGGTTTCCTTGCGGCTGTCGAGGCCGCTGATCGCCAGGATCATCGGCACCGGCGCCGCAGCCCCTTTGGGAAAGCGCAGGTAGCCGGTAATCGTCTTGCCCTCGAACGGAATTTTCACCACTTCCATCGGCGGGTCCATCGATTCGGCGTATTTCAGGTAGGCCTGCAGCGCATGCTCATAGGCGGCGGCTTTGCCGGGCGAATTGGTCACCGGCCATTGCGCGAAGTAATAAAGCCGCCACGCCTTTTTGTAGGCCGCCGCGGCGTCGGCCGGCGTTGCCGCCTGCCGCCCCTGCCGCATATAGCGCTCTGCCACAGCGCTCCAGCCGGCGGCCCATTCGTCGCGGTCGGCGGTCTTGATGCGGTCCAGCGCCTGCGTCACATCGGCCGGGTCGAGCCCGCCCAGCGGATAGGCGCCGCGCTGCGCCCGCGCCAGCGACTCCTGCTTGACCTCGCCCAAGGTGCGTTCGGGCACCTGCGCCCATACGGCGAGCTGAAGACACGCCGCAACGATGAAAATGGAAACTCTCAAGAACTTCATGAAAGGCACCTTCTGATGAACGCCGACAAGGCACAAGACATCAATACCGCCATTTCGCCCGCTGCCTGAGCGCCAGGTTGGCGGCCGACGCCTCGGTGATGACGTCGCGCACGCTCACCGCCGTCAGCATGCCGCGCTCTTTCAGGATGCGGCCATCGACCATCACCAGCGCGACGTTGGCCGGGCTTGCCGCCTCGACGACCATGTGCGCGGCGTCGGTGAACATTCCCAGATTGGCGGCCTGGGTGTCGATCATGATCAGGTCGGCGTTTTTGCCCGGTTTGAGCGAGCCAACCTGCTTGTCGAGCCCCAGCGACCGCGCGCCGCCGAGGGTTCCGAACTCAAGCGCGGTGCGCGCCGGCATCGCGTATTCGCTCAGCGCCAGGCCGTTGGCCATGTTGACGATGCCCTTCATGATCTCGAACATGTTCGCGCTGCCCGATAGCGTCGTCGTGTCCACCGACAGCCCGACGGGAATGCCGGCCTTCCAAAACGCCCTGGAATCGGGAAAGCCGAAGCCGGTGCGCATTTCCGTGTAGGGCGAAAAGCTCACGGTGCAGCCGGCCTTGGCGACCATGTCGATTTCCTCCGGCGTCGAGGACACCATGTGGATCAGCTGCAAGTCCGGATACAGCAGCCCGAGCTTTTGCAGGCTCGCGACATGGCCGACATCGACCTTGTGGCCGATATTGCAGTGCGCCGACAATGGGATTCCCAGCGAACGCGCGGTGTCGTACTCCTTCTTGTACACGTTTTCCGGAATCGGCTGGAACGCCACTTTGCCCGTGGCCGGGTCGGTGACTGCATACTGTACGCCGCGCCAGGCGATGCCGAGCGAGAGCAGGCCGTCGTTCGAGTAGCGGCTCCAGTCGCGATGCAGCCGGGCGACATCGTCCAGATTGAGCGTTTCGGTAACCGGTATCCCCCGCGCCGGACCATAGGAAAAGCGTCCGCGAATGCCGCTTTCGCGCAGCGCCCGCAGGTTCTCGTCGGCATGCGCCGGCGTTCTCGGGTTGTGGCACCAGTCGTGAACGGTGGTGATGCCCGAATCGATCGCCTCGGCTGCCGCCAGGCGCGTGCCGGCGTACATGTCCGAAGGCAAAAAGTTGCGGCCGAGCCCGGCCGAGGTCGGAAAATAGCCGCAGCAGACCTCGTCGCCGGCCATGCTCCTGAGCAGTGAGTTCCACATATGCCAGTGCGTTTCGACCAGGCCGGGCATGACGATCATGTTTCCGGCATCGACGACGCGCGCCCCAGCGGGGACAAGATTCTTGCCGACGCCGGCGATTTTGCCGTCCTTGACCAGCACGTCGCCATTGGCGATGTCGCCGAGCTCGGGATCCATCGTCATCACATAGGCGTTTCTGAAAAGAACGCTGCCGCGCGGCGGCAGGGCCTTCGGTTTGGCGGCGGCGCCCAGGTAGGAAAACGGCGACACGGCCGCAAGGCCTGCGCCCAGCTGCAGGAAATGACGGCGGTTTTTCGAGATATGAAACATGCTTGTCTCCTATTGACCCATAAGGCGCCCCGCTCCAGTCTCAGCTATTCCAGCGCGGCAGCAGCCGCAGCGCGTTGCCGCGCTCGATCGCCCGCAGCTCGGGCGCCGAAAAGCCGTACTCGTACAGGCCCTTGACATTGTCCTCGCCGGTGCGGTACGGGTAGTCCGAGCCGAACAGGATTTGCGAGACATCGACCAGCCGCGTCAACGACCCGAGCGCCATCGGGTGCGCCGCCCAGGCGGTGTCGTAGTAGAAGCGCTTCAATTCGTGCAGCACGCCGTTCGGCACGCGCGCGGCCAGCCGGGGCTCGATCACCGGCATCTTGACCAGGCGCTCGGTCAAAAACGGCAGCGTGCCGCCGGCGTGGGAAAAAATGAAACGCAGGTCGGGGCAGCGCGCCGCTGTGCCGGAAAACACGATGTCGGTGATGGTGCGGGTGGTGTCGGTGCCGAACTCGATCACCGTCGGCTGCACGTCGGGCTGCAGGTTGCGGCAGCAGTTCGCCGCCGTCGGATGGGTGTACAAAATGGCTTTGCGGCGGTTCAGCTCGTCCATCACCGGCGCATAAGAGGGGTGGCCGAGCCACTTGTCGTTGTAGCTCGTGAGCAGGCCGATGCCGTCGGCTTTGAGCACGTCGAGCGCGTATTCGAGCTCGCGCAGCGCGCCGTCGGTGTCCTGCATCGGCAGCATCGCGAACGAGCCGAAGCGGCCTGGATTGTCGCTGCCCAGGCGCGCCGCCCATTCATTGCTCTCGCGCGCGACGCGCCGGGCGTTGGCCGCGTCGAGGAACGTGACCTGCGGCGTCGTCGCCGAAAGAATCGACGTGGCGACGCCGGCCTTGCCCATGTCGTCGAGCGTTCGGGCGACCGACCAGTTGCGCACGATCGGCGGCGCCTCGTTGATCTTCGCCAGCTCGGCGATGTGCCCGGGCGAAAAAAAGTGATGGTGCGTGTCGATGCGGTTGCGGATCGACAGCGCCGAAGAGGCGCTGGTGACGCTGGGCGACACGCAGCCGGGCAGCGCCGCGCCGGCGCCCAGCGCCAGCAGGCCGCTCAGGAAACCGCGGCGCGGCGTGTCGCAGCCGCAGGCGGCGGCCAGGGCCTTCGATTTTTTTGCGCCGGACTCGCTGGCAATCAATGAAGTCGGTGAAGTCATGGCTTTCCTTTTAGCGTGGTGGTGTAAGCGGTTAAGTTGGATCGTGGCTGCCCGGCGATCACGGGCGCCGTCCGTCGAACGCATCCTGCAGCAGTTGCCGGATGGCGCCATGCTCCAGCGGCCTGGGGTTCGGATACTGGTTTTGCAGGGCGATGTCGCAGGCCAGGTCGAGGTCGTCCTGCCGCATGCCTATGTCCTTGAGCGCCACAGGGGCGCCGTTGTCTTTCGCCAGGTCGAACACGGCCTGCGCCGCGCTCTGGCCGCCAAGCGCCTCGGCGATGACCGCCATCGCCTCCGGCGCGGCAAGCGCGTTATACGCCAGCGCATGCGGCAGCACGATGGTGTGGGTTTCGGCGTGCGGCAAATTGAAGCTGCCGCCGAGCGTGTGGCACAGCTTGTGGTGCAGCGCCATGCCGACATTGCCGAGCACGGTGCCGCAGAGCCAGGCGCCGTACAGCGCGTCGGACCGGGCCGCGATATCGTCTGCTACTTTTTTAATAGCTGGAAGCGCCCGACCCATGGCCCTGATCCCCTCTTTTGCCATCAAATCCATGACCGGATTGCTGTCGATGGCATACAGCCCTTCGGCGGCGTGGGCGATCGCATTGATACCGCTGGTGACGCTCATGCCGATGGGCAGGCCGAGCGTGAGTTCGGGGTCGTAGAGCACGACGCGCGGCAGCACGCGCGCGTCCTTGCCGGTTTTCTTCATGCCGGCTTCGGTGATGCCGTAGAT
>CAXSGT010000213.1:0-5372 GCA_964236835.1 uncultured Polaromonas sp.
CCATCAGCGCCTGCGAAACGAGGTAGCCCGCGGGACGGTTATGGTTGAGAACGACAACCGCCTCGTCGCCAGCCTGCTCGAATGCGCGCGCGGGCGCTTCGCGCAAGTCGGAAATGCCAATGCTGCGGAAAGAAAGCAGTGTGTCCATCCCCGGCAGTCTAACTTATTTCGACGAAATTTCGTCGAAATAGGGTAGCTAACAGCCGGTTCACCCCCGCATCAACGCCTCAACCTCCCCCGCCCCCACCGGCACCCCCCGCGTCATCAGCTCGCAGCCCTTGGCGGTCACCAGCGCGTCGTCCTCGATGCGGATGCCGATGTCCCAGAATTTTTTCGGCACGCCCTTGGCCGGCCGCACATACAGGCCCGGCTCGACCGTCAGCACCATGCCGGGTTTGAGGATGCGCGACGGCTTTCGCATCACCGGCTGGCCGAGCGCGTCTTTTTCCGGCTGCGGCGCGCCGCCCGGCTCGGTGTAGTCGCCGCAGTCGTGCACGTCCATTCCCATCCAGTGGCTGGTGCGGTGCATATAGAACTGCCGGTACGCGCCGGATTCGAGCACGTCATCGACGCCGCCATGTTTGCTCCTGGCGAGCAGGCCGGTCTCGAGCATGCCTTCGACAAGCACCCGCGTCGCGGCGTCGTGCGGGTCGGTGAAGCGCTGGCCGGGCCGGGTGACGGCGATCGCCGCTTGCTGCGCGGCGTGGACGATGTCATACAGCGTTCGCTGCGCCGGGGTGAACTTGCCGTCGGCGGGAAAGGTGCGGGTGATGTCGCTGGCGTAGCCGTCAAGCTCGCAGCCGGCGTCGATCAGGCACAGCTGGCCGGGCTTGAGTTCGGCGTCGCCGGCGCGGTAATGCAGCACGCAGGCGTTCGCGCCGGCGGCGACGATGCTGGTGTAGGCGGGGAACTGCGAGCCGTTGCGGCGGAACTCGTGCAGCAGCTCGGCTTCGAGGTGGTATTCGCGTACGCCGCCTTTGACGCCGCTGCGCAGCAGCGCCGCCGAGGCCTGCATGGCGCGGACATGGGCGGCGGCCGAGATGGCGCCGGCGCGCCGCAGGATGGCGATTTCATGGCTCTCCTTGAACAGCCGCATCTCGTCGAGCGGCTTGCATAAATCGTGCTGGCTTTGCGGGCATTCGGCGCCTTGGCGCACGCGCGCGCGCACCTGGTTCAGCCAGCCATCGACCTGCGTTTCCAGCCCCTTGTGCGTCGCGAACGGAAACCACACCGCTTTGCGGTTCGCCAGCAACTGCGGCATCTTCTCGTCGAGCGCCTCGACGCTGAAGGCGGCATCGACGCCGAGCACCGCCGGAGCGGCATCGGGGCCGAGCCGGATGCCATCCCAAATTTCGCGCTCCAAATCCTTGGGCCGGCAGAACAGCGTGCTTTTGATGCTTTTTCCGCTGGCTTCGATCGCCAGCCAGGCGCCGGGCTCGGTAAAGCCCGTCAAGTAGTAAAAATAGCTGTCGTGGCGGTACGGGAAGTCGCTGTCGCGGTTACGCGCGAGTTCGGGCGCGGTCGGCAGCAGTGCGACGCCGCCGCCGGCCGCGAGCAGGTCGCGGCCGATGACGGCGCGGCGTTTGGCGTAAATGGCTGAAGGATTTGCTTGAGAGGCCATGGTGTTTTTGTCAATCAGTTCGTTGGAGTTTGATTCAATTCAGCCAGCCGCGCCGGCGTGCCGACATCGGTCCACTTGCCTTGATAGAGTTCGGCGCTGACCTGGCCGCGGTCCATCGCCGCGCGCAGCAGCGGCGCCAGCGCGGCCTTCACGCCGTGCGGATTGCCCGCGGGGAGCGAGTCGAAAAACGCGCGCCGGTACAAACCGATGGTGCTGTAGGTGTGGCGCGGCGCGAGGTCGCCGGCGGCCAGATTGAGCGCCAGCCCATTGGCCCCCAGGCCGAAGTCGCCGCGCGGGTTGTGCGCCGGATTCGGCACCAGCCACAGATGCGCCAGCCTGCCGCCGGCTGCAAAGCGGCTGACGGCGGCCGGCGAAAACTCGAAGCCTGGCATGAACACGTCGCCCGCCAGCACCCAGAACACGTCGCCCAGCAGCGGCAGCGCGCGCGCGATGCCGCCGGCGGTTTCCAGCGCGCCGCCGAAGTCCACGCCTTCGTGAGAATATGAAATTGATAGCAAACTATTACCGCCAGTATTGCGTGAATGGCCAAAATGACCGTTAATTTGCTCGCCGAGCCAGGCGGTGTTGATGACCAGCTCGTGAAAGCCGCCGCGCCCAAGCGCCTCGACATGCCAGTCGAGCAGCGCCTTGCCGCGAACCCGCAGCAGCGGCTTCGGGCACGCATCGGTCAGCGGCCGCATGCGCTTGCCGCGGCCGGCAGCCAGGATCATCGCCTTGGTCGGGGAGGCGGGGTGTGGGCCTTGCATGAACCGCACTTTAGAGCATTCGCCGCGGCCGTCGCCCGTTAAAATGCCCGATTGCCCTTGAACCCCGAACCCCCGGAGAGCTTTGCCCGATGGCCAAAAACGAAATGATGGCGAATGCGATACGCGCGCTCGCGATGGACGCGGTGCAGCAGGCCAACTCCGGCCACCCCGGCGCCCCGATGGGAATGGCCGACATGGCCGTCGCGCTCTGGGGCGACCATCTTCAGCACAATCCGCAAAACCCGCACTGGGCGGATCGCGACCGCTTTGTGCTGAGCAACGGCCATGCGTCGATGCTGATCTATTCGGTGCTGCACTTGACCGGCTACCAGCTGCCGACAGCCGAGCTGAAGAACTTCCGCCAGCTCGGCTCGAAAACGCCCGGCCATCCGGAAGTGAATGTGACGCCCGGCATCGAAACCACGACCGGCCCGCTCGGCCAGGGCTTCGCCAACGCGGTCGGCATGGCGCTGGCCGAAAAGTTGTTGGCGAGCGAATTCAACCGCGATGGCCACGCAGTCGTCGACCACCAGACCTATGTGTTCATGGGCGACGGCTGCCTGATGGAGGGCATCAGCCACGAGGCGGCGGGGCTCGCCGGCGCCTGGAAGCTGAACAAGCTGATCGCGCTCTATGACGACAACGGGATTTCGATCGACGGCCAGGTCGCGCCCTGGTTCATCGACAACACGCCGCAGCGCTTTGCCGCCTACGGCTGGAATGTCATCGATGCGGTAAACGGCCACGACGCCGAGGCGGTATCCGCCGCGATCGCCGAAGCCAAGACCAGCGCCCTCAAGCCGACGCTGATCGTCTGCAAAACGCATATCGGCAAGGGCTCGCCGAACCGCGCCAACACCGCCAAGGCGCATGGCGAGCCGCTCGGCACAGACGAGATCGGCCTGACGCGCACCGCGCTCAATTGGCCGCACACGCCTTTCCAGGTGCCGCGCGACTGCTATGCCGCCTGGGACGCCAAGGCGCGCGGCCGGCAGCGCGAAGCCGGCTGGAAGCAGCGCTTCGCCGCGTATAAAAAAGCGTATCCGGCGCTGGCCGCCGAGTTCGTCCGCCGCATGAAGGGCGAACTGCCGAAAAGCTTTTCGCAGCTTGCCGTCGATACCGTCGTGGCCGCGCACGCGAAGGCCGAAACCGTCGCCTCGCGCAAGGCGTCGCAGCTCGCGCTCGAAGCTTTCACCGCCGGCCTACCCGAGCTGCTCGGCGGCTCGGCCGATTTGACCGGCTCGAACCTGACGAATACCCAATCAACGCCTAGCCTGCGCTTCGACGACCAGGGCGGCGTGGTGCGAAGCGAGGCGCCCAACGGCAGCAGCGTCGGCGGGCGCCACATCAACTACGGCGTCCGCGAATTCGGCATGGCCGCGATCATGAACGGCGTCGCGCTGCACGGCGGCTTCATTCCCTACGGCGGCACGTTTTTAACCTTCAGCGACTACAGCCGCAACGCGATTCGCATGGCCGCGCTGATGAAGCTGCGCGTCGTGCATGTCTTCACCCATGACTCGATCGGCCTGGGCGAGGACGGCCCGACGCACCAGTCGATCGAGCATGCCGCGAGCCTGCGCTTGATCCCGAACCTCGATGTCTGGCGTCCCGCCGATACCGCCGAAACCGCGGTCGCCTGGGCCGTCGCGCTGGAGAACACAACCCGGCCGACGGCGCTGCTGCTAAGCCGGCAGAATTTGCCGTACGCGCCGAAGGGCGACGTCGGCCAGATCAGCCGCGGCGCCTATCTGCTGGCCGGGCCCGAGGAGGTCGGCCTGAAGAAAAAAGCCCAGGCGATCATCATCGCCACCGGCTCCGAGGTGCAGCTGGCGCTGAAGGCGCAGGCGCTGCTTGCCATGCAAAAGGTGGCTGTCAGCGTGGTGTCCATGCCGAGCAACACCATATTTGACAGGCAAGATTCGGCCTACAAAACGAAAATTTTGCCCGAAGGCGTTCCGCGCGTCGCGGTCGAGATGGGCGTGACCGACGGCTGGTGGAAGTACGGCTGCGCCGCCGTCATCGGCATCGACACCTTCGGCGAGTCGGCGCCGGCAGGCGTGCTGTTCGAGCACTTCGGCTTCACGCCGGAGAATGTCGCGGCGACGGTGCGGCGGGTGCTGCGGAAAAATTAAGCGCCGGTTTGGCCTGGCCGGAGGGTAAAGCGGGTTAATCAACTGAAGGAAAAAGTAAATGACTATCAAGATGGGAATCAACGGCTTCGGCCGCATCGGCCGCAATGTGCTGCGCGCCGCCGTGCAGAACTTCAGCGACATCGAGATCGTCGCCATCAACGACCTGCTCGAGCCCGATTACCTGGCCTACATGCTGCAGTACGACTCGGTGCATGGCCGCTTCAAGGGCGATATCGGCGTCGATGGCAGTGTCTTGATCGTCAACGGCAAGCGCATCCGCCTGACGCAGGAGCGCGACCCGGCGAGCCTGAAGTGGAGCGACATCGGCGCCGATGTCGTGCTCGAAGCGACCGGCCTGTTCCTGGACAAGGCGGCCGGTGAAAAGCACTTGGCGGCAGGCGCCAAAAAAGTGATCTTTTCCGCGCCCAGCAAGGACGACACGCCGATGTTCGTCTATGGCGTGAACGACAGGACCTACGCCGGCCAGGCGATCATCAGCAACGCGTCGTGCACCACCAACTGCCTGGCGCCCGTGGCCAAGGTGCTGAACGACAAATGGGGCATCAAGCGCGGCCTGATGACGACGGTGCATGCCGCCACCGCGACGCAAAAAACCGTCGATGGCCCTTCAAACAAGGACTGGCGCGGCGGCCGCGGCATCCTGGAGAACATCATTCCCTCGTCCACCGGCGCGGCCAAGGCGGTTGGCGTGGTGATTCCGGAATTGAACAAAAAGCTCACCGGCATGTCGTTTCGCGTGCCGACGTCCGACGTGTCGGTCGTCGATTTGACGTGCGAGCTGAGCCGCGACGCGACGCTCAAGGAAATCTGCGCCGAGATGAAGGCGCA
>CAXSGT010000214.1:0-5366 GCA_964236835.1 uncultured Polaromonas sp.
GTGCCCAGCCAGGCGAAGACCGAGTTTTGGGACGTGACCTACACCTTCAGGGGCCAAGAGCACACGATCCAGACGACCTCGCAGCCTGGCAGAACCCTGACGGTCAATGGCCAGGGCGAGCCCCGCAGCTGACGTCGGGCGGCCAAGGGCATTGCTCAGGTCGATGCGGCGCTGTTTGTCCTTTGCTTGGGGCTTGGGAACAAAACCTAGCCAGTCCGGCGGGCGACCGCGGCAAGTCTATGAATACAAAAATTGCTATATTTTGTATAGCTAATAAACCGCTTCCAGCATGCGCGGAAGCGCTATTTCATCAACTATTTCGCGCGCCTTCGCATTTGGGATAGGCGGCGCAGGTCGAAAACTGGTTGCCCGCGTCGGCGCCGCGCCCGGCTTTGCGCTTTGCCATCGACGCGCCGCACGATGGACAGGCGGCGGTGGCGCGTTGCGCCGGCGCGCGGCGCGGCGCGGGCCGGGCGCTGGGTCTCGATGGCGCAGGATCGTCGGCTTCGCCGGCAGCGCTTGCCTGGCCGAGCAAGCCGCCAAGCTGCCGGCCGTCGATCAGCTCGATGTTCAGCCCCTTGGCGAACGCGGCGGCGTCTTGCGTGAAGCGGCCGGACGTGACGACGAAGCCGCCCGCCGCGCCCGACGCGGCCATGACGCCGTAGAGCTCGCGCACGACGCTGACGCCGACCTTCAACGCCTTCCAGTGCTTGCACTGCACCAGTAGCTTTTCCGAGCCCTGGCTGAGAATCAGATCGATGCCGCCGTCGGGGCCCGACCCGCCCACCTCGGTTACCCGGTAGCCCTGGCCGCGAAAGCCTTCGGCCACCAGCATTTCAAACTCACGCCACGACATGCCATCGATCGCGTCGGACGCTTTGCCTTGCGAGAGCTTGCGCAGTAGAGCTTGCCGCCGGCGCCGCGCCAAAAAAGACGCCAGCGCACCGAACAGGCAAACCAGCGGAATCAGGAACTGGCCCGCCATCGCAAAAGCCGATAGCAGCACGCCCGCGGCGAAAGCACCCACCTGCCCGGACGGCATGCTTTTGGCCAGCGGCGGCTGCGCCAGCAGGTGCAGCAGCCCGTAGCTCAGCAGCGCCAGCGCCACGCCGGCCCACCAGGGCAGTAGGGCGACCACCCGCCTTGCGTCTTCAAGGCCACTTGATTTTCGTTTGCGCGCCATTCTTCGCCAAAGGAATTGATGTTTGCCGTGACGGGCTCTCGAAGCCAGCCGGCCTTGACGTTGCCTTGCCTTGCTTGTAAAACGGCGCTATGCACGAGAACCCCGCGGCATGAAAGCAATGTGAAGGTGGCGCCGTATTGCGAAGCTATTCTATTGATAGCTGCCGGCGAAGCCGCGCCGTCGCCACAAGCCCTTAAACCAATGAAAAAGCAATGCATTTAACAGCCGCGCGCGCCCAGTCCGCATGCGCCGCCGCCATGCTCGTGGCCATGGCGGCATGCAGCGAAGCGCCGAGCTGGCAAAAGCTGCTGACGGCCAAAATCCTGGCCCAGTACCCCGGCTATGAAGTCCTGCCGGCGGCAGATGGCGGCGTGACCGTGCGCCGACCCGGCCAAGCCGACGCGCCGGTCGATGTGAATGCGATTGCGCGGTTTTGCCAGCGCGGCCCGCGGGACTGCGGCTATGCGACCGACCAGATGCTGTTGGAATTGGCCGCGCCCGGGAAATAGCCAAAGCGCCAAGCGTGCGCGCAAACGATTAAATTGCCCGGTGAATCGCAGCCGCCGCGGCAAACAGCTCGATCAGCGTTTCTTACAATCTTCTTGTCAGGGCGCCGAATCCTTTATCTTTCGCCTGTCCGCGCGGCTTCGTCGATCGAAAACAAAACTGGAGACATTCATGGCAGCAACTCAACGATGGGGCGTCGTCGTCGGCGCCGTGCTCGGGCTGATCGTCGGCAACGGCCCGATCATGCAGTTCACGTTCGGCGTCTTTTTATTGCCGCTGTCGCAGGCGTTCGGCAGCGACCGGGGCACGCTGTCGATCGCGCTGCTGCTCGGGCTGGTGCTCACCGGCGCCATGACGCCGGTGGTGGGACATCTGGTGGACCGCTTTGGCGTGCGCCGGGTCGCGATTCCGGCCATCGCGCTGTTCGGCGCGGGCATCGCGATGGCCGGCTGGCTGCCCGGCTCGGCGGCGACGTTCATTTTGATCTACGCGCTGACCGGCATCGCCGCCGCCGGGCAGACGCCACTGCCCTACGCCAAGGCGGTGACGTCGGCGTTCGACAGGCAGCGCGGGCTGGCGCTGGGCATTTCCATGGCTGGCGTCGGGCTCGGCGCGGCGCTCATGCCGCAGCTCGCGCAGGTGCTGATTCAAAGCGTCGGCTGGCGCGGCGCCTATGTCGGACTGGGGGCGCTGATTGTGCTGGTCGGCCTGCCGTCGATGCTGTTTTTGATCCGCGATCCGGGCCCGAGCGTCAAGCTTGAAGCCGGCGCCGCGCAGGCCGAAGGACTGAGCTCGCGCGAGGCGCTGAAAACACCAGCGTTCGCGATTTTGACGGCGGCGTTCTTTTTCGTTGCGCTGGCCGTCGCCGGCGTGATCGCGCACATCGTCCCGCTGCTCGGCGACCGGGGCGTGCCGGCGCAAGTCGCCACGTCGGCGATCAGCGCCGCGGGCATTGCGCTGATCGTCGGGCGGCTGCTCGCCGGCTACCTGCTCGACCGCTACTTCGGGCCTTATGTCGCGCTGTTCTTTTTTATCGTGCCGCTGCTCGGCGTCGCGACCATCGCCTTCACGGCCAGCCCGGCGCTGGCGCTCGCGGCGACGGTCATGGTCGGGCTCGGGCTGGGCGCGGAAGTCGATCTGATCGCCTTTTTGCTGTCGCGCTACTTCGGCATGCGCTCATTCGGCGCGCTCTATGGCTATATGTTCGCCGCCTTCATGCTCGCGTCCGGGCTGGGGCCGTTCGTCATGGGAATGTCGTTTTCCAGGCTGGGCTCCTACCAGCCGGCGCTGATCGGATTTATGCTGGCGCTTGCCGTCGCCAGCGCGCTGATGCTCAGGCTCGGGCCTTATGCTTTCGGCAACGCAATTAAAGGACAGCCGAAATGACCACGCAAGCCATCGAAGCGGGCAATGCGATCGAATCGCCCGAAATCCTCACCATCGCCGCGCGAGACGGCGTCGAGCTCAGCGCCGCGCTGTACAAGCCCGCAGGGCCCGGCCCGTTCCCGGTGCTGTTCGCCGCGGCGCCCTATCGCTTCGACAACAATATTTTGCCGGCGTCGCCGCAATTCCTCTGGCGCGAAACCGGCCCGATCGATTTCTACCTCGGTGAAGGCTACGCCTACGTCCAGCTCGACATCCGGGGCTGCGGCCGCTCCGAGGGCAATTTCGACTTCCTCGGACCGAAGGACCAGGCCGACCTGTACGACGCGATCGAGTTCATCGGCGCCCAGCCGTGGTCAACCGGAAAGGTCGGCAGCATCGGCCAGTCATACTTTTGCATGCTGCAATGGTGGATGGGCATCGTCAATCCGCCGTCGCTCAAATGCATCGCGGCGCACGACGGGCTGAACGACCCGTACCGGGCGGGCGTCTATCACGGCGGCATCCGCTGCGATTTTTTTCCCGGCTACTGGTGGCACCAGAACCGGGTCATCAACGCGCATCCGGCGAACGGCCAGTTTCCGCGCGACCAGGTCGATGACCTCGACCGGATGCTGACGGCGCATCCATTGAACGATGAGTTCTGGAAGGAGCGCTCGGCCCTCGACCGGCTGCATGAAATCACCACGCCGCTTTATTCCAGCGGCGTCTGGAGCAAGCACCAGCTCCACACGCGGGGCAATATCGAAGGTTATCTGCGCGCGTCGGGGCCGAAAAAGCTCAGGATGTCGGGCGCGCCCAACGCCTGGGCCGCCGCGCAGGAATTCGCCAGCGCCGACTTTCACCGCAAAGTTTTTTTGCCGTTTTTCGACCATTACCTCAAGGGCCTGGAAACCGACTACGTGGCCCGGCCGGCGGTCGAGTTCGCGATTCGCGGCTCCGCCCAGCCGATGCGCCAGACCGACCAATGGCCGCCCGCCGGTGTTTCGTTCAAGAGCTTCAAACTGACGACGGCCAACAGCCGCAGCGTGACATCGCTGAACGACGGCGGACTTTCGGACGCCGGCCCCGCGCAGTCGGAGACGACGCCGTTCAGCTACCCGCAACCCGGCTGGCTCAACGGCGTCGCCGGCTTCGGCCCGAAAGGCCCGGCGGCAGGCTTCGACGCCGCGCGCCGGGTGCTGACCTTCACCACGGAAGCGCTGGCGCAGGACCTTGAAATCGCCGGCCCTGTCACGGTCGTGCTCTACCTGTCTTCGACGCAGCCCGACACCGATGTTTTCCTCAAGCTCGAAGACCAGCTTGCGCAGCCAGCCGCCGAGCGGGCCGAAGGCGTAAATCCGCGCTCGGAAAACGTGACGCGCGGCTGGCTCAAGGCGTCGCATCGCGCCATCGATTCGAGCCGGTCAACGCCGATGGCGCCGTGGCATCCGCACGAAACCACGGCGCCGCTCGTTGCCGGTGAAATCTACCGGCTTGAAATCAGCCTGGAGCCCACCGCCTATTCGTTCAAGGCGGGCCACCGCGTGCGGCTTGAAATAGCCAACGGCGACAGCGCCGCGACCGAGATGCTGTGGACGCATCTTTACCGGCCCGACAAGGTCGGGCAAGACAGCTATCACTTCGGGCCCAACCAAGTGGCCGAACTGGTATTGCCCGTGCTTTCAGGCGCGGCTGGCTAAAATTCCCGTCATCTTGGTTCACCCCTCCGAACGCCGTGTTCACCTGCCGCCCTACCCCCCAGCCACCCAACCGCCGCTTGGCCCTGCTGAGCGGCATCAGCCTGCTGGCGCTGCCCGCATCGCGCCTGGCCGCAGCCGCCGCACCGCCAAACTCCGACGTCTGGCCGAACGCCTCGGCAGTGCCAGGCGGCGTCGCCCGGCTGTCACTCGGCCCGGCGGCTTCGCGGCCGCAGGCGTTCGCGGGCGACGTGCCTTTGCTGGTGGTCGGCGACGCGATCGAATGGACCGCGCTGGTCGGCATCGCCTTGTCGGCAACGCCTGGCAAGGCAAGTGTCTCTACCCTGTCCACGGATGGCGGCCGCAGGCAGCTTTCCTACACGATTGCACCCAAGCGCTACCCTGAACAGCGCCTGACCGTGCCGCCGCGCACGGTCGATCTGTCGCCCGAAGACACCGCGCGCTACGAGCGCGAGCGCGCCCATCAGGCCGTGGTGACGGCGACCTTTAGCGAGCCGCCGCCAGCCTCGGCGCTCCTCATGCGAGTGCCGGTGCCGGGGCGGCGCTCCAGCTCGTTCGGCCTCAGGCGTGTCTTCAACGGCCAGGCGCGCAGT
>CAXSGT010000215.1:0-5350 GCA_964236835.1 uncultured Polaromonas sp.
TCGTCGCCGAACTCATGACCGACGCCGAAGCGCAGGGCTCGGACGGCCACGGCGTGATTCGCCTGGCGCCGTATGCGCGCCGCATCCGCGCCGGCGGCATCAAGCTGCGCCCCGACATCCGCATCGTGAAGGAAAAGCCCGGCATGGCGCTGCTCGACGGCGACAACGGCATGGGCCATCTGGTGATGCGGCGCGCCGCGCAGATCGCCATCGAAAAGGCGCGCCACTGCGGCATCGCCTGGGTCGGCGCGCGGCTGTCGAACCATGCCGGCCCGGCGTCGCTGTACGCGCGCATGCCGCTGGCCGAGGACATGATCGGCATGTACTTCGCCGTCGGCAACGCCAACCACCTGCCGCCCTGGGGCGGGCTCGACATGCTGCTGTCGACCAACCCGATCGCCGTCGCGGTGCCGGCGGGCGGCGAGCCGCCGGTGGTGCTCGACATGGCGACCACCGTCGCCGCCTACGGCAAGGTTAAGGCCAAGGCGCAGCGCGGCGAGCAGATGCCCGTCGGCTGGATGATCGACCGGCAGGGCCGGCCGCTGACCGACCCGACACGCGCGGAAGAAGGCTTTTTGATGCCGATCGGCGGCTACAAGGGCTATGGCCTGTCGCTCATCGTCGGCCTGCTCGCCGGCACGCTCAACGGCGCGGCGATGGGCAGCGAAGTCGTCGACTTCAATCATGACGACACCAGCGTGACGAACACCGGCCAGGCCATTGTCGCGATCGACCCCGACGCCTTCGGCGACATCGGCGAATTCAAGGCCAGGGTCGACACGCTGGTGCGCGAGATGCGCGGCAGCGAACGCATGGCCGGCGTCGAGCGCATCTGGCTGCCCGGCGAGCAAAGCCACGCCAGGCGCATCGCCAGCGAACGCGACGGCCTGGCGCTGCCGGCTGGACTGCGGGCGCAGCTCGACGCCGTGGCGCTGGAACTGGGCATTCCTTCCCTGCAAGCAAGCTGAAGTTGAAAGGCGCAAGATGACACCAAGCAAAACCCCGTTCGCCCTGGCCTTCGCCCGGTTCGCCAAGGCCACAACCCCGTTCGCCCTGGCAGCCTGCCTTGCCGCCGCCAGCCTGGCGCAGGCGCAAACGGCGCCTTGGCCCGCCAAGCCGATCCGCATCATCGTGCCGCTGGCGGCGGGCAGCGCTGTCGACAACGCGGCGCGCATCGTGGCGCAGAAAATGTCGCAGAACCTGGGCCAGGCGATCGTGATCGAGAACCAGGCGGGCGCCTCGGGCCTGATCGGCGCCGGCGCCGTCGCCAAGGCCGCGCCCGACGGCTACACCCTGGGCGGCTTCAACGACAGCATCATGACCATGCTGCCGAACATGCAGGCGAAGATGCCCTGGGACATCTTGAAAGACTTCGAGCCGGTGTCGCTGGTGGCGACGATCGAATGGGGGCTGGTGGTCAACGCCGACGCGCCGCTGCGCAGCGCCGGCGATTTGATCGCCGCCGCCCGCAAGGCGCCCGGCCAGGTCAACTACGGCAGCGGCGGCAACGGCAGCCCGCAGCACATCGCGATGGCGCTGTTCGCGTCGCAGACCGGTACACAGATGACGCACGTGCCCTACAAAGGCGCGACGCAGGCGGCGATGGGCGTCGCCGGCAACGAGGTGCAGGCCGCGTTCCAGGGCATCGCCACGGTCAATTCGCTGGTCAAGGCAGGAAAGCTGCGGCTCGTCGGCGTGACGACGGCCAGGCGGCTGCCGCAGTTCGCCGATGTGCCGACGGTGGGCGAATCGGGCCTGCCGGGCTTCGAATTCAACTCATGGTTCGCTCTGATGGCGCCGGTCGGCACGCCCAAGGCCATCGTCAGCCAGTTGGCCGCCGAAGTGCAAAAGGCGCTGCAGGATGCCGACGTGCGCGACAAGCTCAGCGCCCAGGGCGTGACGCCGCGCGGCAGCTCGCCGGAAGAACTCGGCACGGCAACACGGGCGCAGCTGGCGAAGTACGGCGAGCTGATCAGGAGGAACGCGATCACGGCCGAGTGAGGCGAACAGCGCTGATTTTTAGCTAAAACGGCTGCAGCGCAATAGCAGCAGGCGCAGGCCGCTATTTATTCGATAGCTTACGCAATGACTTCGGCGCGTCCTGCCTAGCGCGAAGTCATCCGGCCCAGGAGCAAACCGATGGCGACCGCCGCGCCGAGCGCCACCATGGGCTTGTCCTGCACCATCGTCTTGCCCGCTTCCACCGCCTTGGTCGAGGAGCCGGAAAAGCCTTTGGCCAGTTCGGCGAACTTGTCGATCGAGTCGTGCGCCATCGAGGTCAGGCGTTCGGCCGAGATGCCCGCCGGCGACGAAGACGGCGCTGCCATCGATGAGGTCGATGCCGCGGATGCTTGCGGACCCGTCTTCGGCGCGCTGCCGGTAGTGCCGCTGCCCATGCCGGTCATTGCGCCGCCGCCGGTGGAGGTTCCGCTGAGCTTGCCGCTGCCTGCGCTTTCGGGAAAGTTTGTCGTTTCCATAGATAAAGTGTCCTGTAAAGATGAAGCGTCGAGAAAGATTGACATACCACTTTAAAAAAGCGCTTGCGGCGGGCCATCAGTCGGGTTAGGCGGAGCGTGTAGGACAAGGGAGCGATGCCGAAAAACGCGGCAGGCCACAGGGTCAGATTGACGGTGATGCTATTTTTTATATAGCTAAGTATTCAGACTGGAGAAGCGAAAGATGCCAATTTTGTTGGAAATTTCAGTTTGAGAAGCCTCAAGCGCGCTCGAAGTCGATAAAACTCTTTTGCGCATCGACCGCCAGCAGCCTGACGGAAAGCGCGTCGCCGACGTCGAGCCCTTCGAAACCGCGCACCACCCGGCCTTCGACCAGCGGGCGCGTGATACGAACGAAAGTCCCTTTGGCCGCCGCGCCGGTGACGATGGCGTCGAACACCTCGCCGATGCGCGCCTGCAGCAAAAACGCGCCCGCGGCTTTGAGCACCTGGCGCTCGACCTTGCTGGCGTTGTCTTCCTGCAGCGTGCAGTGCTGCGCGATTTGCGCGAGCTGTTCGGCCGTATAGGGCGGCGCCTCGCCGGCGATCGCCGCCTTCAGGAGCCGCTGCGTCACCAGGTCGGGAAAGCGCCGGTTTGGCGCGGTCGAATGCGCATAGTCGTTCACCGCGAGGCCGAAGTGGCCCGCACCGATGGCTCCCGCCGGCGCGGCCGCGTACTCGCCCGAGCCGAGCATCTTCACCACCGCCAGCGACAGGTCGGCGAAGCCGGCTGGATCGGCGAGCCGCCGCGCGTTCAGAAAGCGGTCGAGCGCCAGCGCGTCGGGCGCGGCCGGCAGCTGCGCGCCGTGGCTTGCCGCTAGCAGGGCGATGCGGTCCCAGCGGCGCGGCGCCCGCAGCAGGCGGCGCAGCGATGGAAAATTCTGCTCCGCGAGATACCGCGCCGTCGCGCCGTTGGCGGCGATCATCAGGTCGGCAATCAAGTCCTTGGCGCGGTTTTTCTCGTCCGGCGCCAAGTCCACCAGCCGCCCGTTCGCGTCGAACACCGGGCGCGCCGACAGCGTGTTGACATTGAGCGCGCCGCGCGCTTGGCGCCATTGCCGCAGCTGGCCGGCCAGGGCGTCGTGCAGGCGCAGCTGCGCCTCCAGCCCCGGCACGCCGGCAAGCGGCGGCGGTGGCGGCGCAGTGCCGTCGAGCCAGGCCGCCACCGCGTCATAGGTCAGCTTGGCGCGGTTGAGCACCCGCGCCCGATAGACGCTGGCCGCCGACACCGTGCCGCCCGGCTCCACTTGCATCTCGACCACCACCGCCAGCCGTTCCTGGCCCTCGTGCAGCGAGGTCAGGTCGGTGGACAGCGCCTCCGGCAGCATCGGAAAGACGCCGGCCGCCGTGTACACCGACGTGGTGTTGGCCGCCGCGTGGCGATCGACAGCGCCGCCGGGCGCGACCAGCGCATCGACATCGGCCACCGCGACCAAAAGCCGCGTGCCGCCCGTGGCCAGCGGCTCGGCGACGCTCAGCTGGTCGAGGTCGCGCGTGTCGTCGTTGTCGATGGAAAACCAGGTCAAGTGGCGCAGGTCGCGGATGGCGGGATTGCGTTCGAGAGGCGCCAGGCGCGCGGCCTCGGCCTCTTGCAGCGCCTCGGGCGCGAAGACGGGCAGCAGGCCCCGCGAGCGCATGGCTTCGATGGCGATTTGGTGCAGGTCGATAGGGTTCATGAGTGCCGTTAAAAAAAGTTTTAGCGTATGCCGGCGGTGCTTTGCTTAGCCCTTGGGAAGCATAAAGCCAAAGTCGCGGCCAACGCGCGAGATGTGTCTTACCAGTCGCTGATCAAGGCGTGGCTGCAGGAAAAGCTGCGGGGTCAATAAACAGAAATTGGCTACTTTTACTGCAATATTTCAGGTTGACCCGACCTGTCAAGTGTCCTACACTCTGTACAGTAATACTGCATACTGAACGGAGATTTATGCCAGCCTTACGCGCTTCGTATTCCATAGCCCCTGAAGTTTTGCAGCGTTTCAATGCGCTGGTGCCATCGAGCGAGCGCAGCCGATGCGTGCAGGCATTGATGGAAAGCATTCTGGAACGCCGCGAAAAAAGCCTCGAAGCTGTGGCCAGTGAGTTCGCTACCCATCCCGATTTTGCCGAAGCCAGAGCCGATGCATTGTTGTGGGATGCGACCCTGCTGGACGGCTTGTCCGAGCCGGCTCCATGAACATCGAGCGCGGCAATATCTATCGCGTCAACCTCGACCCCACGATCGGCAGCGAACAACAAGGCAATGCCAGGCCCTGCGTGGTTTTGACCCTGACCGCCTACAACCGCCAGTTACGCACTGTCGGCGTTGTCCCGCTGACCTCATCCCCGCGGGCACTCGCTCCTTTGATCGTTTCGGTACCGTCCGCCGGCAAGGCAAACTCGATGGCGCTTTGCCATCAGATTCGCACGATCGATAAAACCCGCATGGGCAAGCTGCTGGGAGCGCTTAGCCCGGACGATATGGCCGTTGTGGAAGATGGCGTGCGTCGGGTGCATGGCTTGTGATTGGGGAGCCACTTTTTCACGCTTTCGTGAAGTCATCTGAACCGCTTTAAAGCTTGGTAATCATGGGCATTATCTTCGCGCCGCTTGCGGTCGCCCGCGCGGCGCGTTTGACAAGGTCCGCATCCAGCGTCGAGAAATCTTCACAGCCATGGCTCAGCGCGTGGTGCAGCGCAGCGGCAAAGTCCCAGCCCTGCGCCGCCTTGTAAGCAGCGGCCAGTACGGCCGCGCGCTCACCCACCACCACGTTACGCAGTGCGGCGATTTTCTCAATGGCCTGGGCCACAACTTTCGGCGCAAAGGCGTAGCGCAAGCGCAAAACCATTCAAGTTCAAGCAGCACGGTCACCGGTATGAA
>CAXSGT010000216.1:0-5278 GCA_964236835.1 uncultured Polaromonas sp.
ACTCCTTCTGCTTACGCAGTTTTTAGTGTGTTGCATCGACCGGTTGAATCCGCCAGCAAATGCAGCCGTTTGTAGCAAGAGCCTTGCTATTTCCCTTTTTCAAAAAGTATTTATGAACAACTTCTCGCTTTTGCCTAAAAAAACTTTCGTTTCCTCAAGCGCTGATGTTCTTACCCTGGCCACCGTTGTGGCGGTTGCCGCCACAGCGGTCTGGGTCGAAGTTCAGACGCGCCGCGCCAAGCGCGAGAATCCGCCGTCAGGCTGGTTCTTGGACGTCGATGGCGTTCGCCTGCACTACGTTGAGCGTGGAGACGGACCGCCCGTTGTGCTGCTGCATGGCAACGCGGTTACGTATGCCGACTTCGAAGCGAGCGGGCTGATTGACCGGCTGGCACGCAACCACCGCGTCATCGCCTTCGACCGCCCCGGTTTCGGCCACAGCAGCCGCCCGCGCGACCGTCTTTGGACGCCCGCTGCGCAAGCGGCGCTGCTTCGGGCGGCGCTGCAGCGGCTGGGCCTTGAGCGCTGGGTGCTCGTCGGCCATTCAATGGGAACGTTGGTCGCGCTAGCAATGGCGCTGGACTTTCCGGCCAATGTTGCCGAGCTGGTGCTCATAGGCGGCTACTACTACCCGTGCCTGCGGGTCGACGCGCTGATGACGGCCCCAGTCGCCCTGCCGGTTGTGGGTGATGTCATGCGCTATACCGTCACGGCCCTGTCGGGCCGGGCCATGCTCAAGGGATTGCTGAAAGGGATGTTTTCACCCCAGGAAGTGCCGGTCAACTTTTTGCCCATGCTGCATCGCGAGGTGCTGCTGCGGCCGGTGCAGCTACGTGCCAACGCTGAAGATGCGGCGTTCATGATCCCGGCGGCGTTTGCCAATTCCAGGCGTAATGGCGAACTCAAGTTGCCGGTCACGCTCGTTGCCGGTGCCGAGGACAAGGTGATTGATCAAGAAAACCATTTAGCACGGCTGCACCGGGAGCTGCCTGAGAGCCAGATGCATATCGTAGCCGGCACCGGACATATGGCGCATTACAAGGCTCAGGACATTATCGTCAAGGCCGTTGAGGGGCAAAGCCTGATTGTCGGGTCTGGCAGCCATATCGCCCAGGCAGCTATTGCTGCCTGAAATTCCGAGCTGGCACGCTGTGGATGTAAGCGTTTTCGCGTAGTCAAGAACCTTAGCTTGTAAACAGCTTATTTGTCATGAAAGCTTACTTATTGAAGCCGTTACCAAGTAAATTGCCGGGCCACGCTCTCCTTTATTTTTATTCCTTTTCCCATGAACACTAACGGCTTTACCGATTTAGGCGCCAACACCTCAATCATTTCACCCCTTGCGCTTTGGGGGGGACTTGAATGTACCGTGGCGAGAATTAAAGATGAGTATCGCAACCAGATCAGGGAAACCGGACATTACGGCAGGCCAGGCGACTTGGACTTAATTGCTGCGCTGGGCCTGCGGACCTTGCGCTATCCGGTGTTGCTGGAAACAATTTCTCCCGAGCATCCTGACCGGCAAGACTGGCGATGGCACGACGAGCGGCTTAATCGCCTTCGTGCCCTTGGCATCTCGCCAATTGCCGGTTTGGTCCACCATGGCAGTGGTCCGGGGTACACCAGCTTGGTCGATCCGGCGTTTGCAGAAATCGTGGCGGCGCATGCCCTGCGAGTGGCTCGACGTTATCCGTGGATCAACCAGTACACCCCAATCAATGAGCCACTAACCACGGCGAGGTTTTCGGGTCTGTATGGTCATTGGTATCCGCATGGCCGAGACATGGCAACATTTCTGCGCATCTTGATCAATCAGTGCCGCGCTGTGGTGTTGTCTATGCAAGCGATTCGGCGCATTAACCCAACGGCTGAGCTTATACAGACTGATGATCTGGGAAAGGCTTTCAGCACGCGGGTGATGAAATACCAAGCCGACTATGAAAACGAGCGACGCTGGCTGAGTTTTGACTTGCTGTGCGGTCGGGTGGACCGCCAACATCCTTTGTATGAAACGTTCGTCATGGCTGGGATCGACAGGCGCGAACTGGCGTTTTTCACTCACGATCCGTGCCCTCCCGACCTCATCGGCATCAACTACTACGCCACCAGCGAGCGCTTTCTGGATCACCGACTGGAGACATATCCAGGCTTCCACCTAAATACCACTTCTTCGCACACATATGTTGATGTTGAAGCCGTGCGTTTTGATCTGCCGGCTCAGCAGATCGGACTGGAAGTGCGCCTGCGCGAAGCTTGGGAGCGTTATGGGCTGCCAATGGCTGTGACAGAGGCACATCACGGCTGCAGCCGAGACGAGCAGGTGCGCTGGCTTATGGAAGTCTGGAATGCCGCCCATCGGCTACGCGAGGAAGGCGCTGATATTCGCGCAGTCACTGTATGGTCACTGTTTGGCGCGGTAGACTGGAACTCGCTGCTGACGAAAAAAGACGGTTTTTATGAGCCTGGCGCTTTTGATGTCAGGTCGGACCCGCCGCGCCCGACTGTATTGGCCTCCGCGACTGCTTCACTGGCGACGACTGGCGATTTCGATCACCCAGTGCTGGACCGCGCTGGCTGGTGGAAACGCGAAGAGCGGTTTTACCAGCCCAAATTGCGCAACCGCAGACTCCGTGTGGTCGGCTCGCCAAGGCGCCTGCTTATTGCCGGAGCCAGTGGCACGCTTGGCCAGGCGTTTTCACGTATCTGTAATTCGCGTGGGCTGGATCATGCCTTACTCATGCGTTGCGACATGGACATTGCCGATCCGACGTCGGTAGATGCAGCGCTTCAGGCTTACCAGCCATGGGCCGTCATCAATGCGGCCGGCTATGTACGGGTGGCCGATGCCGAGCGCGAAGCTAAGCGTTGCTTCAGAGAGAATACCGTAGGCGCAAGCCTTCTTGCTGAAGCTTGCGCTCGGCTCGGCCTGCCGTATGTTTCCTTCTCCTCGGACATGGTGTTTGACGGCGCACTGAACCGGCCTTACACCGAAAGCGATGCAGTCAACCCGATGGGCGTGTACGGGCGTAGCAAGGCGGAAGCCGAACAGCGCATTCTTGCGGCGCATTCCAAAGCTCTAATGATTAGAACGAGTGCTTTTTTCGGTCCATGGGACATGTACAACTTTGCTCATGCGACCTTGTACGGTCTGGCGCGCGGCCACAGAGTTTACGCTCCAGCCAATGTAGCGGTCTCGCCTACTTATGTGCCTGACTTGGTCCATGCAGCGCTTGATTTGTTAATTGATGGCGCCTGCGGCATCTGGCACTTGGCCAATCGGGGCCACGTAACGTGGCATGAATTTGCCATGATGCTGGCCAAAGCCGCAGGGCTTGACGCCGATACAATCGCCGTAACCGATACCGCTGGTGTTCCAGCCACCGTCACAGTGCTGGCCAGTGAGCGCGGTAGGGTCATGCCGACTTTGGAGCATGGCGTTAACCGTTACATGCATGACAGCCAAGAAAACTGGCGGGCGGCGGTCCGTCAAAGTCTGAACTACTGAGCGCGCACCTGAGCGACCTAGGGCTGGCCGGGGTGTACATAGCCGTCCAGGAACGAAGCCGCTTCGGACTGGTTGTGCTGTATATCCTGAACATCTCACCCCAGAGGTTTCGGCAGCCCCGAATCGCGGACCCCGGCGCCATTCCCTCTTGGCAGAGGCACGATCGCAGCGTTCAACCCACCGCCTCAGGATCGAGATGCCGCTGCAGCCGAATCAAAAAGCCAGGGTCGCGCAAGCCGCAGCGGCGCAGCACTTCGGCAAGCAGCATGCCCTGGCGCAGCTAGCAGGCGATGCGGCTGTTGTTCGGGCTGGTCTGCGCCAATTCATGATTCGCCAGGCAACAGGCGATATGCGCCTGGCCGATACCCTACAAGCTCTGAGCCGTGATCCCTGAGCCCTCGGTGCTGCCGACAACGAGCCGGTCCTCCGAAGCGGTCTTGCTCAGGGTTCTGACTTCCAGGGAATCGGCCAGGGCGCTGCTGGTGCGTGCATCGAGCATTAGGTGCCGGCGCTGTACCGGGTGCGGGCCCGACAGCTACAGTAGTAGGTGGTTGCTGGCGCAGCAGCAGAGGAAGCAGGCAGGGCGAGCAAATGAGGCTCTCAGGCTGCGGAAAAGGTACCCCAGTGAGCGACAGTTGCTTGGCAACTTCTTTTAGCGAACCCGCATGCGCCTGCACACTGGCCAGGTTCATTCCCATGAGCTCGCCGACGGTCAGCGCGCAGCCCATCATCAAAAGCACCACCAGGCGGTCGCGCCTTGCTCTGACGGTGCGCTGTTGCATTCGCGGCAGCTTTCAGCAGTTGAAAATTTGTTCGGGCGGCGTCGATGCCCCGGAAAAGGGGCCATCCTTCAGCAATGTGACACGTTAGCACTTGGCAAGCCTCTGCTTACGGGGCTCCTTATTGACCGCCCGAAAGCTGACATTGACTAGCGTTTGTCGACAGGGCCGACGGCCAGCTGAAATACACCGAAGGCCGGCCGCGACAAACACCTGCTTTGGGAAAGTTTTCAAACCAAGGGGTTGTGTCATGCCAGACTTCCGGATCTTTATAAAATTTTCTTTTGCTCGGCGATCCCCAAATGCACTGCATCAACCCTGAGACTCGTGACAGCTGTCCTGCGCTGGCGCGTCGGTCTCTTCTCAATTGCCCGAATGTGGCGGCTGCTGGACCCCCCGAATGGCGTCGAGCAGTGGCTCCAGTCGACGATGGCGAAGCAGGTACGCCGTATTGCCCATCGTCGATGCGAACGCGTCGGGGATGGGATTGACCCGCACCAGCGTGTCACCCAGCTGATCCAGCAGCGCCTCTGGCGAATGCTTGTAAGCGCGTTCGTGGCGCCGGCCTGCGTGGGCCGTGTGGAACTTGCGTTCGTAAGAAAAGCCTTCGAGTGAATCGCCAAGCATGACTGAGGCCCACAACGCATACACATCGAACTCGCAGGCGTCATTCATCATGTCAGTCGTGAACCCGCCCGGGGGGCGAACGTTCATTTCGAGCGCGACATACGTGCCGTCGGAGCGCGCGAAGAATTCGAGGTGGAAGAAGCGCTGGCGCAGGGCAAACGCTGCGAGCGCCCTCCGCCCAACCTGCTCGAGCGCCGGCGGAATGCTGCGAAGCGAGTAATAGAACCCGTCGAGAACGCCGGCTCTCACCTCCATGATTCCCCTGTCGTAGGCATGAGACGTGCAGAAGACCACGCGTCCATCCCGGTCCACCAGGCCGTCGAAGGTCACGATGTCGCCTTCGACAAAGGGCTGCACGACGTGACCA
>CAXSGT010000217.1:0-5231 GCA_964236835.1 uncultured Polaromonas sp.
GCGGCCCCCTCGGGGGGCAGCGCAGTACGCGAAGCGACAAGCGTGGGGGCCATTACGTTGGGGGCCATCACTCCAGCCATGTGGTGAATTCCTCGGCACTCACACGCGGTGTGCGGAATGTATTCACCAGCGCCGTTTCATCGGCATAGCCCAGCGACATGCCGCAGACCAGCATTTCATCTGTTCCCGCGCCGATATGCGGCAGGATGATTTTCGCAAAGCCGTTCCACGCCGCCTGCGGACAGGTGTGCAGGCCCTGTCCGCGCGCGGCGATCATGAGATTTTCCAGAAACATGCCGTAGTCGAGCAGCGAGCCGCGACCCATGACGCGGTCGAGCGTGAACATTAGCCCGACCGGCGCGCCGAAAAACCGGAAGTTGCGCTGATGCTGCGCGTGCATCTTGTCCTTGTCGCCTCGGGTGATGCCGAGGAGGCCATACAGGCCCCAGCCGTTTTCACGCCGCCGGTCGATATAGGGCGAGACCCATTTTTCCGGATAGTAGTCGTACTCCTCCCTGAACTCGGCGGCCAGCGCCGGGTTGTCGCGCAGCGCGTCGTGCGCCTGGCAGACTTGCCTGGCCAGCGCGTCCTTCGCGGCGCCCTGGAGCACATAGGCCTTCCACGGCTGGGTATTGGTTCCCGACGGGGCGCGGGCGGCGAGGTCGAGCAGCTGCGCGATAAGCTCGCGCGGCACTGGCGCTGGCAAAAACTCGCGCATCGACTGCCGGGTTTCGATGGCGCGATCCACCGCGTCGCAAGGCGTCATCTCAAGCTCTCCAAAACTTCAAGCCGCGCGGGCAGCTGCGCCGGCCGGCGCGTTTCGAAGGCGCGATGCGCCCGGTAGGCGTTGCGGTATTCGGCGTGCGGGCGCGCGGGTGCTGTCATGGGGCGCTATTTTGCCAGCGCGTCATCATGCGCCCGCCACCTGCGCCAGTATTCCAGCGCGACGCGGTAGGTGTTGAGCTGCGCCTGCACCGTGTCCTCGATCTTTATGCCGTAGCCTCCCGCCATCGAGAACGCCAGCGGAACGCGGCGCTGCCAGGCCCAGTCGAAGACGCGCCGGTCGCGCGCCTCCAGCCCGTCCAGGCTCAGCGCCAGCCGGCCCAGCCGGTCGCCCTCGTGCGGGTCGGCGCCCGCCAGGTACAGCACCAGGCCCGGCTCGAAACGCCGCTCCAGCTCGGCCAGCGCGTGCTCGAGCGCTTCCAGGTACGGCGCGTCGAGGCAGCCGTCGGGCAGCTCGACATCCAAGTCGCCCGCTTCCTTTCTAAACGGAAAGTTCTTTTCGCCATGCAGCGACAGCGTGAACACGCTGGCATCACGGCTGAAGATGCTGGCTGTGCCGTTGCCCTGGTGCACGTCCAGGTCGATCACGGCGACCTGAAGCGGCCGCTGCGGCTGGCGATATTGACGTTGCCGGCGCGCCCATTCGGCCTGCATCAGCCGCGCCGCCACGGCCGAGTCGTTGAAGACGCAAAAGCCGCTGCCCTTGTCGGCATAGGCATGGTGCGTGCCGCCGGCCAGGTTGGCGGCGACGCCCTCGGCCCTCGTTCCGGCGCCGAGGCCAAGCGCCACCCGCGCCGCCGCCATGGTGGCGCCCGCCGAGCGGCGCGCGCGCTCGGCCATCCCTGGACTCCATGGAAAGCCGATTTCGCGCTGCGCCGGCGCGGGCAGCGCGCCGCGGGAAATGGCGTCGATGTACGCGGGCGTGTGCGCCAGGGCGAGTTCGCCATCGCTGGCGGCGGGCGCCTGCGCGAGCCGGACCTCGGGCAGTTCATTGTCGAGGCGATCGCGCAGCAGCTTGTATTTGCCCATCGGAAAGCGGTGTCCCGGCGGCAGCGGCAGCACGAAGTTGTCAGCATAGAAAGCTTGCATCGCCCAAATATCGCCTCACCGTAATGCTGCATTGCAGCATGCGTGCTTGCATTGCCATGGTTTTTCCTTATAATTGCCGGTTGTTGCAGTGCAGCAATTCAGCGCAAAGCAACTATTTTCACTTGTACTATTCATTTTGGAGACTTTATGCTGACCGCTGAACAAATCATGGCTTCCCACAAGGCCAACATCGAAACCCTTTTCGGCCTGACCCAGAAAGCCTTCGAGGGCGTTGAAAAACTGGTCGAGCTGAACGTGCAGGCCACCAAGGCCGCGCTGGCCGAGTCGGCCAACCATGCGCAAGCCGTCATGGGCGTCAAAGACGCGCAGGAGCTGCTGGCGCTGCAGGCAAGCATGGTGCAGCCGCTGGCTGAAAAAACCGCCGCCTACAGCCGCCATTTGTACGACATCGCGCAATCGGCCGGCGCCGAGCTGAGCCGCACGATCGAAGGCCAGACGGCCGAGGCGCAAAAGAAATTCGCCGGGATGGTCGATAGCGCCGGCCAGAACGCGCCGGCCGGCTCCGAAAACGCGATGGCGATGATGAAAGGCGCCATGACGGCGGCCGGCACCGCGTTCGAGTCGGTGCAAAAAGCGGTCAAGCAGGCCGGCGAAATGGCCGAAAACAATTTCAAAGCCGTGTCGGAATCCGCCAGGAACAGCTCCACAAAGCGTTGATTATTTTTTCGATTGGCCGTCGGGCGTTTATGCGTTCGGCGATCAAGAAGCCCGCTTTGCGACGCGAGGCCGAGCGCGTCGGGCTTTCAACCTGTTGTCTCCGCAGTTTCTTTTAAAATCCGATTTCCAAGAATCCGTTCAAGCCCAGTCTCGCGATTGGGCTTTTTTTTCGTCAAAATCGAGGCTTTTGCGCAATTTCAACCTCAAAGGACACCACCATGGACATCGCAGGCAAGGTTTTTATCGTCACCGGCGGCGCATCGGGGCTGGGCGAAGGCACGGCGCGGATGCTCGCCGCCCAGGGCGGCAAGGTCGTGATCGCCGACATGCAGGCCGAAAAAGGCGAAGCGATCGCCCGTGAGCTGGGCGGCGGCAACGCGGCTTTCGTCAAATGCGACGTCAGCCAGGAGGCCGACGGCCAGGCGGCGGTCGCCAAGGCGGTGGCGCTGGGCAAGCTGATGGGGCTGGTCAACTGCGCCGGCATCGCGCCGGCCGAAAAAACCGTCGGCAAGAACGGCGCGCACAGCCTGGCGGTGTTCAGCCGCGCCATCACCGTCAACCTGATCGGCAGCTTCAACATGATCCGCCTGGCCGCCGAGGCGATGGCGAAAAACGAGCCCGAGGCGACCGGCGAGCGCGGCGTGATGATTTCCACCGCGTCGGTCGCGGCCTACGACGGCCAGATCGGCCAGGCCGCCTACAGCGCGTCCAAGGGCGGCGTCGTCGGCATGACGCTGCCGATCGCCCGCGACCTGGCGCGAAACGGCATCCGCAACATGACGATCGCGCCCGGCATCTTCGGCACGCCGATGATGTTCGGCATGCCCCAGGAGGTGCAGGACTCGCTCGCCGCGTCGGTGCCCTTCCCTTCGCGGCTGGGAACGCCCGAGGACTATGCCAAGCTGGCCCGGCACATCTTTGAAAACGACATGCTCAACGGCGAGGTGATACGCCTGGACGGCGCGATTCGGCTGGCGCCGCGCTGACGACAACGATGCGCCGGTGGCCGAAACCGGATTTGCTCCTGTTTTGAGAGCTGCTCAGGTCCATCCCATATGCCGAATCGGCCTTATTTGGCAATAAATTTCTTACTCCGGGACAATCTTGGCCTTTTCCGCCACCGATTTCCAGCTTGCGAGCTCGGAGGCCATTCTTGCCTTTACCTCCGCGCCGGTGCCGGATTTTGCGGTAAATCCCACTGTGGACAGGCGTTTTTGCAGCTGCGGGTCAGCCAAGGCTTTGGCAAGTGCGGCTGAAAGCACATCGACCACGGGCTGCGGCGTATTCGCCGGGACGAACAGGGCGTGCCAGATCGCCACACTGAATCCGGGAACGGCCTCGGCGACGGCCGGCACGTCAGGGTACTCGGGCAGTCGCGCCGGGTCCATCGTGGCGAGGATGCGAAGCCGTCCGGTGGCGACAAAGTCAGCGACTGACTGCGGCGTTGATACCAGCAGCGGCACCTGCCCGCCGACCACGTCGGTCAGGGCCGGGCTTGCGCCCTTGTAGGGGATGTGCACCAGGTCCGAATGGGTGTGCGACGACAGCAGCTCCATCGCGAAGTGGTGCGGCGTACCCGCGCCCGGCGAAGCGTACGAGAGCTTGGTTTTTCTGTCTTTGAGCTGCTGCACCAGGTCGGCCAGGGAGCTGACCGGCGCCTTGGGATTGGCCAGGATCAGCAGCGGCGAAGTCGCCAGCAGCCCGATCGGCGCCAAATCCTTTTGCGCATCGAATGGCAGTTTCTTGTACAGGTAGGGATTGACCACCAGGCCGTTCGAGCCATGAAGCATCGTGTAGCCGTCGGGCGGCGACTTGGCGACGTAGTCGGTGCCGATATTGCCGCCCGCGCCGGGCCGGTTTTCAACAATCACGGGTTGGCCCAGGATCGACGAAAGCGCTTCGCCAACCTGTCGGGCCACGGCATCGTTGCCGCCACCGGCCGCGAACGGAACGATGATGCGCAGCGGTTTCGAAGGAAATTTGTCTTGCGCCGCGGCGCCGAGTGCGGACAAGGCGGCGCAGCCTGCCAAGCCAAGGAGCATGAACCGTCTGGGATGTCTCACAATGCTTTTCCCTCGTAAATTGAAAATACCGTGCGTCGGCAGCTAAAGCAGTCTGGGAAACAGCGCCCGCGCATTGCCGTGCCGGACCTGGTTCAGGTCGTCCTGCGACCAGTCAAGGGCGTCGAGCCCCTGTGCCGCCTGGGCCATCTGCCCCTTCGGCCCGAAAGGATAGTCGGTTCCGAAAAGGATGTGTTCCGCCGAAGCCAGGCCGGCCAGCGCGTTCAAGGCCAGAGGGTTGGCCGACAGCGCCGTGTCGAAATAAAACTTTGCCAGCTCGCGGGTGAAGCCGTCGGGGATCAGCTCGCGCAGTGCCGGATTGTTGGTCGTCAGGATTTCAACCCGCCCGCAAAGAAAGGGAAGCGCGCCGCCCGCATGCGAGAGGATCCAGCGTATGTCGGGGTAATAGCGCGTGATCCCGCCAAAGATCAAGGATGCCGCCGTGCGTGCGGTGTCGAACGGAAATTCCAGCGTTGAAGGCGACAACTGGCTGATCTGCACCATGTGCTGCGGCGAGGTGGGATGGACAAACACCACGGCCTTGCGCCGGTTCAGCTCGTCATACAGCGGGCGCAGCGACTCGTCGCCGAGGTAGCGCCCCGCGTAATTGCTGAGCAGGCA
>CAXSGT010000218.1:0-5169 GCA_964236835.1 uncultured Polaromonas sp.
GCATTTTGAGCTTCCGCACTTCTCGCTTTGCTTAGTGCGCCGCTCTCCAGCCGAGCGCGGTAAACCGCCAGGTCGCGCGCCGAATAGCGCGCGCCTTCTTGCTGCTTATAGCTCGGATCGTGCTCTTCGTCGACGACGATCAGCCGCAGCTTCGGCATCGACGCGAGCACCGCCATGCGCGTTCCCAGCACCAGCCGCGCCTGGCCCGAATGCGCCGCCAGCCAGCTTTTGAGGCGCTGGGCGGGCGTCAGGCCGCTGTGCAGCGGAACGACGCGCTCGCGGCCCAGATGGGCGAAGCGCGCCTCGAAACGCGCCTGCAGCTGCGGCGTCAGATTGATCTCGGGCACCATCACGAGCACCTGCGCTTCCGGATCCTGCGCCAGCACCCGGGCGGCGGCGCGCAAATAAACCTCGGTCTTGCCGCTGCCGGTGGTGCCGAACAGCAAGGCGGGACGTTGCGTGCCGAGACTTTCGGAATCAAATTCGGCTATGGCGCACGCCTGCTGTGCACTGAGCGCTTTTAATTCAGTTGTATCTTGGGTGCCGCTGGTGCTCTGCACGGGCCGCTTAAGCCGGCGCGCCAGTTGCGCCGCAGACAAGTCGCGCAACTGCGGCGGCAGTGCGGCCAGCGCGACTTCGCCCAGCGAGCGCTGGTAATAGCCGGCGGTGAACGCCACCAGCTCGCGCCAGGTCGCGGGCAGCGGTGCCAGCCCGCCCAGGATGCTGGCAATGTCGCGCACGCTCTTGTTGGCCAGCTCGCCCGCGCCGGGCGCCCCATGCCAGACCACGCCCAGCACCTCGCGTTTGCCGAACGGAACGCGAACCAGTGTGCCGGGTTCGAGCGGCGCGTCGCTTCTATAGGTCAAGGCGCCGGCGATGGCGCTGTGCGCCGGCGTCGCGACCACCACCTGGAGCCAATGGCTCATGTAAACGACGTAAAAAGTAGGATTATTTCTACACCGGACGCAGGTAGAACGCTAAGTCCTTGATTTTTCACCTTTTTAAAGTTGTCCACCCGTCCTGTGGATAACTTTGTTGACAGCTTGCCGGAAAACGCCGCAAAGCCTTGCAAATCAAGGTTTTCATTAAAATGCCCGGCAAAACAGCAATTTAAATTTTCATTAAAAATCAAAGACTTGCATGCGCTATGGGATTTATAGCGAGGGTCGCCGGGGTGCTTTGAGGCTGTTGCGGCAATGCATCGGTTTTGTGCATAAGTCCAGCAATGGGTAGCCTGATTTATGCTAGTCATGGTCTTGATGGTGCTTTAATTACCGATTTTCATTTCCGTCAGCCCGCAGTTTGCGCGAGCACGCATGGACGGCGCGAACCAGCGTTTCGACGCTTTCGGGCGGCGTATGCTGGTTGATGCCGTGGCCCAGATTGAAAATTTGCGTCGGTCCGCTGCGGCTACGGTCGGTATGCGGCGCGCCGAAACTCTCGAGCACGCCGGCGACCTCGGCTTCGATTTGCGCCGGGCCGGCGAACAACACGTTCGGGTCGAGGTTGCCCTGCAGCGCCTTGGCGTTCGCGCCGTTTTCGCCGACGCGCGCGCGCGCCTCGGCCAGGTTCACCGTCCAGTCCAGGCCGAGCACCTCGCAGTCGAGCATTTTCATGGCCTCGAGCCACTGGCCGCCGCCCTTGGTGAAGACCAGGCGCGGGATAGCCACTCCATCCTTTTGCCGCGTCAGCCGCGCCAGCACGCGCGCGCTGTACGCCAGGCTGAAGGTGTGGAACGCCGCATCGGCCAGCACGCCGCCCCAGCTGTCGAAAATCATCACCGCCTGCGCGCCGGCATCGATCTGCGCGTTGAGATACGCCGCGACCGCGTCGGCGTTGATCGCCAGCATCCGGTGCATCAGGTCGGGGCGCTGGTACAGCATCGTCTTGACCAGCCGGTAGTCGCTCGAGCCTGCGCCCTCGACCATGTAGCACGCGAGCGTCCAGGGGCTGCCCGAAAAGCCGATCAGCGGCACGCTCCCTGCCAGCGCCCGGCGAATCGACGTGACGGCGTCGAACACATAGCGCAGCTTGTCCATGTCGGGCACTTCGAGCCTCGCCACGGCGGCCTCGTCCCGCACCGGGTTGGCGAATTTCGGGCCCTCGCCGAGCGCGAACGACAGTCCCAGCCCCATCGCGTCGGGCACCGTCAGGATGTCGCTGAACAAGATGGCGGCGTCGAGCGGGTAGCGCGCCAGCGGCTGCAGCGTGACTTCGGTGGCGTAGTCGGTGTTTGTCGCCAGCCCCATGAAACTGCCGGCGCGGGCGCGCGTGGCGCGGTACTCGGGCAAATAGCGGCCCGCCTGGCGCATCAGCCAGACGGGGGTGTGGTCGGTCGCCTGGCGCCAGCAGGCGCGCAGAAAGGTGTCGTTTTGAAGCGGTGCGAACATCGTGTCGATTGTCTCAGGTGCGGGCGATTCGCTGGTCAGCGCGCGGCTTCGGCCTTACCATGAGCGCGTGCGGTTTTTCTTTGATTCGTAAAGGGGCACAGCTCATGCACAACAGCGACCAGGAATATTTTCGCAGCTGCATTGCCAGGGAGCGCCAGCTGGCGCAGCTGCTCGGCCACCACCACATCGAGGAATGCTACGAAAGCGCCGGAACGCTCTGGGACAGCAACCACGCGCTGCCGCAGTGGACGCGCGACTGGCGCGCCTGCGGCCCCCTGATGACCGAATACGGGTTGTCGGTGACGTACGGCCAGGAGCCGGCAGGCGGCGGTTGCGCACGCATCGGCGCCACGACGGTTCATTTCGCCGACCACCCGACGCGTGACCGGGCGGTGATGTACGGCATCGTGAAAGAGCTGATCTTCCTGCTGGAGCATGGCAGGCTTGTCAAACCTGCCGCGGCCGCGCAGGCGGCGTAGTTTTCCGAGCTGACGGCAAGGCTCAGTTCGCCGGCCCGCCCGGGCGCACCAGACCGCTCGACAGCAACACCCGGTGATCGATCTTCAGGCACTTGTCCTGCACCACGAGCAGGCCCGCCGCCTCGGCCCTGGCGGCGGCGGCGGAATTGCTGACGCCCAGCTGCATCCAGACCGCCTTGGCGCCGATGGCGATGGCGTCTTCGACGATGGGCGGGATGTCCTCGCTGTTGCGAAAGCAGTTCACCAGGTCGATTTTTTCATGCCGCGCCGCGTCCCGCAGCGTCGCATAGGCTTTTTCACCGAGCACCTCGGTCGCGTTCGGGTTGACGGGAATGATGCGGTAGCCGGCCGCCTGCATGTAGCGCGACACGTCGAAACTGGCGCGGTGCGGCTTGGGCGACAGGCCCACCACGGCGATCGTGCGGCAGGTGTTGAGGATCTGGGAAATGCGCTCGGCGCGCGGCAGTGGGTGCGTCATCGTTCGGTCTCCTTCAGCTGGAAATGATAGCGGTGGGGAACAGTTTCCAACGCAAAGGCGCAAAGGCGCAAAGATGCAAAGGACGCCAAGGTCGGAATTTTTATTTTTTTCTGCTTTTCCTTTGCGCCTTTGCGCCTTCGCGTCTTCCCGTTGGAAGGACTTCTCCGACTTTCAGCCGCCATCACAGCCGCGCCAGCTCGGCCCTGAGGTCGCTCACCGACAGAATTTCCGACAGCACGACCGGCGCGCTGCCGGGCTTGTAGATCACGTAGACCGGAACGCCGCCGCGGCCGAGCTGCGCCAGCGCGGCGGTGACGGCCGGGTCGCGGCGCGTCCAGTCGGCGCGCAGCAGGGCGACTTTCCTGGCGTCGATGTCGGCCAGCACAGCAGCGTTGGCAAGCGTGGTTTTCTTGTTGTACTGGCAGGTCACGCACCAGGCGGCGGTGAAATCGACGAACACGCTGCGGCCCTCGGCCGCCAGCTGCTCGACCCGGCCTGGCTGCCACTCCTGCCAGCGCTCGTTTGCGGCAAACGCCGGCGAATCCATCGGTTTGATGACGTTCGGGCCGATACCCCATATGCCAAGTGCGCATAGCGCTATCGAAAATGTAGCGATCGCGCGGCGCGACGTGCCATAGAGGCCCAGCGCCCAGAGCGCCAGCGCCATCGGCACCAAGAGCCCGAGCAGCGCCCCCGCGCCGTCGATGCCGCTTTGCTGGCCCAGCACCCAGACCAGCCAGGCGACCGTGGCGAACATCGGAAACGCCATCAAATGCCGGAACGTCGCCATCCAGGCGCCGGGGCGCGGCAGGGCGCGCGCGACGGCCGGCACCGCGCTGGCCAGAAGATAGGGCAGCGCCATGCCGACACCGATCGCGCCGAAGACCGCCAGCGCCTCGACAGCGGGCAGGCCGACCGCCAGGCCGAGCGACGCGCCCATGAACGGCGCGGTGCACGGCGAGGCGATGGCGGTCGCCAGCACGCCCGATAAAAACGCATTGACCGCAGGATGCCTGGCCTGCGCACCGGCAACGCGGCCAGGCAGAAAATTGCCGAATTCGAACACGCCCGCCAGGTTCAGCCCCAGCAGCGTGAAGAGCGCCGCCAGACCAGCCACCACGGCCGGATTCTGCAGCTGAAAGCCCCAGCCGAGCTGCTCGCCGGCGGCGCGGAGCGCCAGCAGCGCCGCGCCCAACGCCAGGAACGACAGCACCACGCCGGCGCTGTAGGCGAGCCCCGACGCCAGCCGCGCCGACTGCTTCTTTTCTTGCGCGAAGCCGACCACCTTGATCGCCAGCGCTGGGAAAACGCAGGGCATCAAATTCAGAATCAGCCCGCCGAGCAATGCGCCCAGCAAGGCGGCGAGCAGGCCGGATGGCGGCGCGTTGCGCGACACCGGCGCGGCGCCCGCCGCCGCATTGGCCTTCAGCGCCGTCACCAGCGCCGGCGACAGCGCGGTGGCGGCTGCCACGGGCGGCCACACACCCGCGACCGGCGCGTCGATGCGCCAGGCCGCCTGCCCATCGGTCACGACCAGCGGCATGCGCGCCGGGCTTTCGGTGCGCTGGGCCGACAGCGGCAGCTGCGCCGTCCAGACCGCGCCCGCCCAAGCTTGCCGCCACGGCGCGGCGGTTTCGATCACGCCGGCGGTTTCAGGAAACAATTCGAGAGTTTTGCCGTGCAGCGCGGCGGGCAGCCCGGCCAGCTGCACTTTCAGCGCCTGGCCGCCGACATCGATCCGGCCGCTTCCTGTGGGCAGCGATTTGGGCGCGGCATCGAACGCCGCAGCGAACACCGGACCGCTTGCCGCGATCGAGCTTTG
>CAXSGT010000219.1:0-5140 GCA_964236835.1 uncultured Polaromonas sp.
TGCAGGGCGAGCGCCATGACGCAGGCCGGGGCGAGCCGGCGCCACCGCAGGCTTGCCGGCGCCGGCCGCACCGCAGCCGGCGAGCGAGTGCTAAAAAGCAAAAGTCGCATAGGCTGATCTCGCCTTGGCTGGATCTGCCTGGGTTATTTGGCTTTGGCCAGCTGGCTGGCGTCGGCCGGCCCCTCGATCCCGGCGGACTTGCTGCGCTCGCCGCTCACCAGGCGATAGACCACGCCGGCCACGGCCGCGCCCAGCAGCGGCGCGACCCAGAACAGCCACAGCTGCGACAACGCCCAGCCGCCGACGAAAAACGCCGGGCCGGTGCTGCGCGCCGGATTGACCGAGGTGTTGGTGACCGGAATGCTGATCAAGTGGATCAGCGTCAGCGCCAGGCCGATGGCGATCGGCGCAAAGCCCGACGGCGCGCGCTCGTCGGTCGCGCCCAGGATGACCATCAAAAAGAAAAACGTCATCACGAATTCGGCCACCAGCGCCGCCATGAGCGTATAGCCGCCCGGCGAATGCTCGGCATAGCCGTTCGAGGCGAAGCCCGCGCCGACGTCGAAGCCGGCCTTGCCGCTGGCGATCAGGTACAGCGCGCCGGCCGCGGCGATGGCGCCGATCACCTGGGCGACTACATAGGGAACAAAGTCTTTCGCCGGGAACCGTCCGCCGACGACCAAGCCGAGCGAAACCGCCGGATTCAGGTGGCAGCCCGAGACATGGCCGAGCGCGTAGGCCATCGTCAGCACCGTGAGGCCGAAGGCAAGCGACACGCCGACGAAGCCGATGCCCAGGCCCGGAAAGCCAGCCGCGAGCACGGCGCTGCCGCAGCCGCCCAGCACGAGCCAGAAGGTGCCGAAAAACTCGGCCGCGAGACGATTGGATAGTGGCATTTCTTACTCCAGTTGTTGATACCTTGAGAAAGCACGGGCAGCAAAACCGCCGCTATTGGCCGGTTCGCTGGCGCCAAGCGTAATGCCTTAAAGCCGGGTCTGTCCAGCGTAGCCCAAGCGTCGCTTGCGCAAGACAGCGAAACCAGCTTCCAACGCAAAGGCGCGAAGACGCAAAGTTCGCAAAGTATTAATTTTTAATATTTGCCTGCTTTGCGTACTTGCACCTTTACGGCTTTGCGTTGTAAATTTCTCCGCCAGCGCAAGCGGGACAAGCGCAAGCAGCTACAAAATCAATAGCAAATCAAACCGCGACCGGAATCAAGAGCGATTCGCGGAACGACGCCTGCTCGCCCTTGCGCGCGTAGCCCAGCGGATTGGCGACCACGCGGCAGCCGCGGCTGACATAGTCGTTGGGGCAATGCAGGTGGCCGTGCAGCCACAGCGTCGCCAGCGGCAGCAGCTCGTCGAGCGAATTGCAAAAGCCGGCCGTCCCCGGCGTGACGCCGTAGCGCGGATCGGCGCTGAGCAGGCTGGGCGCGAAATGCGTGACCGCCACCGTCGGTCCGTCGAACGGCGCGGCCAGCGCGCCCTGCAGCCAGGCCTGGCTTTTCAGGCTTTCGCCCCGCAGCGCTTCGGCCAGCATCGGCTCGCCGCGCCGCAACGGATGGTTTTTCGCCAGGTAAAAATTGGCGGCGCGAAACGCTTTTTCGCGCATCTTCAGCTGCCGCTCCAGCGTGACCGTGCCGTACCTGGCCTCGTCGTTGGTGAGCGCGTCGAAGTCGGTCCACAAGGTCGCGCCGATAAATCGGACATTTTGCAGAACAACGCTTTCGCGCTCCAGCCAGATTAGCCCCAGGCGCCTGCAGGCGTCGCGCAGCCGGGCGTCGGCTTCGTCGAAGTCCAGGCCGTCGTATTCATGGTTGCCGGGCAGAAAAACGACCGGCGTCGGCCAGTTTGCGCCGCCCTGTGCCGCCGGCAGCGGCGAAAACCGCGCCAGCCCGAAGTCCTCGATTCCCAGGCCGCCGAGCAGCGAGCCGCCCTGGTACGAGCCGATATCGCCGGCAAGCACCAGCACATCGGCGCCGGGCACAGGTCTGGGCGTGAAATGCGGATTGGACTCAAGATGCAGGTCGGACAGCAGCTGGATGTTCACCGCTGGATTGTCCGCGAAGACCTCGGGCGGCGCCGGCCAAGGCGCTTTCAGAGCCTGACGCCCGCGCCTTTGACCGTCGGCGCGAGCACCGCCACCTGGCCAGCGACGAAGCGGGCGAATTCAGCCGGGCTGGCCGGGCTGGTGGTGATGCCCAGGTCGAGCATTTTTTTCCTGACCTCGCTGCTCGCCAGAATTTCGTTGCAGGCGGCGTTCAGCCTGGCCACCACGTCGGCCGGCATGCCGGCAGGACCGCTCAGGCCGAAGAAATTGTCGAGCACGAGATTGCGGTAGCCGGCCTCGACAATGCTCGGCACCTCAGGCACCAGCGGCGACCGGCTGGCCGACGTCACCGCCAGCGGCACCAGCTGGCCGCTCTTGAAATACGGCACGAAAGCGGTCAGCACGTCGATGCCGACTGGAATCACGCCGGCGATCAGGTCGGTCGTCATCGGCGCGCCGCCGCGATAAGGAATGTGCACCAGGTTCACGCCCATGGCCTTTTTCATCAGCTCGCCGTAGATGTGGCCGATCGACGCCGGGCCGCCCGAGCCGAAATCGAGCCGGCCGGCCTTGCGCGCCTGTGCTTCGAGGTCGGTCATGGCCCTAATCGGCGCCGCGGGATTGGCCATCACGACGCACGGCGCGCTGCCGATCAGCGCGATGTGCGTAAAACCCGAGACCGGGTCGTAGGGCTGCTTTTCGAGGGCGAACGGGCCGATCGAGATCGGCGTCGAGTTGCTCAGCATCAGCGTGTAGCCGTCGGCCGGCGCCTGCGCCACCATCAGCCCGCCGACGCTGCCGCCGGCGCCGGGCCGGTTGTCGACCACGACCGCCTGGCCGAGCTTTTTGCCCAGCTGCTCGGCCATGACGCGGGCGACGATGTCACTGGCGCCGCCGGCCGGGAAGGTGACGACGATTTTAATCGGCTTGTCGGGCCAGGCCGCCAGCGCGGGCAGGGCGATGCTGGCGGCGCCGGCGGCAATTACCTTGAGCGCGGCGCGGCGCGGCAGCGAGGTCGAGGGCAAGGTCGGTTCGGTAAAAGCAAAATGGGCCATGGCGGATTCCTGGGTTGGGCGGGTTAAGTAAAGTCAAGCGCTGAAGCAGGCAAAAAACGTGCCTTGCCGTACTGGCGCCGGACGATGAATTTGTCCAAAAAAGAGTTCCAGACCGGGTTTGCTATTAAAAAAATAGCTAACTATCATTGCTGGACGTGCGAAAAAGGCCTATTTTTCTGGAAAATACGCTTAAACATCGGCGGAAAACGCCTGCCGCGCCGAGCGCGAGACCGCCTGGCGCAGCCACACCTGGGCGCCGCGCCGCTGCGAGCGCCGGTGCCACAGCGCATCGACATGCACCGGCGACACGTCCAGCGGCAACGGCCGCAGCGCCAGCTGTCCGGCAAGGCCGGTCATGGCGACGAAGTGGCGCGGCACCACCGTCAGCAGGTTCGAGTTCGCGACCACCCGGACGGCGATGAAAAATTGATTGACCGTCAGCACCACGCGCCGCTGGCGGCCCAGCGCGGCCAGCGATTCGTCGATGAATCCGTAGGCCCGCCCTGAAAAGCTCACGAGCATGTGGCGCGCCGCGCAATAGCTGTCGAGGCTGAGTTCGCCAGCGGCCAGCGGATGGTCCTGGCGCATGGCGCAGACGTACTCGCCGTCGTACAGCCGCTGGAACAAAAACGGCAGCGCCTGGCCGCTTTGCGCCCGCGCCGTGAGGTCGGGCAGCACCGAGGGAAAATGGCCGATGACCAGGTCGCAGCTTTCCTGCTCGAGCATCGGCCGGGGGTCGCGCGTGACCAGCGGCACGACGCGCAGCACCACGCCCGGCGCTTCGCGCTCCAGGATGCCGTTCAGGCCGGGGATCAGCGCCGCCGCCGTCGCGTCGGCCATCGCCAGCACGAAGGGCAGGGTCGCGCTGGCGGGAGAAAATTCGCTCGGGATAAGCGACTCCTGCAGCTGCCCCAGCGCTTCGCGCACCGCCGGCCAGATGGCGAGCGCGCGCGGCGTGGGGGCCATGCCCTGGCCGCTGCGCTGCACCAGCTCGTCGCCCAGCGCCTGGCGCAGCCGCCGCAAGGCGTTGCTGACGGCCGGCTGCGTCAGCGACAAGTTGCGCGCCGCCCGCGTCAGGCTGCGTTCGGCCATGACCTCGTCGAACACGCGCAGCAGGTTCAGGTCGAGCGTGCGGAAATTCATTGGCTTCACGCCTTAATTATTACTATCGTGAATATATTTCATCACAAGGATAAAGTTGAATAACATAAGTGAAAACCCTAATATGGTGCTGTCGCCGGAATTTTACCGGCGGCGCAGCGAAAGGAATTCATCATGACCAGCTTCATCGACATCAAATATCCCTCCCATCACCAGGGCGCCGATCGCGTCGAGTCGGCCATCGAAGCGGCGCAGCGGGTGCGGCGCGATTTTTCCAGCGCGCGCGGCCTGGCGACGCTGCTGCTGTCGGCGCTGACGGCGGCGGTGATGGTGGTCGCCTACCAGGTCATGGACAGCATCGCCGAAGGCCAGCTGCTGGCGATGTGGATGGCGCTGTGGCTCGTGGCGTTCGCGGCGCTGGCGCTTTTCGCCGGCGCGGCGCGCCGGCTGGCTGCGCGTGCCAGAAGCAGTCTTGACGCCTGGTCGCGCCACCGCGCGCAAGCCTGCGACGATCAGCGCCTGTAGGCCATGACGAGGCGGGACAGCGCCTGATGGCCAAGGCGCACTGACCATGACGCTTGACGGCCAGGGCCAGCTCCCCAGCAAGGCAGGGAACTATGACCGCGCCTGTTCGCCAGCGATGTACTCGTAACGATTATTGACACATTGGACATGATGCCGCAGGCGCTGGAGAATCGAACATGCACAATGTCTTGGCTCCTGCGTGCAGCATGGCACTGTCCAGCAAGTTGTCGGTCCCGATATTGCGAGGCATGCCGTCTACGCGGTGCGCAAAAAAAGATACGCGCGCTCCGAAATTCACCACCAAGGCCGGTCATCCATGTCGCAACAAAAAAATATTACGCAGAGCGTCGTCCAGTTCATTGAAAACTTCGAGTTCGCCGATCTTTCCGATGAAGCGATCGGCATCGGGT
>CAXSGT010000220.1:0-5137 GCA_964236835.1 uncultured Polaromonas sp.
CTCCGCACTAACCCGCATGAATGCTTGATTGCTGGGATTTCTCAGGGACGACTAGCAAGCGAAAACCATTGTTTTATTTGCTAAATTCGGCATCAGGCTCAGTGCCTGAAATGCCGCACGCCGCTCAGCACCATCACGACGTGCCGCTCGTCGGCGGCGGCGATCACTTCGGCGTCGCGCATCGAGCCGCCCGGCTGGATGACGCACGCCGCGCCGGCGTCTGCAACCACGTCGAGCCCGTCGCGAAACGGAAAGAACGCGTCGCTCGCCACGACCGAGCCTTGCAGGCTCAGGCCCGCGTTGGCGGCCTTGATGGAGGCGATGCGCGCCGAGTCGATGCGGCTCATCTGGCCGGCGCCGACGCCCAGCGTCATGCCGCCGGCGCAGAACACGATGGCGTTGGACTTGACGAACTTGGCAACCTTCCAGGCGAACAGCAAATCCCGCAGCTGCGCCGGCGTCGGTTGCAGGCGGCTGACGACTTTTAGGTCGGCCAGCGCCAGTTCATGGTTGTCGGCGGTCTGCATCAACAAACCCGAGCCGACGCGCTTGACATCGGTGGCGTTGCGGCCCTGCTTCCAGTCCGTCTCGCCGCCGGGCGGCAATTCGATCTGCAGAATCCGGACATTGGCCTTGGCCTTGAACACCTCCAGCGCCTCGGGCGTGAAGGCCGGGGCGATCAGCACTTCGACGAACTGCTTCGAAATCTGTAGCGCCGCGCGCTCGTCCAGCGTGCAGTTCAGCGCGATGATGCCGCCGAATGCGGAGGTCGGATCGGTCTTGAAGGCCTTGGCGTAAGCCTCCCACGCATCGGCGCCGACGGCCGCGCCGCACGGGTTGGCATGCTTGACGATGACGCACGCCGGCTCGGAAAAACCCTTGACGCATTCCCAGGCGGCGTCGGCGTCGGCAAGATTGTTGTACGACAGCTCCTTGCCCTGCAGCTGTTTCGCTGTGACAAGCGAGCCCGGCGCCGGGTACAGGTCGCGGTACAGCGCCGCCTGCTGGTGTGCGTTTTCGCCATAGCGCAGGTCCTGCAGCTTGATGAAACGGCCGTTGGCCTGGCCGGCGAACAGCGCGCGGCCGCCATCGGGCTGGATGCTCGAGAGGTAGTCGCTGATCGCGCCGTCGTACTGGGCGATGCGGTTGAAAGCGGCGACCGCCAGGGCGAATTTGGTCGCGTCGGTCAGCTTGCCGTCGGCCTCGAGTTCGGCCAGCACGCCGGCATATTGCGACGCATCGGTCAGCACGCCGACATCCTTCCAGTTCTTCGCCGCCGAGCGCACCATCGCCGGCCCGCCGATGTCGATGTTTTCAATCGCGTCTTCGAGCGTGCAGCCTGGCTTGGCCACAGTCGCCTCGAACGGATACAGGTTGACGACCAGCAGGTCGATCGTGGCGATGCCGTGCGCCTCCAGCGCCGCCATGTGCTCAGGCAGGTCGCGCCGCGCCAGCAGGCCGCCGTGGATTTTTGGATGCAGCGTCTTGACGCGGCCGCCCAGCATTTCCGGAAAACCGGTGTGGTCGGCGACTTCGGTCACCGGCAAGCTGGCCTCCGCCAGCAGCCGGGCCGTGCCGCCGGTGGACAGCAGCTTGACGCCCAGCGCGTGCAGGGCCAGGGCGAATTCGACAATGCCGGTCTTGTCGGAAACGGAAATCAGGGCGTTCATAGGGGTCTTCGTCGTTTCATCGTTACCCGATGAGCTTGTGCTCGACCAGCTTTTTACGCAGCGTGTTGCGGTTCAAGCCCAGCCAGGCGGCGGCGCGCGACTGGTTGTGCTCGGCGTGCCGCATCACCACCTCGAGCAGCGGCTTTTCCACGACGCGAACCATCATGTCGTACATGCCGCCGGGCTCGGTGCCGTCCAGGTCGGTGAAATAAGTCTCCAGGCTGCTGCGGACGCACTCTTCGATGTGGTTGTTGCTCATGCTGCTGTCTCTTCCTCGTTTTTATCGTTGTTCATCTCGTCCCCCGCCGGCCCGCCCTCGCCGACAGCGGGAATACGGTCCATCCAGTCGCCCAGGCCGTCGAAAAAGCCGCTGACCGCCTGAAGCTGCGCTTCGCAGTCACCCTGCAGGTTCATTTTGGCGCGAAACCTTTCGCCGCCGGGCAGGGTTTTCACATACCAGCCGATGTGCTTGCGCGCCGTCCGCACGCCGGTCGATTCGCCATAAAGCGCATAGTGGTCGAGCAGGTGATCGAGCAGCAGGCGCCTGGCCTCGGCGACCAGCGGCGGCGCCAGGTGCGTTCCGGTGCGCAGAAAATGCGCGATCTCGCGGAAGATCCACGGCCGGCCCTGCGCCGCGCGGCCGACCATGACGGCGTCGGCGCCGGTATAGGCCAGCACATCGCGCGCTTTTTCGGGGCTGTCGATGTCGCCGTTGGCAACCACCGGAATTCGCAGCGCGGCCTTGACCTCTGCCACAGTGTCGTATTCGGCCAGCCCCAAGTAGCCCTGCTCGCGGGTGCGGCCATGCACCGTGACCATCTGGACGCCGGCGTTTTCGGCGGCGCGCGCGATCGTCAGCGCGTTTTTATGGCCCTGCGCCCAGCCGGTGCGCATCTTGAGCGTGACCGGAACGCCGTGCGGCGCGCAGGCGGCGACGACGGCATCGATGATTTCAAGCGCCAGCGGCTCGTCGCGCATCAGCGCCGAGCCGGCCCATTTGTTGCAGACCTTCTTCGCCGGGCAGCCCATGTTGATGTCGATGATCTGCGCGCCACGCTCGATGTTGTAGGCGGCGGCATCGGCCATCATCGCCGCGTCGGTGCCGGCGATCTGCACCGCGACCGGCGCGGCTTCGCCCTCATGGTTGGCGCGGCGCGAGGTTTTCAGCGTGCTCCACAAATCGCGGCGCGACGTCACCATTTCGCTGACCGCGTAGCCCGCTCCCAGGGACTTGCAAAGCCGGCGGAACGGCCGGTCGGTGACACCGGCCATGGGCGCGACAAAAATGTTGTTCGCCAGGGCGTAGGCGCCGATGTTCATGATGGGTGAATGCCGCTGTTGCTGAAAAATAAGGCACGATTGTAGCTGCCCGATATTTCAGCAACCGCAAATCCGGCCGGGCCGGCGTGCCGCTTTGACAAATCGCCATTCTCAATATACTCAGGCCACTATGGAAGCCTGGATGCAACGCCTGATCGAGCTCATGGCCCTGCCCGAATACGGCCTGAGTACCGTCTTCATCGTGTCGTTCATCTCCGCCACGCTGTTGCCGCTGGGCTCCGAGCCGGTGGTGTTCGGCCTGGTCAAGCTCAACCCCGCCATGTTCTGGCCGGCCATTCTGGTCGCCACCGTCGGCAACACGCTCGGCGGCGCGCTCGACTGGTGGATGGGCTACGGCGCGCATCAGGTCGCCGATAAATACAGCCATTCATCGCACCACGGCCGCGCCGTGCGGTGGCTGGAAAAGCTCGGCCCCAAGGCCTGCCTGCTGGCCTGGCTGCCCGCCGTCGGCGACCCGCTCTGCGCGGTGGCGGGCTGGCTCAAGTTCCCGTTCTGGCCATGCCTGGGCTATATGGCGGTCGGCAAGTTCCTGCGTTACTTTTTGATGACCGGCAGCCTGATCTGGGCGTTTCCGGGCGTCATCGGTTTTTAAAACCGCTCGTTCGGCAGCAGGTAGCGCCATTGGCCGGGCTGCAGCTGGCGCAGGGACACTTGGCCGATACGCAAGCGCTTCATGGCCTCGGTCTTGAGGCCGACGCTCTCGCACAGATAGGCAATCTGCCCGGGCAGTTCGCCCTTGAGCGCAAAGCGCAGCCGCGCCTCGCTCTGCCAGCTGACCTTCGCCGGCGGCAGCGGCGCGCCCTGGAAGGTAAAGCCGTGGTCGGCGCGGTTCAGCCGCTCCAGCCCGCCGGGCTTGATGGCGCCGCCGACTTCGACGATCACTTCATGCTCCATCAGCCGCGCATCGTCGCGCAGCTTGCGCGCCACGCGCCAGTCGCCTGTGAACACGATCAACCCGCTGGCGGCGCCGGCCAGCGGCGTCACCAGCTCGGAGCTGGAAAAATGCTTTTTCAGCGGCCGGATGCCCGAGCGGTCATCGGGCGAGCGGTTGGCGATGTTCAGAAACCGGGCCGCCGCATCGCCGGCCTCGACAGCCGCCGGCTTGTGCAGCAGCAGCGTGACCGGCGCCAGCGCCAGCAGACTGGCGTCGGGCGACAGCGCAATGGCCTGGTTCCGGACGCGGAACTGGGGTTCTTCCACCACCACGCCATCGACGCTGACCCAGCCGCCCTCGATGTACTGCTCGGCCTCGCGGCGCGAGCACGGCACCATTTCGGCGACGCGTTTGGCAAGACGTACCGTCTCAATCATGCCGCGGGAGATGCGCCGCGCTCTGCGGCGGGCAGACCGGGCCCGCCCATGTGCTCGATCGCCGCGTTCAGCAGCCGCCGCACGGTGCCCAGCTCGACCTCGTCGCGCGGCGGATAGACATACAGGTAAGTGATCGGCAAGCCGAGCGATCCAGCCAGCGGGTGGCGCTCGCCCCACCCCGCTTCGATAGCGGCCTTGGCGTCGCTGGCACTCAAAATCAAGTGCATCGAGCCGTCGCCTTGATGAATGTGCCCGATCTCGCCGTGCGTCGCCGCGGCCCAGCGATGCCCGCGCTCGGGAGCGCGCAGCGTGACCGCGGGGCCGTGCTTCTCGAAAAAACTGGTCTCGAAGCGCAGCAGTTGCGGGCGCGCGCGCACCGCCTCGTCGAACACCGCATCCAGCCGCCGCCGGATCGCGGTGGTCGTGAACTGGTTCAGCTGACGCTGCGGAATCGGATGCGGCGCCACCTTCGGCCTCGGGCCGCAGCGCTGGATCAACGCGCCGAGGTAGGCCCCATCGCCCACCGCCCCGACCTCGGGATCGAGCGCCGTGGTCCCGATCGTTTCACCCTTTTGCAGCCGCAGGCGCGACATGCGCGCCCAGCCGCGCAGGGTGTGCGGCAAGCCGCCCTTGCCAAGCGCGGTCCAGGCGCGATAGTCCGAGCGCGCCCACAGCGCCGCGCCCGCCGCGCCGAGCGCCAGTGCAATCACCGATTTTTTCATGGCTTTTCTTCCAGCAGATTCAAGATCGCTCCATGCTATAAAATAAATAGCTAACTATGCCCGTGGATATTGCGCAAATGGCCAATTATCTTC
>CAXSGT010000221.1:0-2978 GCA_964236835.1 uncultured Polaromonas sp.
GTCGTTGCTGACGGTGCCGCGGCTGGCGGCGATCAGCGCCAGCGCCTGCGGCAGCGAGGTTTTTCCGGCGAGGTTCAGGCATTTCCCCGATTGCGCCGCATTCACCGGCGAGGCGATCTTGTCGCACAGCGCGGCCTCCTTGGCCGAACCCAGCAGCACTACCGGCAGTTCCAGCTTCGCCGCCAGCTCGGCAAAATGGGTCGCCGGCCAGCGCTTGGCGGGGCCGTATTCGGCGCCCGGCGCGAAGACCAGATAGCCGTTTCGCCGCAAGTCCTGCTGGCCTAGCGCTTGCTGAGCGCACGCCGCATCCACATGCAATTCGGGCCGGTCTTCCTGCAAGTCGGCCTCGCCGCTGAGCGCCGAATAAAACGCCACCATCGGCGGCTTGTCTTTCGGATTTTCAAGGCGCCGCGTCAGCAGCCCGAAGCGCGCTTCGCCCAGGTAGCCGATGCGCTCGGGAATGCCGGCGAGAAACGGCAGCAAGGCGCTTTTGAGCGAGTTGGGCAACACATACGCCTTGTCGAACCAGCCTTCGATGCGCCTGGCCATCGACCAGCGCGCCTTGAGTTGCAGGCCGCCGTGGGCAAAAGGGAATTCGATGATTTCATCGACTTGCGGCATGGCGCGGTACACCGGCGCGACCCACGGCAGGGCGCCGACCGCGAGGCGCTCGCCACGGGCCTTCAGCCGGCGCAGCAGCGGCTCGGTCATCACCGCGTCGCCTAGCCACTGCGGCGCGATGATGAGAGTGTTGCTCATTCGGCTTTGGCAGGGATACCCGTCAACTGGATGATGAGTGCAGCGAACATCAACTGCTGTGGCGATCCTTTGAACAAAAGCTGGGAAAGCGTAAAAAACCGGTTCGTAGTGGGCGATTGCTGCGATGCGATATCGGCATCGAGTTGATTTACATTCACAACCGTCCAGAACTCGGTAAATTTTTTGGCCTTTGCCTTGAGATGGCTTTTTTCCGCCTCGCCAATACGATTGTGAATATTGGAAGCATCCGTGCCGGCCTTAACCTCAATCGCCACCAGGGGACGGTCCAGCTGGCCGTCGAGCTTTTCCATAATAACGATGTCAGGGTCAGCCGCTAGCGCTATTGACACTTGACGCCCCGCAGCGTTGACCAAATCCGCCTGTTTTTTATTCTTCAGTGTCGGGCTGGCGTGAGAAATGGCAGCAAGAATGAGCGCAAACACCTGATCGACTCCAGCGGTACCGCGTTCATTGTTTCTACCTCCGCGCCACTGTGGCCCTACCGACAGAAGGCTCAGATCTTTAAAAAGCTCCTTGTTCAACGGTAATCCGTCCATGCCCTCCAACAGAGCCATGGCTTGCCTGTTCAAAAATTTGCAGAATGCGGGCAATGCATTCCGCGCAGTAGCGCCAAAACCCTCGCCATCCTCTGCTTTTCTGAAAGCAGAAAGGCCGGAACCACTGCTATAAAACTCCTTCTGACTGTAGCCAAGCAAGGTCCTGTAGTACGTCAGCAGGGCGGGGCGTGACTTTAAAACCAGGGGCAGCACAAACAATACTTCGGCGCGCAACCCTGCACCGGCTAACAACTTGAGTCCTCGCGCGGGCGCCAACCTGGCGATTTCGGCATGCAGTTCGACGATATCCAGGCCGCCGACGGTTTCAAGCAAGGCTGGCTGCAGATGCGTCTGCTGCAGCGTCACCAACCGATGCGCGAAGGTTATTTGCAGTTTCGGGGGCTTAAGACGAAACGTCCGCTCAGGCATTCGCCGCGATCTGGAAAATATTGCTGTGCAGCCCGTGAAGCCTGGCCGCCGCCATGTTGACGTACTCCGGGTTCAACTCGATGCCGACGTACTGGCGGTTTTCTTCCTGCGCAACAAGCCCAACAGTTCCAGAACCGAAAAACGGATCCAGAATAAAGTCTCCAGGCCTGGAGCTGGCCAGGACGCATGGCCGAATCAGTTCAGGCGGAAAGGTGGCGAAATGGGCGCCGGCAAAAGGCTTTGTGTTGACGTTCCAGACTGTTCTCCGATGGCGCAGTCCTCCCTGGTCGGCAGGTTCCCTGACGGCTGCCCGGTCGTAGTAATACCGCTCGGATTTGGTCAACATGAACAAATACTCATGGGAGCGAATCGGCCGGTCCTGGACGCTTTCAGGCATGGCATTGGGCTTATTCCAGACCACATCGCTGCGTAGAAACCAGCCGTCATCCTGCAGGGCGAACGCCAGGCGCCAAGGCACGCCGATCAAATCCTTCGGCTTCAGGCGCTCTGGCGTTGGCGGACGGACATTCATCGCCCTGGCCGGGTTTTTCTTGTCGGTGGCTCTATAACCGCGATTTCCGCTGGTGTAGCCGTCTCCGATGTTGAGCCAAAGCGTTCCATCGCGCTTCAATACCCGCTTGACTTCGGCAAAAACGAAAGTCAGGCGATTGAGAAACTGCGTCAGGGAAGGCTCCAGCCCGATCTGATTGTCAATTCCATAGTCGCGCAGGCCCCAATAAGGTGGAGAGGTGACAACGCACTGAACGGATTCGGTTGGAAGCGCTTGAAGAACGGCCAGGGCGTTTCCCTCGAACAGAGTGGAACCTGTAAGCCGGAACGGGCGTTGCGCGGGAATATGCCGCACTTCTCTTTCATAGGGAAAAAGCGGCTCAGTGGATTTATTCATGCCACGAATTTATGTCAGGAACGCTGGTTCGACAAGAAGCTCAGTGATGGCCGCCGAAATGCTCTCCCACCTTGAGCTTGTACACCGTGCCGCAGTAAGAGCATCTGCCCTCGCCGGTGCGCGCCACGTCCAGGTACACCTTGGGATGGTTGTTCCATATCTTCATGCCGGCCAGGGGACTCGGGCAGTACACGCCGCCCAGATCGTTCAGGTCGCTGGCCAGCAGCTCGATGGTCGATGATGTTGTGCTCATGATTTTTTTGTAGTTACGGTCAGACGTTGCTCAGCCAATGGGCGTATTTGGCATTGCGGCCGTTGACGATGTC
>CAXSGT010000221.1:2988-5045 GCA_964236835.1 uncultured Polaromonas sp.
ATGGTCGATGATGTTGTGCTCATGATTTTTCGTGTTTGCCCGGTCAGACTTTGCTTAGCCAGTGCGCGTATTTCGGGTTGCGGCCATTGACGATATCGAAGAACGCGCTCTGGATTTTTTCGGTGACCGGCCCGCGCGCGCCGCTGCCGATCTCGACGCGGTCGAGCTCGCGGATCGGCGTGACCTCGGCCGCCGTGCCGGTGAAAAAGGCTTCGTCGGCGATATACACCTCGTCGCGCGTGATGCGCTTTTGCACCAGCTCCAGCCCCAGGTCCTTGCAGATGTGCAGCACGGTGTTGCGCGTGATGCCGTTAAGGGCGCCGGCCGACAGGTCGGGCGTGTAAACCACGCCGCCCTTGACGACGAAAATATTTTCGCCGGCGCCTTCGCTGACGAAGCCCGACGCGTCGAGCAGCAGCGCCTCGTCATACCCGTCGTCGAGCGCCTCCATGTTCGCCAGGATCGAGTTCGTGTAGTTGCTCACCGCTTTCGCCTGCGTCATGGTGATGTTGACATGGTGGCGGGTGTAGCTCGAGGTCTTGACGCGGATGCCGCGCTTCATTCCTTCTTCGCCCAGGTAGGCGCCCCAGGCCCAGGCCGCGACCATGATGTGAATCTGGTTGCCCTTCGGGCTGACGCCGAGCTTTTGCGAGCCGATCCAGGTCAGCGGGCGCAGGTAGCAGCTTTCCAGCTGGTTGTCGCGCACCACGGCTTTTTGCGCTTCGATGACTTCTTCCTGGCTGAACGGAATCTTCATGCGCAGAATCTTGGCGCTGTTGAACAGCCGCTCGGTGTGCTCGGCAAGCCGGAAGATCGCCGTGCCGCCGGCCGTGTTGTAGGCGCGTACGCCCTCGAAGGCGCCGCAGCCGTAGTGCAGCGTGTGGCTCAGCACGTGGATTTTGGCGTCGCGCCATTCGACCATCCGGCCGTCCATCCAGATTTTGCCGTCGCGGTCTGCCATGGAAGGGGCTGCTGGGGACATGGTGCTGATCCTGTGGTAAGTAGAGCTTGCGAGCCTGGAGGCCGGGCGCCGGCGGCGAAAAAAACGAATCGCCGATTTTACGGCGCGGCCAGCGGTGCGCTTTCGCCCGGCCTGAAGAGCGCATGCCGCGCCAGCTTGCCGCCGGCGAAGGTGCAGGTCACATGCGATCGTGTGCCGTCGGTCCAGCGAAAAACCTCGGGCTGCGCGTCTTTTTCCGACTGAAGCTGGCCCAGCGCGCGCGTCATGGCGATGACGTGCAGCAGCGTCATGCCGGGTTTGAGCTTGGCGTTGAGCATGACAGCGCTATCGACATAGCCAATGGGCCTGTTGGTCGTGCGCTTCAGGACGTTCATCATGCGGGTGAAGTGCAGCATCAGCCCCATCGCCAGCACGCTCGCCGCCAGGGCGATGCCGGACCAGCCATAGAAGCGATAGGCCAGCGCGCCCGCGACGACGGCGGCTGCGGGAACCAGAAATTTTTGCAAGTTCATGCCGGCCATTTTCGCAGCAGCCGCATGTACGGCACTCGACAAAAGGCAGCCGGGCGACGCCAAATCCCTAATTTACCGGTCTTTTAGGCCTTTTTCGCATACTGCGCGGGAATAGTTAGCTACTTTTTCTATAGCATACAGGTCTGGCGTCGAATGGGCGCCGTCACGCCGCCGCCATCGCCTTCAACGCCTCCAGCAGGCCCTGCGCGGCACGCTTCTCGGCCACGCCCGCCACGCCCAGGTAAGGCTCCAGCGTGAACTGCGCGTCGTTGTAAACCGAGTCCCACATCGCCACGGCCGGCACGCGCGTCTTGTGCTCGCGCAGCTGGTCGAGCAAAGCCGGCGCTTGCTCGGCGAGCTTGCCGGCGGCGAGCGTTGCCAGAACCTGCAGTTCGGTCTGGCCCACCACCGACCAGAAATCCGGGCTGTCGGCGGCCGCCTTCCGCAGCGATTCGCGCACCTCGCGCAGCCGCTCGTCGCCGATGTCGGCGGGTTTCCTGGCCAGAAACGCGGCGCGCAGCTCGCAGCTGATGCGGTTCTTGGCCGGATAGAACAGGTTGTCGGCGCCGCTCTTGCGCGCCATG
>CAXSGT010000222.1:0-5002 GCA_964236835.1 uncultured Polaromonas sp.
AAGCCGCCTTCTTTCTGCACCGAGGCGGCCAGGCTGCGATAAGGATCGTCGGTCAGGTCTTGCAGGCGGCTTGGCATCCACTCGAGCGGCTGCCGCCTGCCTTGGTCGTCGTAGCAGTGCACCCAGCTTCGGTGATCGAGAAACACCCAGAACTCGTCCATCGAGAGGTGCGACAGGTCGGCAACGAGCCCTATTTGCACGCACTTGGCTTTGTCATTGAACAGCGCCAGCGCCGTGTGGTGGCCATCCAGGATGTAGTAAGTGCCGTTTGCGCCTTTGACCGCGGCGAACAGCTGACCGGCCATTCTCGCGCCGCGCTCATGCTCAGGCAGCTCGTTCCATTCCTGGCTTTTTTCTTTCACCGCACGCATCCCGACTGTTATCTGGGTCGGCCGCAGCTCTTCCAGCGGCACTTGTTCGAGTTCGGAGTTGATCCTGAACATGTCTTGGATTCCTGAAAGTATGCTCGCGTCGATCGCCCGCGGCGTCATCGATCTGTATCGCGGACTGCGGCTAGAACATAAAAAAGCCCCGTAGACACTAGGTTTTCGGGGCTTTCGAGAAGCTATGCAAGCCTGCATAAAACTCATTCTTGGCGGAAACGGAGTCGGTCGCAGGACTGACCGCCATTGTCCGCAATCGTGATCGACACCAATGAAATCAATAAGTTCTGCAGGTATGGAACCTAGCGTAATTGCGCACGGTCCACGGCGCGATGACCAGCACCGCAAGTCGATCAGCGACAGGAACGCATGCCGCAAGGCGAGGGGGCGCGCTTGGGCATTGACGCTGGCCAGCGCCAGCAGCAAGAAGGGCAACGGCAGCAGCGATGGCCGCACCAGGGGCGCCTATGCCCATGCTCAGCCCCGCGAGCCAGACTCAGCGCGCGTCTTTCGAGGTACGCGCCTGCATGGTAGTCCAAGCCACACCAGCAGCAGCAAAAGAGAGACCCATTCGTTCAGTGCTAAGCCGGTGATGAAAATTCCAGACGGCCAGAAAGTCAACAAAGTGATGGCGACTAATGCCGCCCGTCGCCCGGCGAGCCGCGCGACGAGATCGCTCAACACGAGCACCGACAGCGCAAAGCAAACCAGATTGATCGCGGCTGGCGCTCACCACGCGCCGCTGGTCAGCCAAAAAGCGCCAGTCAACAGAAATAGAAATGCATAACCGGGTGGGCGGTAGGCGTCGACCTCCTGCCCATAAAGTGTCTGGTGTTAGCTGCCATCGGCCAGCAAGCGGTTGGCAAGCATTACATAGTCTGCCGTGTCGGACAATTGCACCGGAGAGACCGCGAGCAGGTAGGCCAGACGCAGCAGCAGCCCCGTAGCCATTAGCATCCATACCATCGCAGCCGGCGTTCCAAAATTCGCTGCGGCTTGCTCTGCGTCCCACTTTGGGGCCAAGCGGTGCAGCCCTGCGACACATGATATCAACGCAACGCCGAACGCGGCGATCAATGCCACAGGAACATCCAAGGTCCATGGCAACGCGACGAAGCTGATCAGGCCCAGGACGACCAGGACCACCCAGAGGGTGATTGAATACCGTGATCGCCCATTGACTCATGCAATTGAACAGGCGGTTGCGTGGCGACATGGATAAACGTAAGCGGTTAAGCTTCCGATTGCGGATCAAGATGAGCGTAGTTCGGATGTCTACCGACTAACAATATCAACAGCATATGAAAAAATTTCTCAAATATTCCGCTGTCGGCACTTTCAACACCGTGCTGCATTGGAGCATGTTCTACCTGATGATTCACTTCACGCAACTCCCTCAGTCCCTGTGCAACCTCACGGCATTTTGCGTGGCGGTAACGTTTTCATTTTTTGGCAACGCCAGATTCACCTTCAGCGCCAAGGCAACCCGGGCTAGATATGCCCTTTATTTCATTTTCATGGGCGGCCTTGCCTTGATGACAGGATGGCTTGCTGATCGATTTGGGGCCGCACCGATCATTACGATGATTGTCTTCTCGGTGATCAGCCTGGTGTGTGGTTTTATGTATTCCAAGCTGTTTGTCTTCAAAACAGGTCTGATCCTATGAGAATTTCGCTGGTTGTTCCGGTCTTCAACGAAGAAGAAGCGATTCCTATTTTCTACGATGCTATTCGGCGCTGCGCCGCGCTGCGCGCCTACGAGATTGAAATCCTGTTCATCAACGATGGCAGCACCGACAAGACATTGGAAGTCGCGCGCAGCATCGGCCTCACCGATCCGCTCGTCACCTTGATTGGTTTTAGTCGCAACTTCGGCAAGGAGCCCGCACTTTTCGCAGGACTGCAACACGCCACCGGGGAAGCGGTCATCCCAATCGACGTTGACCTGCAGGACCCGATCGAAGTGATCCCGCTGTTGATCCAGAAATGGCTCGACGGCGCCGACGTGGTACTGGCCAAACGGGTCAACCGTTATTCCGACACCCGGCTCAAGCGCATCACGGCGCAATGGTTCTACCGCCTGCATAACCGGATCAGCACGCTGAAGATCGAGGAAAACGTGGGAGATTTTCGATTGATTTCCAGAAAGACAGTCGAAGCCATCAAGGAACTTCAGGAGCGCAACCTTTTCATGAAGGGGATATTGTCCTGGGTCGGCGGCAGGACCGAGGTCATCGAGTACGCACGCGCAGCCCGCGTGGTGGGCACCACGAAATTTAACGGGTGGAAATTATGGAATTTCGCGCTGGAAGGCATTACAAGTTTCTCGACGCTGCCGTTGCGGGTATGGACCTATTTGGGCAGTTCGATTGCCTTTTTCGCACTGATTTACAGCGCATGGATGATTGTTGAGAAAATAGTTTGGGGCAATCAGGTGCCCGGTTATCCCTCGCTAATTGTGTCCATTCTTTTTCTTGGCGGTATTCAACTCATCGGTATCGGGGTTCTCGGCGAATACATTGGACGAATTTACCTGGAAAGTAAACAACGACCACGCTATATCGTGGATGAAGTCTTCAATGCGCCGCGCGAAAAAACCGACCGCCCAACACAGCCGAAGAATGCCAGCGGCGAAGAGTTGCGTCTAAAGTCCCTGTGGCCTTAACCGGCTCCGATCGTCGAATTGTCATAATCGCACTACTTTTCGGTTCACGGCACGGCAGGACCAGCAGATGGAGAGAGTTGTTTCCGATGGGCTCAAGATTGGCGACAATGACCGTTTGTTACCGGTCGTCGGCTAGAACGTGAGCGCTCCATTTTTTTCCCGTAGACACACTTCGTATATATCGGAACGGCTCAATCGTGCCTGGATCGCATTACTGTTTCTCGCGTTGCTCTCAGCCGTATCTGTACCCATCTTTTCGGTCCGTCTGCCTCCGCTGTACGACTATCCTAATCATCTCGCTCGCATCCACGTTCTGACGAATCTGAATGGTTCGGAAGTTCTTCAGCGTTACTACGAGTCAGAGTGGCGGCTGTTGCCAAACCTGGGCAGTGAAGCTATCTTGATTCTCTTGACACAGTTGACCGATCTGTGGATGGCCGGAAAGATCTTTCTTTTGTTGATCATCGCCGTCCAAGTCAGCGCCTGCGTGGGGCTGAACTACGCGTTTCATCGAAAACTCACGGTGGCACCGCTTGCTGTTTTTTTGTTTGTCTACAGTGACATTTTTCTTTTCGGTTTCTTGGGCTACTTATTGGGAGTAGGACTGGCTCTCGCCGGACTTGCATTATGGATTTTTCTACGTGACACGCGGCTACTGCCAAGATCGCTACTATTCAGCGCGCTGGTTGTGATCTTGTTTCTAGTGCATCTCTATGCGGTTGGTATTTTCGGCATCAGCGCTGGCGCTTATGAATTGGGCCAATATCTACGCGCAGGGAAGCAGCGACCATCTTATCGCTGGTCAAATTTCTTACCGCTCATTATTTGCGGCCTAGTGGCGTTATGCTTGCTTCGCATGAGCCCTACCGGAGGAGAGTACGCGTCCACGGTCTGGCCCGACTACATGGCAGCTTGGCACTACGTGGGACGGCTGGAAATGCTGACCGACACCGTCGCCAGTCCTGACCAAGTCGGTAATACCGAACAGTACCTTTGGTTCAGCGCCATTTCTCTTATGTATCTGACAGGTCTCATGACAGGCCGACTGCGCATTTCCGCCGATGCGCTGATGCCGCTTGCTGCCCTGGTTTTACTGCTGTTCGTTATGCCGAGTACCTTATTCTCATCCTGGGCTTCGGATTCCCGCCTGACTGTCGCGATCATGTTCATCTTCGTAACTTCAGTGACGCTTGCGCGGCCCTACGGTCATAGTGCGGCGCTTGTTTCAGGCTTGGTCATTTTGATGGTCGTTGCACGGGTAGACCAATTTAGATTGGCTTGGCAACGTTATGACCGACTTTACGACCATTACATCGCAGCCATATCGTTGCTGCCGGAGGGCGCCAAGCTGACTGCGGCGATCGCCTACACAGGCGATGCCTCAGTAATGCGGCGCCCCTCCTTGAATCATGTAGGAATGTTGGTTGTGCCGATGAAAAACGGCTTCTTCCCAACTGTGTTTGCCAATCCTGGGCAACAGCCAATGCGCCTATTGCCCGCATACAAGTCTTTGCAAATGCGCTACTCTGATCCATCTTTTCGAAACGACCAACTTCAGGCAGCGTATCTTTCTACTCAGCGTAACCCATTCGATGCTGAACTGCTTTCGAATTACGACTATGTGCTACTAGTGCGTGAGTCACTGTTTAGCGTGTCACCACCGGTCAACCTTAGTACTTTGTACCAGGGTGAAGATTTCAGGCTTGCGCGCATCGAGAAACTGAGTCATTGAGGTCTACCCATAAGGGTCTGTAGACAGTGAAGAAAGTGTTGAATGCGTGGAGCGGCGAAAGCTTTTTCCGTTGCCCAGAGTATGAATGACTCCGTAAAGGCAAAAGAGTGAAGGCGGAATCGACGCGATAGCATGTCGGCTCGACTTCCTATCCCCGGCAGCCGGCACGCCGCGGTGCTCGTGATGATCGACCAGTGCGATCTGTCCGAGCAACGCGCGTGC
>CAXSGT010000223.1:0-4971 GCA_964236835.1 uncultured Polaromonas sp.
AGGCGACGCGGGCAAGCAAGTACGCGCTGCAATCTCACCCATGCTGCTTTTCCTGCGCGGGATTGCGATTGACCCGTATGTGGTACTGGAAAGAGTCGCCGCGGTAGTACAGATGCTCGAAGTCGATCGGCGCCTCATCGCTCGAATAGGTGGTTCTCTCGATGACGAGAATCGGTGAGCCGCTTTCGAGGCGCAACTGCTGCCCCAGGGCTTCGTCGGCAAGCGCGGTGCCTATCTGAAGGTCGGAGTGACCGAGCGACAGGCCGATTTCGTTTTCTAAAATGGTGAATATGTCGCGGCTCGCAAGGTCTGACTTTGCCAGTTGCGACCCTAAGCTTACCGGAAGGTAGCTGATGTCAAGCGAGATCGGCTCTCGATTGAGAAAGCGCAGGCGCTTGATCTCGACGACCTTGGCGCGTTTCGACAAGCGCAGCCGCTCCTGTATCTGCGGCGTCGCCTTGATCGTCTGGAACGAAAGCACGCGCGAATAGGTTTCGTAGCCCATCTGACGCATTGCCTGGCCGAATCCCTGGAGTTTTCCGAGATCCTGGAAAGCCTTGGGTTTCGAGACGAAGGTTCCCTTGCCGTGAATGCGAAAGATGAGGCCTTCGTTCTCCAGGTCGCCAAGCGCCTGGCGAACCGTGATCCGGCTCACGCTGAACGCTGTCATCATTTCGCTCTCGGACGGCGTCTGCTGGTGCGGCTGGTACGTCCCGTCGAGAATTCGCGTACGCAATACTTCCTTGATCTGTGTGTAAAGCGGAACAGGGGAGTTCTGATTGACGTTCAGCGATGCATTCCGGCTGATCGGCGACGGCGCGACGAGTTCGAGCTTTGGGGAAGGGATGGGTGCGTTCATGGCATTCATTGGTCGTCCAGGCCGGACACTAGCGCCCGGCTTTGAATAATCTTTGCGACGCCGGCTTTTTCGCAGGAACGCGATCTCGAACGGAGGCAAGTGGCCGCTGCGCTAAAGCTGCCGAGTTCACTGGCCGTGGCGGCGAAAGTTCCAGGATGTGGCAGTTTGAGGCGCATTGATAATTTTTGCACGCGGATGGCAGGAACGCTCCGGCAAAAATCGATTTTTTATTAAAAAAATCTTCTTATGGCTCGGATATCCCGCGGCGCCATGGGCCTGGTGTCCGCATCAAAACGCCGAAAAGTCCAGGGTCCAGGGAGTTTTTTGCCACGCCAGAACCTCTTCGCGCAGCAGATGGGCCGATTGGGGAAATGCGTCGGCCCAACCGGCGCGGCAGCTCAGGGCGAAGCGACGCGCCGGCTTGGCGGCGCATTCGAGCCATAGGCCTTCTAGGTCCGGGTCGCGCCGGGCATGGCACAAGATCACCGCCAACCGCAGGCATAGCAACTGCCGCACGAACGCCTGGTCTTCGAAATCGGCTTCGAGCTTGCGCAGCTTCCCCCGGTGGCCCAGCACCAGGAGACTGAGGCGATGCAGCTCATGCGCGGCGAAGCCGGGCGCGTCGGTGTTGTCCAGAATATAGGCGCCGTGCTTGTGGTAGTCGCTGTGGGAAATCTGGCTGCCGATTTCATGGAGCTGCGCCGCCCAGGCCAGTTTGCGCTGCGATTCTTGCGATTGCAGATCAGGCGCGCCTGCCTGCGCCATCGAAAACAGCTGTTGCGCCACCTTGCTGAGACGCTCGGCCTGGAGCCGATCGGTATTGAAGTTGTGCGCCAGGCGCTGCACGCTCGACGAGCGCAGGTCGCTCAGGTGCTGCTCGGTATCGACGAGGTCGTAGAGCACGCCGTGGCGCAGTGCGCCCTGGGCCGCCTGCATCTGCTGGATGCCGAGCAGGTCGAACACGGCGCGGAGCACCGCCAGGCCGCCGCCGATGACCGGGCGCCGGTCGTCCTTGATGCCCTCGATCTTCAGACGGTCGGCGCTTTGCGCCTTGAGCAGGCGATCGAGCAGCCAGTCCAGCCCACCCTGCGTGACGACGCCGGGTGCGCCGCCAGCGGCCATCAGCACTTCGCACACGGCGCCTATCGTTCCCGACGAGCCGTAAGCCACGTCCCAGGCGGCCGATCGGTAGGTGTTGACGGTTTCGTCGAGCACCGCCTGAGCGGCGATTTCAGCGGTCTTGAAGGCGCGCGCGCTGAACTGCCCTTGGGGAAAATACCGCATCGACCAGGCGACGCTGCCAACGCGGCAGGATTCCATCGCGACCGGCTCGAGGCCTTGCCCCAGGATCATTTCGGTCGAGCGCCCGCCGATATCGACCACCAGACGCCGCTCGTCCGAGCGCGGCAACAACTGCGTCACCCCTTGGTAGATCAGGCGGGCCTCCTCGCGGCCGGAAATGACATCGATGGGAAAGCCGAGAATTTTCTTCGCGGGCGCCAGGAATTCTTCCCGGTTGCGCGCTTCGCGCAGGGTCTGCGTGGCCACGGCGCGGACTTGGGCGTCCTTGAAATTCGCCAGCCGCTCGCCGAATCGGGCCAGACAGTCCCAGCCGCGCTGCATGGCGTCCGGCGACAGATTGCGGTCGGCGTCGAGGCCATTGCCCTGGCGCACCGTTTCCTTGAGGTATTCGATGCGCTGGATGCGGCTGTGGTCGAAGCGGCCGATTTCAAGGCGAAAGCTGTTCGAGCCTAAATCCACCGCGGCAAGAAGAAGTCCGTTTTGCATGGCTGAGTTTTTTCCACATCCAGCATAGCATTGGCGCCATGCGTGCTTCGGCGTGTCCGCTGCCCGTGGCGGCAAGGGGCCATCAAGCTTCAACCCATGTTGCATCACGCAGACTCTTCAAAGCCGTTTCACTATCAAATAAGTAGCAAATTATGGCCACCCCATAAGCGAAATAAGCCGAAAACATGCCCAAATTGATACAGCTTTGAGCGTAGAACGCCCAGATGACGGAATCATGACGAAAAGTCGAAATTTTGATGACCTGATTTTGATGTCAATCGGTTTTTCCAACGGTCCGCGCTGTCACGGCGCTGTCACACAACAGGCCTAAAGTCGCCGCATGTTATCTACCAACCGCAAAGGTGTTCCGATGAAATCAATTCTCAAGGCTTCCCTGACGATCAGTATCGGCACGGCCCTGGCGTCGCTTGCCACGATGGCGGCGGCGCAGGAAGTGACCGGTGCCGGCGCTAGCTTTCCGGCACCGCTGTATTCCAAATGGGCTGCCGACTACAACAAGGCGACCGGCGTGAAAATCAACTACCAGTCGGTCGGCTCGGGCGCCGGCTTGCGCCAGATCGAGGCCAAAACCGTCGACTTCGGCGCGTCGGACGCGCCCTTGAAGGATGACGAACTTGCCAAAAAAGGCCTGATGCAGTTTCCGACGGTGATCGGCGGCGTGGTGCCGGTCGTCAACATCAAGGGAATCGCCTCCGGCCAGCTCAAGCTGAGCGGCCAGGTGCTGGGCGATATCTACCTGGGCAAGATCACCAAATGGACAGACCCTGCCATCAAAACTCTCAACCCGTCGCTGGCGTTGCCTGACGCCGCCATCGCACCGGTGCGCCGGGCCGACGGTTCGGGCACCAGCTTTATTTTCACCAATTACCTGAGCAAGGCCAACGCCGACTGGAAAGCAAAGGTGGGCGAGGGCACGGCGGTGAACTGGCCGGTCGGCGCGGGTGGAAAAGGCAACGAAGGCGTCGCCGCGTTCGTGAGCCGGCTTCCGAACTCGATCGGCTACGTCGAATATGCCTATGTCAAGCAAAACAAGATGACGTTTGCGCAGCTGAAAAATGCGGCGGGCAATTTCGTGTCGCCTGAAGACGCCGCGTTCAAGGCCGCCGCCGCCGACGCCGACTGGTCAAAAAGTTTCTACCAGATACTGACCGAGCAGCCCGGCAAGAATGCCTGGCCCATTACCGGGGCGACCTTCATCCTGATGCAAAAAATCCAGGACAAGCCCGCCCAGGCCATGGCGTCGCTGAAATTTTTCGAGTGGGCCTACAAAAATGGCGACAAGACTGCCGACGACCTGGACTATGTGCCGATGCCGGCGAATGTGAAGACAGCCGCTGAAAAAGCCTGGGGCGACGTCAAAGATGCGTCGGGCAAAGCGGTTGCCTACAAGTAAACCGGCGCCACAACGCGCTTTGAGCTTCAGTTTGCGACGTTCGCGACCCTAGGAGGGATGCCCGTGTCCTCTACACTTCCGGCGTCCGGGACCGCTTTTGAGTTGCCGGCGTTATCGGCGAAAGCGACGCGACGTGCCATGAGCAATCCTCCCCCCGTCAGACCTGTCAGGCGAAGCCCGCTGCCTGACCGGGTTTTTGGCTGGGCCGCGCTGGCGGCGGCGTTGCTGACGCTGGGGCTGCTGTTCGGCATTTTGCTGTCGCTCGTCGTCGGCGCCTGGCCGGCGATCAGCCGGTATGGCCTCGGCTTTCTGACGAGCAGCGTCTGGGACCCGGTGAAGAACGAGTATGGCGGGCTGGTGATGATCTACGGCACGCTCGCCACATCGTTCATCGCGCTGCTGATCGCGGTGCCGGTGAGCTTCGGCATCGCGCTGTTTCTGACCGAGCTGTCCCCGGGCTGGCTGAAGCGGCCGCTGGGCACGGCGATCGAGCTGCTGGCGGCCGTTCCCTCGATTGTCTATGGCATGTGGGGGCTGCTGGTGTTCGGCCCGATTCTGGCAACTTACGTCCAGCAGCCATTGCAAAGCCTGTTCGGCGGCGTTCCTTATCTGGGCGCGCTGTTTTCGGGTCCACCGGTGGGCATCGGTATCCTGTCGGCGGGCATTATTCTGGCGATCATGATCATCCCTTTCATCGCCTCTGTGATGCGCGACGTGTTCGAGGTCACGCCGGTCCTGCTTAAGGAATCGGCCTATGGCCTCGGCGCGACGACCTGGGAGGTGGTCTCTGGGGTCGTGCTTCCTTACACCAAGGCCGGCGTCATGGGCGGCGTCATGCTGGGCCTGGGGCGCGCGCTCGGCGAGACCATGGCGGTGACGTTCGTCATCGGCAACTTCAACCAGCTCGATT
>CAXSGT010000224.1:0-4965 GCA_964236835.1 uncultured Polaromonas sp.
GGCTTTCGCATCGAGCACCCGCAGGGCCTGATCGACCGCGCGCGCTGGGGCCGCCACGCGGGGCATACTGCCCTGGGCGCGGCCGAATACAAGCTGGTGCACCACGCCGGCAACGGGCGCTCGGTGTACAGCTTTTGCATGTGTCCGGGCGGCACGGTGGTCGCCGCCACGTCCGAGACCGGCCGGGTGGTGACCAACGGCATGAGCCAGTATTCGCGCAATGAGCGCAATGCCAATGCCGGCATCGTTGTGGGCATCGACCCGCGCGACTATCCCGGCAATGTGCTGGCCGGCATCGACTTGCAGCGCCGGCTTGAAGCGCATGCCTTTTTGCTCGGTGGCGGCACATATCAGGCGCCGGGTCAGCTGGTCGGCGACTTTGTCGCCGGGCGTCCTTCCACAGCACTGGGCAGCGTCACGCCGTCTTACCAGCCGGGCGTTGCGCTGGGCGATCTGTCGTCGGCCCTGCCCGGCTATGCGATCGAAGCGATGCGCGAGGCGCTTCCGGTTTTCGGCCGCAAGCTCCAAGGCTTCGACATGCATGACGCCGTGCTGACCGGCGTGGAAACGCGCACCTCGTCGCCGATCAGGATGAGCCGGAGCAATGACGATTTGCAGAGCGTCAATGTGCGCGGCCTGTATCCCGCCGGCGAAGGCGCGAGCTACGCCGGCGGCATTTTGTCGGCCGGCGTTGATGGCATCAAGGTTGCCGAGGCTGTGGCGCGCACACTGCTGGCTGAGGCCGAGAGCGTGAGACTGGCTGCTGCCTAAGCCTAGCTGGGTAGCCGATGGGGGATACTTTCGCCTCGCCCGAGAACTTCAACCCGACAAAACCGACTGATGACTGACACCGATACCGCACCTCAAGCGTCTGCCGCGCAGGCCACCCAAGCGCCGATACCGCCGGCAAAGTCCAAAAACCAGGCCCGCACGCCCCGCGCCGTCCATCCCGTGCTGCAGCAGCTTTTCGAGCTGTATCCAAAAATGTTCGGCGCGCGCTTTCTGCCGCTCAAGCTCGGCGTGTTCCAGGATTTGCTGGCGCTGCATCCCGACGTCTTCAAGCGCGATGAGCTCAAGGTCGCGCTCGGGCTGCATGCGCGTTCGACCCGCTATCTGGAAAGCGTCGCTTCCGGCCTGCGGCGCCACGGCCTGAACGGCGAGCCGGTGGAGCCGGTCGCGCCCGAGCATGTCCACCACGCGATCATGGAAGTGTTCCGGCGCCGCCAAGCGCGCTCGGACCAGGATCTGCGGCCGTACGCGCGGGCGCAGCTGATCGAGGCGATCGAAGCATCGGGCCTGAGCCGGGAAGACTATTTGCTGTGCGTTCGCCAGCAGGATGACGTGTCCACCGCGCTGCTCGACGAAGCGTTTGCCGAACTCGCCGGTCGGGCGGCGAAGCGCGAGGCGCTGCGCAAGACCTTCGAGGCCAGCGGCAGGAGCGTCGCCGAGTTTGCCGACATGTACGGCATGGACCCGGCGCAAGTGAACGAAATGCTGGAACGGGCGCAGTGTGTGCGTAACGCCGGGGAAACAGCCGGCATGGCGCCCTGAAAAATCAACCCTGCGCGTTTTGCAGCGCGGCGATGCGCTCCTCGATCGGCGGATGCGTCGCGAACAGTCGGCCGATGTCGCCGGTGATGCCCAGCGCCTGCACCGTTTTCGGCAGTTCGCCCGGCTGCATGCCGCCCAGGCGCGCCAGCGCGTTCATCATCGGCTGCTTGCGGCCCAGCAGCTGCGCGGAACCGGCATCGGCGCGGAATTCGCGGTGGCGCGAGAACCAGGCGACGACGATCGCGGCGGCGAATCCCAGCACGATGTCGAGCACGATGGTGCTGACGTAGTAGCCGATGCCGGGGCCGGACGAGTTGCTGTCGCCTCGGCGCAAAAAGCTGTCGACCGCATAGCCGATGACGCGCGACAAAAACACGACAAAGGTGTTCATCACGCCCTGGATCAGCGTCATCGTGACCATGTCGCCGTTGGCGACGTGGGCGATTTCGTGGCCGATGACGGCCTCGATCTCTTCCCGCGTCATGCCCTGCAGCAGGCCGGTGGACACCGCCACCAGCGACGAGTTCTTGAAAGCGCCGGTCGCGAAGGCGTTCGGCGCAGCGTCAAAAATGCCAACTTCTGGCATGCCGATTTGCGCTTTTTCCGCGAGCTTGCGAACGGTCTCGACAATCCAGGCTTCGTCGGCGTTTTGCGGCTGGTTGATGACGCGCACGCCCGACGACCACTTGGCCATTGGCTTGCTGATCAACAGCGAAATGAGCGCGCCGCCGAAGCCGATCACCAGCGCGAAGCCGAGCAGCGTCTGCAGGTTCAGGCCGTTGGGCGTCAGGTAGCGGTTGACGCCGAGCAGGCTGGCGACGATGCCCAGCACGGCGACCACGGCGATGTTGGTCAGAATGAATAAAAGAATGCGTTTCATGAATTCTCCGGGGATATTTAAAACAGCCTGAAAAGGCTTCGATGCGGACACGGCGCATTGTGCATTCACCGTCTGAAGCCGGCGTTTTTTCAGGCTAAGTCAAGTTTTTCGTAAGGAATATCACCCAGGGCTCGCGCCCGCGCGGCGCGGACGAAAAACAGCCGCGTCGTCGTAAAACGAAAAATCCTCGTTGCCGGCCCACCAGCCGGGAACGCCCAGCACCGGCAGGGGCGTGAAAGGCTTGTGCACAAGCTTTTCGGCGCTCAGATCATTGGCTATCCAAAAATCCAGTTCTGCTATTGAATTAATAGCTGATTGCGCAAGGTACACGTGCGCTGTGACCTGTTTTCGCGGGTAAACCAGCTTTTCGAGCAGCGCATGGCCGAAAAGCACGACTTGGGCATCGCGCCAGAGCGGGCGCAGGCCGACAAACAGCCGTCGCCAGTCCTGCGCGATCAGCGCATCCCACAGCGGCTGCGGCGCCAGCAAAAAGGCTGCGTTTTCGTCGAACACCGTCAGCGCGTCGCGCACCGGGCCGCGTCGGGGCGCAATACCCGTAGCGGCGATTTCGGCCGCCTGCAGCTGATTGAGTTTTTTCTTGGTTTGTGGAAAGCGCAGCCAGCACAGGCCATTGAAAAAATCGTGCAGGTTGTCGCGGGTCGGGCACTGGCCGGTTATAAAAATATAGCGTTCGTAGGCTTCGCCGGGTGGCAGTTGGCTTTGCGGGACAAAACGGACCGGGGAACTTGATGAAAGATTCAATGCATCAGCCAATGGAACACTGCCGACGGACTGGGCGACTACCTGACCGGGCTCACGCCAGCCATCTAACCAAGGCGCTGTCCAGTCGATGATAGGCAGCGCTGAAACCATCGCAATGAGCCGTTCATTTCGACATCGATGACAAGTGATGACGTTTGTCGCGCACGTTGACTTTTGGAGTTCCCTCGTCGCGTAACTCGAAGGCGTCCGTCGCCATCAACAATCTGGTCAGAGAGGCATAGCCATAGTTGCGGGAATCGAAAGATGCCTTGTTGCCAATATGCGTGCCCACCGAGCCTACTCTGGCCCACCCGGTTTCGTCCTCGCACGCGATGACGGCGCCGCGAAGCAGGCTGACCAGTTTCTTGTCCTTTTTTAGCTCTTCGGCAGGCACCCGCAGCGGTTGCACCGGTTTCACTTGAGAAGGAGCCACTCCGCCGACCGCGGGTATAGGCAGTAGTGCATCGGCTTGCGCAAGCTCAGGCCCTTCCACAGCCCTCAGGCGCTCTATATACAAAAACCGCGAACAAGCGTTGACAAAGGGCTCAGGCGTTTTCTGCGCGCCGAAACCATAGACAGCGGAGCCCTTGGCGCGCAGATGCATTACCAGCGGCGTGAAATCGGCATCGGACGAGACAATGCCGAAAGCGTCGGGCCGGTCGGTGTAGAGCAACTCCAGCGCATCGATCACCATCGCCATGTCGCTGGCGTTTTTGCCCTTGGTGTAATCGAACTGCTGCATCGGGCGAATGGCATGCTCGTGCAAAGCCTCTTCCCACCCTCTGAGTTCGTTCTTTTTCCAGTTGCCGTAGGCGCGGCGGATATTGGTTTCGCCAAACGTCGAAAGCTCGTTGAGGATCAAGTCGATTTTCGCGGCCGGCGAATTATCGGCATCGATCAGCAGAGCGACACGGGGTTTGCGGTCCATCAACGACTTTCCGAAGCCGAATTGATCAGCCGCCACGGCAGCGCCTCGCCCGAGCGCAGCGGCTTGAGTTCAGCTTCGCCAAACGCAAAACTCACCGGCGGCGTCCAGCTTTCTTTCTTCAGGGTAATCGTTCCGGTGTTGCGCGGCAGGCCATAGAAATCAGCGCCGTTGAAGCTGGCAAACGCTTCGAATTTGTCCAGCGCGCCGGCCGTATCGAACGCCTCGGCATACAGCTCGATGGCGGCATGCGCGGTATAGCAGCCGGCGCAGCCAGTGGCGTGCTCTTTCAAATGCGCCGGATGCGGCGCGCTGTCGGTGCCGAGGAAAAAGCGTGCATTGCCTGACGTCGCGGCTTCGATCAGCGCCAGCCGGTGGGTTTCGCGCTTGAGCACCGGCAGGCAGTAGTAATGCGGCCGGATGCCGCCGGTAAAAATCGCGTTGCGGTTGTAAAGCAGGTGGTGCGCCGTCACGGTAGCGCCGAGGAACCTGTCGGCACCGGCCACATACTGCGCGGCCTCCCGTGTGGTGATGTGCTCGAAAACGATCTTCAATTCCGGGAAATCGCGGCGCAGCGGAATCAGCTGCGTGTCGATGAACGCCGCTTCCCGGTCGAACAGGTCGATCTCGGGCGAAGTGACTTCCCCATGCACCAACAGCAGCAGCCCTTCGCGCTGCAGCGCTTCCAGCGTTGGATAGGTTTTGCGCATGTCGGTGACGCCCGCATCGCTATTCGTCGTCGCACCCGCCGGGTACAGCTTGACGGCGACCACGCCTGCGTCCCTGGCGCGCCTGATCTCATCGGGCGGCAGGTTGTCGGTCAGGTACAGCGTCATCAGCGGCTCGA
>CAXSGT010000225.1:0-4945 GCA_964236835.1 uncultured Polaromonas sp.
GCGTCGGGCGCGCCGATCGCCACGCTGCTTGCGAAAAACGTCGAGCACGACGCCCACGGCAACGTGCAGCTTTCGGGCAACGGCGCGCTGGCCGACCTGCTGTGCGAAGAGATCAAGTCAAAGCTCGGCATCAAGCGCGTGCGCGGCGACACCTTCGGCTATCTGCAGCGCTCGTTCACCGGCTGCGTGTCGGATGTCGATCAGCGCGAAGCCCGCGAGGTCGGCGAAAAAGCGGTGCAGTTCGCGATGTGGGGCGCGCAGGACGGCTCGGTCGCGATCAAGCGCGTTGGCGACTATTCGGTCGATTACGAACTGCTGCCGCTGGACGCCGTCGCCGGCAAGACACGGGTGATGGAAGATGAATTCATCGCCGCGAGCGGGACCGATGTGACCGATGCGTTCAGGATGTATTTGCGTCCGCTGCTGGGATCGGGGATGCCGGATGCGTTCAGGCTTCGGTGGAATCCGGTGGCGAAGGTGCTGCAAGCCGACGGTTTAAACAAATAGCCCCTAGCCCTTATGGATAGGGCGTAGGCAGCTAAACCATAACCAGCTGCACAAAGCTCAATGGCAAATATGCTTTACGGCAACTCGATCGTCAAGCCCAAACGGACGGCCGAGCTAAATGTTTATGCGTATAAAGATGCGGCTCCCTGGGTCGGACATGAGCCGTCTTGAGCGGTTTCGATTGCAGTGCCGCCAGTACACGCGCTGGCGTCATCGGGAACTCGTGCAAGCGCACGCCGCAGGCGTCGAATACTGCGTTAGCGACTGCCGCTCCGACCGCCGGTAACACCTCTTCCCCCGCACCCAGTGGCGGTCCCGTGTTGGTAATAACAATTGCCGTGATATTGGGATGCGCACCGAAACGCAGTACCGGGTAGCTGTTCCAATCAAGGCTTGTCACGTTTGTCTGCGAAAACGCGACCGCCTCTAGCAACACCCGACTTACGCCCTGCATCGCCATGCCTGCGATCTGGTTTTCGACGATATCGGGGTTAATGGCCATGCCACAGTCCATGGCAGCAAAGACATGCTTGACGGTCACTGTTCCGGTTTTCAATTCAACCTCAACGTCAACCACCGCGCCTCCCATCGAGGCACGGTGCGTGCCCAGCGCAATGCCACGACCTTTCGCGATGCCGCCTTCGTTGCTTCTGGACGCGGCCTTGGGTTTCCAGCCAGAGGCATCGGCAACCGTGTTCAGCACACCCAGCCACCGGGCGTTCTTGATGTTGTGGCGCCGAAAATCAATGGGATCCATGTTCACGCGCTGGGCAAGTTCGTCCATGGCCTGTTCCGATGCGAACGAGTACGCGAGATCCATAGGTGCGCGCAGATTCGCGCCTTTGAGGTAGCCACCGAGGCCGTCTATCGCGTGATTGACGAGGTGCCAATTCTTGATCTCGTACATGCCGCCCGCGTCGAACTTATTGACGATCAGAGAACCGACACCTTTGCTAAGCTCTTTTACAGGGCCCCCTAGGGCGAGTTGCTCTGATGTTTCCTCGACCATCCATCCATGATGCCACCCGTGATATTCGTATCCGACCAACTTACCATTCTCATCGGCGCCGATCTTGATTTCACCGACATGGGCAGGGCCGAAATTGTCCCAGCCCAACTCATCCCAACGCATGAACTGCACACGCACCGGTTTACCTACTTCCTGCGACAGGATGGCCGCGGCAATTGCCACATCATCTTGGCAGTTATGGCCATAGCAGCCGGAGTTTTCCGCATACTGAACGCGCACATCCGACGCCGGTAGGCCCAGAACAGGGGCAACCCTGTCACGCAGAGCAAATACATCCTGACTGGAGCAGATGATGTGTGCCTGACTTCGGCTGGCGTCCGCTAGCGCACAGCTCGGAGCGAATGGTGCGTGCGCCTGATAGGGTGCACGGTATTGTCCACTCACCACATTCTTGGCTTCAGCGAGCGCTTTGCTGGCATCACCGTCAGCCATAACGTCTGTGTCTATTGTCTTGGCTTGGCGCATCTTGGCGTGCAGCCCGCTGTTGCTCGAGAGCATGGCGGGCATCTCCCACGTCACTTTCAGCGCCTCGGCGGCACGTATAGCATCCCACTGCCTCAACGCCACCACACCCACAAAATCACCGCGTCGAACGACGCGGACGCGGCGCAGGTGACTGATTGACGATACATCTACCGACAGGACCTTGGCCCCCCACCCATAAGCACCCTGCCCGCGGGGACGAACCACTCTGCCGTGCAACATCTCAGGAAGCCGCACATGCTGTATGTATTGGTAGGTTCCGGCAACCTTGGCAGGAATGTCCCGACGCGCAACTCTGGAGCCCACGATCCGATAGCTTGCGGGGTCCTTGAGCGGAGCCTTTCCTGTGAGGCTCATTTCCAATTGCTTGCTTCCTAACAATGCGCCATAGGTGACACTGCGTCCGTTACCAGCGACGACGCCTGCGTTGACCCGCAGCTGAGCTACTGGCGTCCCGAGTTCTTGCGCGGCCCTGCGCAACAGCTCCTGGCGTGCTTCTGCGGCTGCCAAGCGCAATTGAACGCCAGCCCGCTCAATCGATGAACTGGATACGGTTGCCCCCTGGTTCATCGAGCGCAAAGTGTCAACTCTCGCCGCCGATACCTGGTTCAAGTCGAAATCGAGTTCTTCCGCGACCAGCTGCAGCATGGTCGTGCTGTTGCCCTGACCTAACTCAACCTTGCCAAGAAAGACAGTTGCAGTATTGTCCTGATGGATGGCAATCCATGAGTCGAGGAGTTTAGGATCCGGCGTTGTGCTCGCCGCCGCTGATATCTGCGAGACGCTGGTCGCCGGTAGAGCGGCGCTTATCACGAGCGCCCCACCTGCCTTCAAAAGGGACCGGCGGTCGATGGACAATGGCAATTCGTTCATCAGGCGCTCCTTTGCATAGCGTCTGCCGCGCGCAGTATCGCCTTCATGATGCGAGGATAGGTGCCACAGCGGCAAATATGGCTATCCATGGCGGCTCGTATTTCGTCCTCGGAGGGTCGCGGGTTCTCTGCCAAAAAGGCTGCCGCCTTAACGATGATTCCGTTGTAGCAGTACCCGCATTGCGGAGCTTGCTCGTCAATGAGTGCCTGCTGGAGCGGGTGAAGCTTTGGTACCGTGGATTTTTTCGTCGATGCCGCGTAAAAAGCTGGCAGGCCCTCCGGCGTGACGATCTTGGCATTCCCCACCGCTGAAAGTGGGGTAACGCAAGACCTAATTTCGCGACCGTTCAAGAGCACCGAGCAAGAGCCGCACTGCGCGAGGCCGCATCCAAAACGGGGACCTTTCAACTCGAGATCATCGGCCAATACATACAGTAAAGGTGTATCCGGGTCGGCGCCTACTGTATGGCTTTTTCCATTTACGGTAATTTTCATCGTTGTCTCCTTGACCCTTGTTTATGCGTGCTTGGGGCAGCGAAAGACTGGTGGCGCAAGAAAGCCAACAAATCTGTTGCACTGCATTGGATGGTTAATATATGGTGCTTCATATAATATTGAACTTCCGCTGCAGGCCGTACTAGGGAATACGCCAGCCTTGAGCAATTTCAGCTCAGATTCGAACGCGCCCTCAGTACCCCAACGCCCGCCACACCGCCGACAACTCATTGATCGGCAATACCCGCACCCGCGCCGACAAATCAAAGGGCTCGCGCACTGGCGCGATTACAAAACCCGTGCTTGCTTCCAGATCCGCCATCGCCTCATAAAACCCGCGCGCGGGTTTGGGACTGCTGGAGAACTTGCATTCGATCGCGACCCGAACGCGGCTGCTGTGCAAGACCAGATCGACTTCGGCGCCGCGCGGTGCGGTAAAAGTTGGCCTGGACGGTGGGCGGTTTGGCGCCGATCAGCTGTTCGATCACCACGCCTTCCCATAGCGCGCCAACCACGGGATGGCCGGCAAGCTGCTGCTCTGTGCGCACGTCAAGCAAGGCCAGCAGCAAGCCGCTGTCGCGCACATACACCTTGGGCGATTTGACCAGGCGCTTCATGACGTTGGCCTCCATGGGCTGCAGGCTGCGCAGCATGAAAGCGCTCTCGAGCGCGTCGAGGTAGCGGCCGATGGCGGGGGCCGACACGCCCATGCTTTGCGCCAGCCGCGACGCGTTCCACAACTGGCCGTGCCAGTGCGCCAGCATGGTCCAGAACCGCTGCAGGGTCGCCGCCGGAAAGCGAAAGCCGAACTGCGGCATGTCGCGCTCCAGAAAGCTGCGTACAAACGCGTCACGCCACTCGAACGATGCGTCGTCGCTGGCGGCCAGCCAGCTTTGTGGAAAACCGCCGCGCAGCAGATATTTAGGCAAAGTCTCGAAATCGATGCCCAACTCAGCCACGCTGAACGGCGCCAATTCGACGATTCCCATGCGGCCCGCCAATGACTCGGAGGCCTGTTGCAACAAATCCGGCGATGCCGAGCCCAAAAGCAAAAAGCGGCCTGGCCGGCGCTGCTCGTCGATCAAAGGCCGCAGGGTCTCGAACAAGCCCGGCGTGCGTTGCACCTCGTCCAGCACAACGAGGCGATCGGCTAAGGCGCCCAGTGCCAGTTCCGGATCGCTGAGTTTGAGCCGGTCAGAGGAACGCTCCAGATCGAAATACACCCCGTTCAACTCGTTCGCGATGATGCGCGACAAGGTTGTCTTGCCCACCTGGCGCGGCCCCAGCAAGGCAAGGGCCGGAAACTGGCGCATGAGTTTCTGGATTCTTTCCAGGCCGGATCGTTGAAGCATACGTTGTATATTAAACGACTACCGTTCAATATACAACATTAATTTATCACGATTCAAACATAAGCATCAACCGGAACGCAGCTGCAAAACAAATTCCGGTCGCCATAAACATTGTCAGCCCGCCCGACCGGCGGCCAATACTTCGCCTGCTTGAGCCAAGCCAGCGGAAAAGCGCCGACCTCGCGCGAATAAGGCCGATCCCAGTC
>CAXSGT010000226.1:0-4842 GCA_964236835.1 uncultured Polaromonas sp.
TCTACTTTTTCAAAAATATCCCGTCCCTTCGGTTATTTTGAAATCCGCTCTAGAGCTCGAGCGTGACCGGGCCTTGCTGGAAAACGCGCGGACATCGCCCGATTGATGATTCTGCTTCCTGCCAGAGCGCAAAACGGCATCCGAAGGCGCCGCTTAAGACGCTTGACAGCAAAAAAGGCCTTTCACGTAGAACCAGCGGGCGGAGACAGCTATCTAATTCATAGCAAACAGCGCCAGCAACCCCATCAAGCCGTTCCAGCCTTCACCTTCAGCCGCCAGGCATGCAGCAGCGGCTCGGTGTACCCGCTCGGCTGCTCCAGCCCCTTGAACACCAGATCACACGCCGCCCGGTACGCCGCCGACGTGTCGAAATGCCCGGCCATCGGCTGGTAGAGCGGGTCGCCGGCGTTCTGGCCATCGACCACGGCGGCCATGCGCTCGAAGGTTGCCCTCACCTGCGCTTCGGTGACGACGCCGTGCAGCAGCCAGTTGGCGATGTGCTGGCTGGAAATGCGCAGCGTGGCGCGGTCTTCCATCAGGCCGACGTTGTGGATGTCGGGCACCTTCGAGCAGCCGACGCCCTGGTCGATCCAGCGCACCACATAGCCCAGGATGCCCTGGACGTTGTTGTCGAGCTCTTGCTGCTTGTCTAGCGCGCTCCAGTCCGGCGCCGCCGTCACCGGAATGCTCAAGAGGCCTGCGAGCAGCTGGTCATGCTCGGCGTCGGCGTCGATCTTTTCCAGCTCCTTTTGCACGTCGGCGACGAGCACCTGGTGGTAATGCAGCGCATGCAGCGTCGCGGCGGTCGGCGAGGGCACCCAGGCGGTGTTGGCGCCGGCCTTTGGGTGGGCGATTTTCTGCTCGAGCATGGCGGCCATCAGGTCGGGCATGGCCCACATACCCTTGCCGATCTGCGCCTTGCCGCGCAGCCCGCATGCCAGGCCGACCAATACATTGCTCTTTTCATACGCGGCGATCCAGGCGCTGGACTTCATGTCGCCCTTGCGGATCATCGGGCCGGCGTGCATCGCAGTGTGCATCTCGTCGCCGGTGCGGTCGAGAAAACCGGTGTTGATAAAGGCGACGCGCGCCTCGGCCTCGGCGATGCAGGCCTTCAAATTCACGCTGGTGCGGCGCTCCTCGTCCATGATGCCGAGCTTGACGGTGTTGGCCGGCAGGCCGAGCAGCGCTTCGACCCGGCCGAACAGCTCGGACGCGAAAGCGACCTCGGCCGGGCCGTGCATCTTCGGCTTGACGATATAGACCGAGCCGGTGCGCGAATTCTTGATGCCGGGCAGGCCCTGCCGCTTCAGGTCGTGCAGCGCGATCGTGACCGTGACGACCGCGTCCAGGATGCCTTCGGGAATCTCCCTGGCGCCGCCGTCATAGAGGATGGCCGGATTGGTCATCAGGTGGCCGACGTTGCGAACGAACATCAGCGAGCGGCCGTGCAGCACGACCGGCCGGCCGTCGGCGCCTAGGTATTCGCGGTCCGGGTTCAGGCCGCGGGTGAAGGTCTTGCCGCCCTTGCTGACTTCCTCGGTCAGCGTGCCCTGCAAAATGCCGAGCCAGTTGCGGTAGGCGAGCACCTTGTCGTCGGCGTCGACGACGGCGACCGAGTCTTCCAGGTCCATGATGGTCGAGAGCGCCGACTCGATCACCAGGTCGCTGACGCCGGCCGCGTCGAGCTTGCCGATGGCGGTGGCGCGGTCGATGACGATGTCGATGTGCAGGCCGTTGTGGACCAGCAGGATCGACGTCGGCGCCGCCGCGTCGCCGCGCCAGCCGACGAACTGCGCCGGCTCGGCCAGGCCGGTCGCGCCGCCCGGCAGCGCGACCACCAGCATGCCGCCTTCGACGCGGTAGCCGGTCGCATCGCGGTGCGAGCCGGCGGCCAGCGGCGCCGACTGGTCGAGGAAATTGCGCGCGAAGGCGATCACTTTCGCGCCGCGCACCGGGTTGTAGCCCTTGCCTTTGTCGGCGCCGTCGGCCTCGGGAATGGCGTCGGTGCCGTAGAGCGCGTCGTAGAGCGAGCCCCAGCGCGCGTTGGCGGCGTTCAGCGCGTAGCGCGCGTTCAGCACCGGCACAACCAGCTGCGGGCCGGCCTGCAGCGCCAGCTCGGCGTCGACATTGGCGGTGCTGACCGCCACGTGCGCGGGCTCCGGCACGAGGTAGCCGATTTTCTCCAGGAAAGCGCGGTAGGCCTTCATGTCGGCGATCGGGCCGGGATGCGCGCCATGCCAGGCGTCGAGCTCGCCCTGCAGCCGGTCGCGCTCGGCCAGCAGCGCGATGTTCTTCGGCGCCAGGTCGGTGACGATGGCGTCGAAGCCGCTCCAGAACGCGTCGCTGGCGACGCCGGTGCCGGGCAGCACCTCGTCATTGATGAAACGGTACAGCCCGGTCGCGACCTGCAGGCCGTGGACCGCCGTGCGTTGGGTGGGGGAAGTCATAGGCGTAGTCCTTTTAAAACAAAAATTGGGGAAGATTGGTCAAGGCGCAAGGCGTCATGCCGGATTGTCTCGCACCGGTCCGGGCAGCCCCGGCGGCGATTTCGCGCCCTTACCCGGCCCGCAGCGATGTTTCGGGCATAAAAACGGCTCTGGCGCCCGTCCTGTATGCCTAATCAGCTATTGATATAGGAGCAAACAACTTCAGTCGGGTTTAATGCTGTGGTCTTTCACCAGCCGGCTGAACTTGAGTTTTTCTTCCGCCACAAAACGGCTCAGCTCTTCGGGCGTGCTGGTCAGCACCTGCGCGCCCTGGTCGGCGAGCTTTTGCTTCATCTCGGGCGAATTCAGAAAACGGATGCTTTCGGCGCGCAGCTTCTGGGCGATGTCGCGCGGCAGACCCTTCGGGCCGTAGAGCGCCTGCCACTGCCCGGCGACGAAACCCGGAAAGCCCGATTCGGCGACGGTGGGAACGTCAGGCAAAAAGCCCAGCCGCTCTTTGCTCATGACCGCGAGCAATTTAAGCTTGCCGCCCTTGACGAACGGATAGGTCGACAGCATCGCGATGGCAAGCGCCTGCGCCTGGCCGCCGGCCACATCGGTCAGCGCGGGCGCGCCGCCCTTGTAGGGCACGAAGGTAAAGCTTGTGCCGGCGCGCGCGGCGAGCTCGACCCCCGCCAGGTGCGAGCCGCTGCCGTTGCCGAGCATTGCGTAGTTGAACGACTGTGGATTCGATTTCGCGTATGCCAACAGTTCGGCAACGCTGTTGACCGGCAGGCTGGGCGTGACCGCCAGCGCGTACGGCGAGCCGATCAGCATCGTCACCGGCGTGAAGTCTTTCACCGGGTCGAACGGGATATTGGGGTAGAGCGCCGGGCCGCTGGTGAAGGTTCCAAGGTCGGCGACCAGCAGCGTGTAGCCGTCGGCGGGCGCCTTGGCGACCAGGTCGGAGCCGATATTCCCATTGGCGCCGATCTTGTTTTCCACGATGAAAGGCTGGCCCAGCACTTCCTGGAGCCTGGCCGCCAGCAGCCGGGCGATCGAGTCGGTGGCGCCGCCGGCGGCGAACGGAACGATCAATCTGACCGCCCGCGAGGGATAGGTTTGCGCCCATGACGCGGCGGCGCAGAAGAGGCACGCGGCGGCCGCGAGCAGCCGAAAAAGGAAAATAGAAATTCGATGAGCGGGCACGAGCGTCTCCTGGCGGTTATCGGTTGTCGGTGATCGGTGTCGGCGAGTTCAGCGGCCGGTGAACACAGCGCGGCGGCTCTCGCGGTGCGCTGCAATGCCTTCGTCCACATCGCGGCTCCACTCGAGCGCGTGGCGCAGCGACTCCGAAAGGACTCGGGCCGCCTGCACGCCGGGCTCGAGCCGCGTGTTGACGATGCGCTTGGCGCCCTTGACGGCCAGCGGCGCGGCGTCGCCGATGCGGCGAGCGACCGTTGCGACCGACTCAAGGAAAGCGTCGGCGGCGAACACCTGCTGCACCAGGTCGATCCGCAGCAGCTCGGCAGCGTCGAGCGTGCGGCCGGTGCAGATCATCTCCAGCGCCCTGGCGCGCCCGACCAGGCCAGCCAGCCGCGCCGGCCCGCCCGCGCCGGGAAAGCCGCCCCACAGCGCTTCGGGCATGCACAAGGTGGCGTGTTCGGCGGCATAGCGGATGTCGCACGCCAGACACAGCTCGACCGCGCCGGCGACGACGCTGCCGTTGATGGCGGCGATCACGATTTGCGGCAGCGCTTCGATGGCGTCGAACACCCGGTTGGCAAAACGCACCAGCCGGACGACGTCGTCCTTGCTGTAGCCGGCGCGAAGCGCGGGATTCAATATGCCGGCCGAAAAAACGTCATTCCCCGCGCCGGTGATGACGAGGACGCTGGCGTTCGGGTCGTCTCTGAGCGAATCGGCGACCGCGAGCAGGCGCGCAAGCACCTCGGGCGTCAGGCGGTTCATGTCGGCAAGGCAGTCCAGCGTCAGCGTCACCACGCCCGCCTGCCTTTCGATGCGCACGCCCTCGGGCGTGGTGACGGTCCCCTCGGCGATCGGCTGCAAATCGGGCAAACTCATGGCGGCAGTCTATAGGAGCGATTTACGATTGACAAGTCAAGGCACCATGCATGCGCGCCGAAAAAAGCTGGCATCTTTGCCTACCGGCACCGGTCACTTTCAGGAAGGACAGCATGACAAATTCACGGGTATTGATCAGCGAAGTCGGTCCCAGGGACGGCCTGCAGTCGGTCAAAGGCATCATGCCGACGGCGGCCAAGCTGCGCTGGATCGACGCGCTCCACGCCGCCGGCATTCGCGAGATCGAGGTCGCATCGTTCGTTCCGGCCCGGCTGCTGCCGCAACTGGCCGACGCCGCCGAGGTGGTGCGGCACGCCATCACGCTGCC
>CAXSGT010000227.1:0-4834 GCA_964236835.1 uncultured Polaromonas sp.
TCTACTTTTTCAAAAATATCCCGTCCCTTCGGTTATTTTGAAATCCGCTCTAGAGAGACTGCAATTGAAAATCAGTCTGGGGTACACCTAGGGGTACACGCAAGAACGGGACGTTCTGGGATTCGACGATACCACTTGAGCCGCCTTTTCAGGCTAAGTCCTTGATTTGCAAGGACTCTGGGCTAACTTGGGATCGTCTGAGAAAAAAAAGTGGTGGCCTGGGGCGGAATCGAACCACCGACACAAGGATTTTCAATCCTCTGCTCTACCGACTGAGCTACCGGGCCAGAACGCAAAATTATATATCAGCCGCAAGTGTGCCCCACTCAGCGATTGGACTTCAAGCGCCCCGCTTGCCGCGCGTCAGGTCGACGCCCAATTGCTTCAACTTGCGATAAAGGTGGGTCCGTTCCAGGCCGGTTTTTTCAGCCACCCGGGTCATCGAGCCCCCCTCCTTGGCCAGGTGAAATTCAAAATATGCTTTTTCGAACTCGTCGCGCGCGTCGCGCAGGGGTTTCTCAAGTAAAAAGCTTTGTGTCGCCTGCGGTCCTTTGTCAGCAGGCGCCGTCAGAACATTGCTGGCGGGGGTTTCGAGTGCAGGGACGGCCATGGGTAGGGCCATATAAACGGCGCTGACGGGACGGGCGATCGTTCTGGCCAAGCCTTGCTCCACCGCCTTGAGCAGCTTTTGCAGCGTGATGGGTTTTTCCAAGAACGCCATCGCGCCGATTTTCGTCGCCTCGACCGCGGTGTCGATGGTGGCGTGGCCGCTCATCATGATGACCGGCATCGTCAGCAGGCCGCTGGACGACCATTCCTTGAGCAGCGTCACGCCATCGGTGTCGGGCATCCAGATGTCGAGCAGCACCAGGTCGGGCCGCGCCAGCGCCCGGGCGGCGCGGGCCTGCGCCGCATTTTCGGCAAGATCGACCTGATGCCCTTCATCATTGAGAATTTCCGACAGCAGGTCGCGTATGCCCAGCTCATCATCGACCACCAGAATATTTGCCATGGATTGCCGCCTGCCAGTTGTTGACGATTATTGAGGTCGATGTCGCTTCGAGTCGGCGTGGGAACGAACCCCCGTCAAGTCGCCACCGCAAATGATAACGATACTTGTGCGCCATGCACACCGTCTTCGCCGGTGCGGTTTGAAATATCGATGCGCGCGCCATGTTCATCGGCAATTTTTTTGACCACCGCCAGCCCCAGACCCGTGCCCTTGACCTTGGTGGTGACATAAGGCTCGAAAGCGCGCTTGAGAATATGCTCCGGGAAACCGGCGCCGTTGTCACGAACGGTGAAGCGCACCCGCCTCAAGGCGTTCGAATAGTCCGTTCTCACGGTCACGCCGGCATCCGGCATGCCTTCCTGGGCATCCTGGGCATTTTGCAGCAGATTGTGGATGACCTGGCGCAGCAGCTGGGCATCGCCCAAAATCGCAGGGGCGCCGCCGTCCAGCTCGGCAATTACCGGCACCGCCGAACTTGCGTTGTCGCCGTGGTAGAGATGCAGCACATCTTGAATAAGCGCGTTGAAGTCCAGGGCGACAAGCTCGGCGGAAGGCATGCGCGCATAGTCCCGAAACTCATTTACCAGCCGCTTCATGGCGTCCACCTGATCGACGATGGTTTTAACCGATTTGGTGAGCAGCGCCTGCTCGGCCGGACTGACTTTGCCCGACAGCCTCATCTCCAGCCGCTCCGCCGAAAGCTGGATCGGCGTGAGCGGATTCTTGATCTCATGCGCCAGCCTGCGCGCCACTTCACCCCAGGCCTGGGCGCGCTGCGCCGACACCATGTCGGAAATATCGTCCAGCACCAGCAGATACTCTTCGGTGCCGGGCATTTTTGCGCCGCGCGCGATCAGCGTGATGGCGTTGTCGCTGGCGCCGTGCCCGGCGGCGTGAAGTTCAAACGACTGCTGCCAGTGCGCCAGGGCTTGCGAAGCGTTGTTGCCAAGGTAGTCGGCGAACCGGACCAGCACGTCCTTGGCGAAAACCTCCAGTCCCGGCACTTCGCCCAGCGACCGGCCATGGTAGTTTTGCAGCGGCGCGCGCAGAACGCGGCCGGCGCCCGGATTGCTCGACTGGATGGACCCCCGCACGTCCAGCACGATGACGCCCGCGGTGAGGTTGTCGAGAATGGTTTGCACATTGGCGCGCGCGGCATCGACCTGGCTCATGCTGTGCTGCACCGCCGAGCGGGCGTCGGACAGCTGCTGGGTCATGTCGGCGAACGAGCGGGTCAGCCCTCCGAGCTCGTCCTTGCCCTGCAGCGCCGCCTTGGGCGTCAGATCGCCCAGCGCAACCTGCTTGACCCCTTCGGCCAGCAGCAGCAGCGGTTTGGCCAGCTGGTTGCCCAGGACGACGGCCAGCAGCACCGCGCCGAACACCGCAAGGAACAAGCTGAGGGTGAGCGTGCCGATGTACATCTTGCGCAAGCCGCCGCGCGCCAGGGCCCGTTCCTGGTATTGGCGATTGGCCTCCTGCACGGCGATCGCATTGGCCACCAGCCCGGCCGGCAGCACGGCCGTGACCTGCAGATAACGCGATTGCTCGAGCACATTGAGGTTCGGATTGTTCACCGCCGCGATCGCCTTGACGCGCGCCGCCGCATTGGCGCCGCGCCCCTGCGCCGCCGCGCCGGTTTCATTTCCAAGTTCTCCATTGCCGCCGGGAACGACTTCGTCGAGGCCCTCGATCTGGGTCGTGACGCGCTGCGCGCGCGCAGCGCGCAGCTGCTGCACCGAAGGCCGGTCGGGCTGCAGTAAAAACTGCGACCCGCCAGCGCTGGCGATCAACTGGCCGGAAGCGCTCCACAGCACCACATCGCTGGCCGACAACTGCTCGCGCAGGCGCTCCAGGCCCAGCCCGACCATGGTTTCGGGAACTTCCGCTAATTGCGCGGCGGCCTGCCTGGTCTTGCCGCCCAGATCGGCCGCCAGCGTGTCCAGCGTTGCGCGGCCCAGGTTCAGCCCGGCCGCCAGCGCGCCCTCGACTTCCACATCGAACCAGCTTTCGATCGAGCGCGACACGAACTGGTAAGACACGACGTAAATCATCAGGCCGGGCAGCAGGCCGACCAGCGCGAAGATGGCCGCGAGCTTGACCAGCAGGCGGCTGCCGAAAAGGCCGTCGCGCAACCGCAGCGCAAGCCGCAGCGCAACCCAGCCGATGACAGCCACAAGCAGCAGCGCCACGGCCACATTCAGCCCGAACAGCAGCGCGTAGTTGCGTTCGTACAATTCGCGGTTGCCGGTGGCCTGGGTCAGCAAAAAAAGCAGCACCAGCCCCAGCGCCACCACGGTGAAGGCGCCCACGCCCACGGTCCAGCGAAAACCCGGGCTGTTCTTCAGCGAAACCAGACCGGCGGCGCTGTTCATTTAACGCCTTCGCTGGCGGGCGCCGCAGGTGAGGAGGGAGCGGCAAGTGGCAAAACAGGCGTAACTGGCGCAGAAGGGGCAATTGGCGCAGAAGGCGCAACAGGCGCCAGCCGAAGCCGCTCTTTCATTTGGGCTGCAATGGTCCAGTCCTTTTGGCCTGCGACGCCGATCTGAAAAGGACGCGGCAGCTGGGACAAATCAAGGCGGAAGTCGAGCTCGAGCGTATAGGCCGCGTCCGGCTCGACGTCGCCCGCCTCGGCGATTTTCCAGTGCGCCATGCGCTGAATGGCCGACAGCGCCTCGGGCAGGGTGTCGTAGTTTTGATTCAGCGTTGCGCGCAGGCCGGACGAGCTGGTGATGAGGCCAGGCGCGATGTTGACGCGCCAGCGGCCGGTCAGCGGCTGGTAGGCCAGGCGCAGCGTGCGCGCGGCGCTGGCCACGCGCGCATCGGTCCAGTACCAGCGGTCGCGGTGAATATCGGCCTCGACGACAAAAAACATCGCGATGCCCTTGCGCAGCGCGTCCTCGACAACCGCGGGGAGGTCAAACCGCATGACGGCCGAGAGATAGATTCCGTCTTCGGCGCGTTCCAGCCGCAGCTGGGTAATGTCGGTCGGCGCCGCCATGGCGATGCCCGGCGCCCACAGCAGGAACGCGCAGCAGCTCAGGAGAACGCGCGCCAGGGCGCTACGGAAGGCGTTTTTCAAAGCGCGCGTAGTAAAAACCGTCGTGTTCACGCAGCAAATTGTCCGGGATTCGTGTCGCGCCGGCACCGCTTTGCGGCAGCATATGGCCCGGCGACGGCATTAACAGCGCGTCGGTGTGGCGCGCAACAAACGTTTGCGCCTGCTGCTCGCCTTCGGCCCTGAACACCGAGCAGGTGCAATAGACGAGCCGCCCGCCGGCTTTGAGCAAAGGCCACAGCGCGGCGAGCAGATGCGCCTGGATGCCGGCCAGCTGGGCGATATCGGTTGGCCGGCGCAGCCAGCGAACGTCCGGGTGGCGGCGCACGATGCCCGAGGCGGTGCATGGCGCATCGAGCAAAATGCCGTCGTACAAAGTGCCATCCCACCAGTCGGCCGGCCGCCCGGCATCGCCCACCACGATGCGCGCCTGCAGGCCGAGGCGCGCCAGGCTTTGCCCGATGCGCTCGCAGCGGTGGGCATCGATGTCGAGCGCGGTCACGTCGCAGTCCGCCAGCTCCAGCAGGTGCGCGGTCTTGCCGCCGGGCGCGGCGCAGGCGTCCAGGATGTTGAGCCGCTCGCCGCCAGCGCCCGCCGCCGCTGTCAAGCCCCGCAGCAGCAGGGGCGCGGCGAGCTGGGCGGCGGCATCCTGCACCGAAAAATGACCATCCGCGAACCCCGGCAGCGATGCGACGGGCTGCGCTTCGGTCAGGATCACACCCTGCCCGCTGACCGCACTTGCTCCTATATCCATAGCTGACAATGCA
>CAXSGT010000228.1:0-4816 GCA_964236835.1 uncultured Polaromonas sp.
GGGCGTCGTGCTCGACGTTTTTCGCAAGCAGCGTGGCGATCGGCGCGCCCGACGCGTCGTGGATGCCTTCGGAGACGGCGATCACGCAGCGGCCGAAGCGGTCGTAGGCGCCTTTCACGTCGGCCAGGAATTTTTCCAGCACAAAGGTGCGCTCGGGCAGGTAAATCAGGTGCGGGCCATCATCGGGAAACTTCTTGCCCAAGGCCGACGCCGCCGTCAGAAACCCTGCATGCCGGCCCATCACCACGCCAACGTATACGCCGGGCAGCGCCGCGTTGTCCAGGTTGGCGCCGGCAAAAGCTTGCGCCACGAAGCGCGCGGCCGACGGAAAGCCCGGCGTGTGGTCGCTGCCGACCAGGTCGTTGTCGATCGTCTTCGGGATGTGAACGCTGCGCAGCGGGTAGCCGGCTTTTTGCGCCTCCAGGCTGACGATGCGCACCGTGTCGGACGAGTCGTTGCCGCCGATGTAAAAGAAGTGTTCGATCTGGTGCGCCTGCAGGACCTTGAAGATTTCCTGGCAATAGCGCACGTCGGGCTTGTCCCGCGTTGAGCCCAGCGCCGACGACGGCGTGTTGGCGACCAGCTCGAGGTTGTGGCTGGTTTCCTGCGTCAGGTTGACAAAATCCTCATTGACGATGCCGCGCACGCCGTGGCGCGCGCCATAAACCTGCGTCACCTGGTTGAAGCGACGCGCTTCCAAGACCACCCCCGCCAGCGACTGGTTGATCACCGCCGTCGGTCCGCCGCCCTGGGCGACAAGTATTTTTCCGGATGTCATCGCGCCTCCCGCCGAATAGGGGACTGGGGTTTCATTTTTACTCCTTGAAAATTGGCCGACCGGAATTTGCCAGCACACAATGTAGTGGAACACGGTTTTTGTCGTGGAGCTGAGGCGCCAGTGGCTGGTTTGGGCATGCCTTCGTCTATCGACCGCCGCAGCGCGCGCTCGACCAAAAAAACGCTTAAATCGGCATTTTTCGCTTATAGGACGGGCATAGTTAGCTACTAATTTAGTAGCATCGCCTTATTACGGCGACCACCCAGTTCTGGGAAATAATGCCCTATGCCGCCCAACGAATCCATCTGGCGCCCCTTGCGCCATCCTTCCTTTCGCGGCCTGTGGCTTTGCGGCGGCGTGTTTTTCATCGGCAACGGCATGCAGTCCATGGCCGCCGCCTGGCTGATGGTCGAGCTCGGCGGGTCGTCCTTCCTGGCGGCGCTGGTGCAGACCGCGGTGTTTTTGCCGATGTTCCTGCTGGCGCTGCCCGCGGGCGTGCTGGCCGACACCACCGATCGCCGGCGCCTGATCTCCGGCGCGCTGCTGGCGCAGATGGCCGCGTGCGCCCTGCTGGCTTTGGTGGTACTCGGCGGCTGGGGCGGGCCGGCATCGGTGCTTGTTCTGGTATTCGTCTGTGGCTGCTGCACGGCGGTGCTGACGCCGGCGTGGAACTCGTCCGTGGTGGAGCCGGTGCCGCGTGATGAATGGACGCAGGCCATCACCGCCATCGGCATCTCGTACAACGCGGCCCGCGCCATCGGCCCGACGCTTGCCGGCCTGCTGTTCGCGCGCCTGGGCGCGGGCTGGGTGTTCGCGGTCACGGTAGTGACGACGCTGGTGATGTGGCAGTCGATTCGCCGCTGGCCGCCGCGCGCGCACGCGCCGTCGCGCCTGCCGGCCGAGCGGCTGTGGGGCGGCACGCTCAGCGGCCTGCGCTTCGCCTGGCATTCACGCATGGTTCTGGCGCAATTGGTGCGGGCGATGGCCTACAGTGTGGCCGGCTCGGCCTTGTGGGCGCTGCTGCCGGTGATTGCGCAGCGCCAGCTCGGCGCCGGCGCGCAAGGCTTCGGCCTGCTGGCGGGCTGCATGGGAATGGGCGCGGTCGCCAGCGGGCTGGTCATCGGCCGCATGCGCTCGCGGTTCGGACTCGACACGGTTGTCGGCGCCAGCTGCGTCGTGTCTGCCGTCGTCATGCTGGTCACCGCATGGGTCCGGGTGCCGCTGCTGGTCTATGGCGCCGTGGCGCTAGGCGGCGGCGCGTGGATGGCCGCCATGTCCACCTTCAACACCGCCACGCAGGCCAGCGCGCCGCCCTGGGTGCGCGCGCGCGCGGTGGCGCTGCATATCGTCGCCTCGCTGGGCGCCTTCGCCATCGGCTCGGCGTTCTGGGGAGCGGTGTCCGACCTCGCCGGCCTTTCGGTTGCGCTCGTCGCCGCCGGCCTGCTGATGGCCGCCGGCCTGCTGTTGACGCGCCCGTTTCCGCTGCGCGTGGGAGCGGCGCACGAAGTGACGCAGGGAACGCCCTGGCAGGAGCTGTTTCTGGAGGCCGAACCGAGCCCCGAGGCCGGCCCGGTGGCGGTCGAAGTGGCCTATCGCATCCGCCCCGGGGAAGACCGCGCCTTTCTCGACACCATCAGCCGGATGAAGGCGCCGCGCCGGCGTGACGGCGCCACGTTCTGGCGCACTTACAAGGACCTGGCCGAGCCTTCCCGCTATGTCGAGCGCTTCATTGTCACCTCATGGGCCGATTATTTGCACCAGCGCGCACGCGCCACCGTGGCCGACCACACGCTCGAAGCCGAGGTGCGCGCCTTTCTGGCGCCCGAGGAAAGCGCGCGCATGTCGCACTACATTGCCGAGCGCTAGGGCCACGAACCCCGGAGGATAATCCGCCGGCCCGACAGTTCAATTGACCAGCCACAACCCAACCAGGAAACATAAAACCATGCTACTTTCGATTGCCAATGCCGCGCTTGCCCTGTTCGCGACGCTGACCACCGTCGCGCTCGCGGCGGCGCCAGCCGAAACGCTGCCCTCCGGCGTGAAAATCACGCATACCGTCGATGGCGCCGGCGCCCAGCCCAAGCCGAGCGACACCGTGAAGGTCCACTACCGCGGCACGCTCGCCGATGGCAAGGAATTCGACAGCTCGTACAAGCGCGGCACGCCTGCGACCTTTCCACTGAACCGCGTGGTTCCGTGCTGGACCGAAGGCATGCAGAAAATCAAGGTCGGCGGCAAGGCCACGCTGACCTGCCCGCCCGCCACCGCCTATGGCGACCGCGGAGCAGGCAATGCCGTGCCGCCGAATGCGACGCTGACGTTTGAGGTCGAGCTGCTGGCGATCGAAAAATAACGCCTGGCGCCGGCGGGCGCGCTAATCGAACAGGCCGTCGAATCCGTTGGCAGGCTCGAAACGCTGGTTGCGAAAACGCAGCCGCGTCGGCGCCGGCAGCGCCCGCTCGCGCACCGAGTGGCGTTCGTCGCCGGGGTAGCAGATGGTGCGCACGCCGTCATCGTCGAACGGCTCGGGGCGAATCACCGGTGGTCGGCGGCCGCGGGCCTCTGCCAGCACACTGCCGACCTCGTCATGGCGCGCCAGGTGCGCCAGGCTCATGATTTGCGGCGGCGCCAGGTCGATCCGGCCGGACCAGTATTGCGCCAGCGCCGCCCGCGCGCCGAGCCAGACGCTTTCCGTGGTTTCGTAGCTGTCATGCACCGCCATCTGCCCTGGCGGCACCGCCGCGACGAAAAACCGGGTGTCGAAGCGGCGGTTCGAGACCGACGCGAGCGTCGGCGTGATCCAGCGCGACCAGGGGATGACGTCGCGGGTCCGCAGCCGCAGCCCGAGGCGCGCCAGCATCGCATTGAAACTCAAGCCACCGCGCAGCAGCGCGGTCGCGAGGGCACTATCGGGTGGCTGCATCGAAGCGCCTTGTGCAAACAGCACGCCAGACTCTTCGAACGCCTCGCGCAGCGCGGCCACATACAGCCCGCCGGCGGTTCGCGCGTCGATATCGGCTTCGTTCAACGCGGCATGCAGCGCACCCAGCGGCTGGTCAAGCTGGGCGGCTATGTCGAGTTCGGTATCTTGCGGATCGACCTTTCCGCCCGGAAACACATACGCGCCGCCGAGCACGTCGGACTTGCCATGCCGCTTGAGCAGAAAAACTTCCAGCCCGCCGGGTGCATCGCGCAGCAGCACCACCGTCGCGGCTGGACGCACCGGCGTGGTGATGACGTCCCGGTTCAGCTCCATCGTTGTCCGAACAAATATTAAAGGTCGAGCACCAGCCGCGCCGTCTTCGATCGCGAGCAGCACGGCGTGAACTGGTCGTTGGCGGCCTGTTCGCCCGGTGTGAGGTACAAGTCCTTGTGGTCGGGAATGCCTTCGATCACGCGCGTCAGGCAGGTGCCGCACACGCCCTGCTCGCACGACACCTGGACCTCGACGCCGGCTTCGCTGAGCGCCTGCACCACGGTCTTGTCGCTCGGGATGGCGATCAGCCTGCCGGAGCTGGCGATCTGCACCTCGAAGCTGGCGTCGCTTGCCGAGGGCGCCGCCGTTCCGGCAAAGAATTCGTAATGCAATTGATCCTCGGGCCAGCCCTGCGCGCGGGCCGAGCCCAGGACGGCGTCCATAAACCCCTTGGGTCCGCAGACATACAGGTGCACGCCGCCAGCGGGCTCGCGCAGCAGTGCGGCGATGTCGAGCTTCTGTTCAGCCGCGCCGTCGTCGAAATGAAAATGCACACGCGGCGCAAAGCTGCCTGCAGTGATGCGCTGGTGAAAGGCGGTGCGTTCGCGCGAGCGCGTGCAGTAGTGCATCTCGAAATCGGCGCCGGTGTTGGCCAGCCGTTCGGCCATGCACAAAATCGGCGTCACGCCAATGCCGCCGGCCAGCAGCAGATGGCGCTTGGCCTCGTGCGCCAGTGGAAAATGGTTGTTCGGCGCGCTGATCTGCAGAATCTGCCCCTCGCTGACGCGCTCATGCATCGCCTGCGAGCCGCCGCGCGACGCCGGATCGCGCAGCACGCC
>CAXSGT010000229.1:0-4798 GCA_964236835.1 uncultured Polaromonas sp.
GCAGCGGGTCGGCCTTCCAGGCAGCCCAGGTGACGAGAAAATTAAGCCCCAGGCCAAAGCCGGTTTCCAGAATGCACCATTGCGGCTCGCCGGCCCAAGCCGCCGGCAGGCCGCAGCCTTGCAGGAACACGTTGCGCGCCTGCGCCAGCCCGCCGAACTCACCGTGATAACGGTCGCCGAAGCGCGGACTGTGGGGGCTGCCGCTGGCGGTGCCGTCGTCAAGCCAGTCGATGCGCTCGGCCACCCGCGGCGTTCAGGCGGCGGGGGGAACGTAGCCCTGCACGGCGTCGGCGCCGTCGCCGAAGAAATGCTTTTCCATCTGCCGCGCCAGGTACTGGCGCGCGCGCGCGTCGGCCAGGTTCAAGCGGTTTTCATTGACCAGCATGGTCTGCTGCTTCATCCAGTCGGCCCAGGCCTGCTTGCTGACTTCGTCGTAAATCCGCTTTCCAAGCGGACCCGGATAGGGTGGAAAGTCGAGGCCTTCGGCTTCCTTGCCGAGCTTGATGCATTGAACCAGACGTGCCATGGGAAAAAGTCTTTCAATTAATAATTAGCTTATTTAGTATAAAGAAATAGAAATCTATTCTTTTTAATTATGACGATTGTTCCTCAAAATCCAGTTTTGCCATAGCAATCGCATTGGCATTTCTAGAACAAACCAAGGCCGTCATGAATTCACGTCGTTACTTTATCAATCTTTCACTTTACGCCGCATGGGGCGCGACGCTGGCCACCATGGCCCCGGTCGGTTTCGCCCAACCCGCGCCGGTCACGCTGCTCAATGTGTCTTATGACCCGACGCGTGAACTTTATGCGGATTACAACGCAGCCTTTGCCAAATACTGGAAAGCCAAGGTCGGCCAGGACGTGACGATCAAGCAGTCGCACGGCGGCTCGGGCAAGCAGGCGCGCTCGGTCATCGACGGCATCGACGCCGACGTGGTGACGCTGGCCCTTGCCGGAGACATCGATGCGCTGGCGACGCATGGCGGCCTCGTTCCCAAGGACTGGCAAAAACGCCTGCCGCGCAATTCCGCGCCCTACACCTCGACCATCGTGTTCCTGGTGCGCAAGGGCAACCCGAAGGGCATCAAGGACTGGGACGACCTGGTGAAGCCCGGCGTTGCGGTCATCACGCCGAACCCGAAAACCTCGGGCGGCGCGCGCTGGAACTACCTGGCGGCGTGGGAGTTCGCCAAGCGCAAAAACGGCGGCAGCGATGCCAAGGCAAAAGAATTTGTCGCCAGCCTGTACAAGAACGTTCCGGTGCTCGACACCGGCGCGCGCGGCTCGACCATCACGTTTGTCCAGCGCAACGTCGGCGACGTGCTGCTGGCGTGGGAAAACGAGGCGTTTCTGGCGCTGAAGGAATTCGGCGCCGACAAATTCCAGGTGGTGGTGCCGTCGATCAGCATCCTGGCCGAGCCGACCGTGGCCGTGGTGGACAGGAATGTCGATAAAAAGGGCACCCGCGCCATCGCGACCGCCTACCTCGACTACCTGTATTCCGATGAAGGCCAGGACATCGCCGGGCGCAACTACTACCGCCCCACTAGCGACAAGGCCAGAGCCAAGTACGCCAGCCAGTTCCCGAAACTGACGCTCTTCACCATCGACCAGGGCTTCGGCGGCTGGACCAAGGCCGACAAGGACCATTTCGCCGATGGCGCCTCGTTCGATCAGATCTACACGCAAAAGTGAATCGCCGGCACCCGCTAGGGTGGCTATCAGCTTGAATATCTCGGTGCCGGGTGTGCTGTAGTTTTCGGATGATGTCGCGCGCGCCGAGCCGGAGCTTGGAAAAACTGCCAGGCCATGGCCGACAAAGACCTCTCGGAAGATGGGGATAGCGAGTTGAATCGGGCAGTACGGTAAAATGTCGTCGCAACTCATGGCTGACAAGCGCTGAAAGCTATAAAAAATGTAGCATGTGGACACGTTGGGCTGTGCTTGGACCGGTTCGGCGGCTTACCCGGAAAACATTGGTTGTGGCTGGCCCTACGCTTGAATTTGCGGAAGGAATCCCCAGATTTTGTTTATGAATGCCATCAAACCCCCCATCCGCAAAACCGATTTGACCGTGGCCCATGTACTTGCCGAGCTTCTAGAGCGTCTTGAGCGCAGTGCCGTGCCTGTCGGCGCCGAGCAGTACCGCTCGGTGGTGCAGCATCTGGTCACTGAACTCGGCGTTGTCGAGCCCGGCACGGCGCTGCGCGCTTTGCTCGACAGCCACCCGGCCGCCGCCGAGCTGTACGAAAACGTGAATTACCAGTATGCGGGGCTTTGCCGCTCCGCGCTGGAGGCTTCGCTTGCCTCGGAGCGGCAGGCCAAAGAAATCCTCGGCCGAGCCATGCGCCGGGCCGACGGCCGTTCCACCCCGCAACCCAAGGAAGATCCCCATCATGGCAAGAGCTGACGCCAAGACCGCCGTACTCGCCGACGGCCTGCGCTATAAATCCAAGGTATCGGGATCGCCCTTTGCCGCGACCACTTCCTTCGGTGCCGCGACGATGTCTTGCTTCATGTGCGGCAAGCACCGCGCCCGCTCCCTGATGGGAACGCGAAAAGTGCTGGGAAAATCGCAAGCCGTTTGCTCGCCTTCGTGCAAGGGACTGGACGAAGCCCTCGAAGCCGCCGCCGCAGCCGCCGCGGTGGGCTCGACATCGACTTCGGCTTGACCTAACCGCTGGCCATCGAGTTTGAATTTCAAGGCGCAGCCGAAAGAAAATGCCCATGAGCACTCATTTCCAACCAGACCCGCTGCTAGTCCCAGACGAAGCCACCGATCACATCATCGGGCCGGCCGGGGCGCCGGCCACGCTGGTCGAGTACGGCGACTTCGAATGTCCGGCGTGCGTGCAGGCGCATGGCGCGGTCCGGATCATGCTGGCGCATTTCGGTGATCACCTGCGCTTCGTATTTCGTCATTTTCCGTTGCGCGAGGCGCATCCCCATGCCGAGCTGGCCGCCGAGGCGGCCGAGGCGGCGGGCGCACAAGGCAAATTCTGGCCGATGTACGATTTGCTGTTCACGCATTCGCAGCATCTGGAGGAAAAGCATCTGCTCGACTACGCTGTCCAGCTAGGGCTCGACATGCCGCGCTTTAAAAATGAGATCGGCGACCAGGTGTACCTGCAGCGGGTGCAGGAGCACATGGAGGGCGGGCGGCGTCTGGGCGTCCGATCGACACCGACCTTTTATCTAAACGGCGTGTTTGTCGATATGTCTTTCGGCGCGCAGCACCTGCAAGAGACGATCGAGAAGGCGCTGCGCCACAACTAAGGGCATGGCCTACAAGCCATGCCGGCCACTAGCGCCGCGCCTTGCGCCGGACATACAGCGCTTTTTCATTGCGCCCGCCGGGAGCGATACGCGCCCGATTACTCGACAAGGACATCGCCATGAGAAAAACATACCGCCTCGACATCGAAGGCAAAAACCGCGATCGCCTGATTGAATCGAGCAAGCACGACATCCGCAAATACGTCAGGCGCGAGCGTGGCCGCCCTTTGCCCGAAGGCGTCGATTTCTGGGACTTCGACTGTAAATTCGGCAGCGCTGAAGCCACAGCCGCCGTCGTTCACTTTGCCACGCTCACCGACTTGATCGACAAGGTCGCACAAGAAGGCGGCGGGCAGTTTTATGTGGAAGTGGTCGCCAAGCATGGCCGCCGCGCCGCCAAGCCGAGGGATGCCGGCGTCCCCGCCGCCGGTGACGGCGAAGATTTCACGTAAGGGGCCGCGCCGCTAGCTATCGTGCCCTGACCGCGCACGGGCGGCGGCTTCGCGCAGCTTGTCTTTCTTGTTCGGACGTTTTCCCTTGACACCGCCGTTTGCCAGCGGATCGGCTTTGCTGGGCGAGCGGATCGCAACCGGCTCGAACCCCGGAATCCGTTCCCGCGCGATGTTCAGTCGTTGGCGTTTTTCGATCAGCCTGAAATGCGCTTCAGTCTCGGCGCTGACAAAATTGATCGCCACGCCGCTTTCGCCGGCGCGCGCGGTGCGGCCGATGCGATGCGTGTAATCGACCGGCGAGCGCGGCAGGTCGTAGTTGACCACTGCCGGCAGCCGGGCGATGTCGATGCCGCGCGCCGCCACGTCGGTCGCCACGACGACCCGCAGCGTTTTCTGCTGGAAATCCCGCAGCACCTGATTGCGCTTGCCCTGGCTTAATTCGCCGTGAAAGGGCTCGGCGTCGATGCCGGCCTTGCGCAGCTTGTCAGCGACGATTTCGGCGGCATGCTTGGTTGCGACGAACACCAGCGCCCGACCCAGGCCTTCGTTCTCGATGAGATGACGCAGCAGCTGGGTGCGCCGGCCGGGATCGACTTCGATCGCGCGCTGAACGATGTCGAGTCCGGCATGCGCCGCCGCACGGGCTTCGATTCGCAAAGGTTCGTGCAACATGCTTTCGGCCAGCGTTGTGGTCGCCGGCGGAAACGTCGCCGAGAAAAAGACGTTCTGCCGCCGCGCCGGCAGCAACGCCAAAATGCGGCCCAGCTCGTCGCCAAAACCCAGATCGAGCAGCCGGTCGGCCTCGTCGAGCACCAGCATGCCGACCGATGCCAGCGTCAGCGCGCGGTGCTCGATCAAGTCGAGCAGGCGGCCGGGGGTGGCGACGACGATGTCCGCACCGCCGCGCAGCGTCATCATCTGCGGATTGATCGAGACGCCGCCGAACACCACCGCCACCTTGACGCGGCGCACCGGCGCCAGCGCCATCAGCCCCTTCTTCACGCTTTTCGGGATGAAGCCGAGCAAGGCGGCGTTGACGAAGAGGTTCATCTTCGGCGCGTGCG
>CAXSGT010000230.1:0-4761 GCA_964236835.1 uncultured Polaromonas sp.
AAATCCGCTTCGTCGTGATCGACCAGCCGGGCCGGGCCGCCGTGCGCGCCGCGCCCGATGCGCTGGTGCGGGGCGTCATCGAGCAGTGTTGCGGCTGATCCGCGCCTGAAGTGGCTGAAAATTCAATTACTATGAATTTAATAGCTAAATATGCCCGTGAATATTGCGTAAAATGCCTTTTTGATGCATAAATCATGAATTTGGCAGCCTACGCCTGCGACCCGGCGCTGACGCGCGGCCGGCGCATTCCCGAGGCCGTCGCGCCGACGCGCACCGACTTCCAGCGCGACCGCGACCGGATCGTGCATTCCACCGCGTTTCGCCGGCTGGTGTACAAGACGCAGGTTTTCCTGAACCACGAGGGCGACCTGTTCCGCACCCGCCTGACGCATTCGCTCGAAGTCGCGCAGCTCGGGCGCTCGATCGCCCGCACGCTGCGGCTCAATGAGGACCTGGTCGAAGCGATCGCCTTGGCGCACGACCTGGGCCACACGCCGTTCGGCCATGCCGGCCAGGATGCGCTCAATGATTGCCTGCGCCGCCGCAACCCCAACAGCGCCGGCTTCGAGCACAACCTGCAAAGCCTGCGCGTGGTCGATTCGCTGGAAGAGCGCTATCCGGCGTACGACGGGCTGAACCTCACGTTCGAGACGCGCGAAGGCGTCTTGAAGCACTGCTCCCGGCGCAATGCCCGCCGTATCGAGGCCAGGGAGCCCTGGGGCGTGGCGCACCGGTTTGTCGATCAGCCGCCGGAAGGCCCGGTCTGGCGCCAGCCCAGCCTGGAGGCGCAGCTGGCCAATCTGGCCGATGAAATCGCCTACAACGCGCACGACATCGACGACGGCGTGCGCTCGGGCCTGCTGACCCTTGAGCAGCTGGACGAGGTGCCGCTGTTCAGCCACCACCGGCGCAAGGCGGAGGCGGCGCACTCCGGACTGCAAGGCAGGAGGCTGCTGTACGAAACCATCCGGCGCATGCTCAGCGCGCAGGTCTATGACGTGATCGACGCGACGCAGGCGGCGATCGACAAGGCGGCACCGGCCGACGTCCAGGCGGTTCGCCAGCATGCGGCGCTGGTTTGCTTTTCCGCTGAGATGGCTTTGCAGTCGGCGTCGCTGAAACGTTTTCTGCTGCAAAACCTATACCGCCACCCGCAAGTGGCGCAGACCACGCTGGCGGCCCAGCAGGTGGTGCGCGACCTGTTCGACGCTTATATGGACGAGCCGACGCAGATGCTCAAAGATTCGGTCGAGCCGCTTGGCGGCATCGGCTCGCCACCGGTCTCACCGGTGTTGCCGATGTTGCCGATGTTGCCGCCTCAAGGCGCCAGGCTGGAGCGCGTGGTGGCCGACCATATCGCCTGCATGACCGACCGTTTCGCCGCCAAAGAGCATGAGCGCCTGCTGGGACGGGCCGCTTTCCCGGTGTGACGCCTGGCCTGGGACACGAGCCGGCATGAGCTCCACCGCCGCCGGTTCGGGCGCCGCCCGCTATGTGATCGCGGCCGGCGTGGTCGCCGCCTTGCATGTCGGCAAGCTGCCGCCGGCGCTGCCTGTGCTCAGGGAAACGCTGGGCATTTCGCTGGTGCAGGCGGGATTTTTGCTGTCGCTGGTGCAACTGGCCGGCATGTCGCTCGGGCTGCTGACCGGGCTGGCGGCGCAGCGCGTCGGCCTCAGGCGCGGCATGCTCGCCGGGCTGCTATTGCTGGCCTGCGCCAGCGCGCTCGGCGGCCTTGCCCGGGGCGCCGCCTGGCTGCTGGCGATGCGCGCCCTCGAAGGCCTGGGATTTCTCTGGACGGTGCTGCCCGGCCCCGGCCTGCTGCGTCGGCTGGTTCCGCCAGAGCGCATCAACCGCACGATGGGCGTCTGGGGCGCCTACATGCCGCTGGGCGCGTCGCTCGGCCTGCTGCTCGGGCCGTGGGTCATGCGTCAGGCCGCGCCGGACGCGGGCTGGCGCATCTGGTGGTGGCTGTTGTCGGGTTTGACCAGCGTGCTGGCGCTGATTCTGGTCTGGAAAGTGCCCGCTGATCCGCCGGTTGAAGTTAACGCGGCGACGGGCCAGAATTCCCACCAGAAACTGCTTGGCCTCACCCTGCGCTCGCAGGCGGTCTGGCTGATGGCGCTGACCTTCGCCGCCTATTCGGGCCAGTGGCTGGCGGTGGTCGGATTCCTGCCGTCGATTTATGCGCAGGCGGGCATCGCCAGCGCCAGCGTCGCTTGGCTCACGGCGCTGGCGGCGGCGGTCAATTTGGTCGGCAATGTCGCCGCCGGGCGATTGCTCGGGCGCGGCTTCACGCCGCCGGCATTGCTGGGGGCGGGATTTGTGGCGATGGCGGCCGGCGCCATGCTGGCTTTCGGTGCCGCCCATCCCTGGCTGCAATACGCCGGCGTGCTGGTTTTTTCTTCGATCGGCGGCCTGATCCCAGGCACCCTGTTCGGCCTGGCGATCCGCTTGGCGCCCAGCGCGGACACGGTCTCCACCACCGTGGGCTGGCTGCAGCAGTGGTCGGCGCTCGGCCAGTTCGCGGGACCACCGCTGGTCGCCTGGGTTGCGGTGCAAGCCGGCGGCTGGCAATGGACGGGCTGGATCAGCGTGGCGTGCGGCTGCGCGGGCGGGCTGCTGGCCTGGCAGATCCGGACCTTGCTGCGCCGCTCGTGACAGCGCCGCAAACCGCGCGGCGCGTCCTCACATCGCGCCTTGCGGATTCGATTTATCATCGCCCGAACTTCCGGCAATGCTGCTCATGGCGCGTCTTCCCCGTCTTACCGTTCCCGGCTATCCGCACCATGTCATCCAGCGCGGCAACAACCGCCAGGCGATTTTCTCAGGTCCGCCCGACTACCGGACGCTGCTTGCGCTACTGGAGGAAAACGCCAAGAAATTCAGCGTCGCGCTGCATGCCTATGTCCTGATGGACAATCATTTCCACCTGCTCGCCACGCCGTCCACCGCCGATGGCCTGCCGCTGATGATGCAAGCCGTCGGCCGGCGCTATGTGCGCTATTTCAATGACAGCCAGCAACGCTCCGGAACGCTCTGGGAAGGGCGCTACCGCTCGACGCTGATCGAAACCGAACGCTACCTGCTGGCCTGCATGGCGTACATCGACCTCAATCCGGTCCGCGCCGGCATTGCCCGGGAAGCGAAAGACTATCCCTGGTCCAGCCACGGCCACTATGTCGGCCTGCGCAGCGACAGGATGGTCACGCCGCATTCGCTGTTTTGGGCCATGGGCAACACGCCGTTTGCGCGCGAAAAGGCTTATGGCGAACTGGTCGACGCCGGCATCTCGCGCCAGCAGCAGCAGGCACTGACCACGTCTGTGCTGGGCGGCTGGGCATTGGGTGATGAAAATTTTGTAACCAATTTGCAAAAACGCACTGAACGCCGCGTCAACAAGACCAAAGCCGGGCGACCTATGCACCAGTTGAAAATGAATTAAAACGCGTTTTCTGCTTAAGTATATTTAATAGTTTGCTATTGTTTTTAATTTGTCCCTAAATAGTCAATCAGGAACTTAATGAGCATTTAATTAGAATCTGACCCTAATTAAAATTCTTGGCAGGATTTTTGCATTGGCTTATGCTTGTCCCCCTGTAAATTATTTGAACCCTTGGTGAATACAAAGCGCCGCGTCTGGGCGCCGCTTTTTTCCCCAGTTGACAAGGAATCCCGTCATGACCACGGCCGCTGAAATCAAGCATTTTGAACAACACGGACTGTATGCCGGCGCAAACGAGCACGATGCGTGCGGCGTCGGCTTCGTCGCGCAGATCAAGGGCCAAAAAAGCCACGGCATCGTCCAGCAGGCGCTCAAAATCCTTGAAAACCTCGACCACCGGGGCGCGGTGGGCGCCGACAAGCTGATGGGCGACGGCGCCGGGATACTGATTCAGCTGCCCGACGCGTTGTACCGGGAAGAGATGGCCGCGCAGGGCATCGCGCTGCCGCCGCCCGGCGAATACGGCGTCGGCATGGTGTTCTTGCCGAAGGAGCATGCGTCGCGCCTGGCGTGCGAGCAGGCGCTCGAGCGCGCCGTCAGGGCCGAGGGCCAGGTGCTGCTCGGCTGGCGCGATGTGCCGGTCGACAAAGACATGCCGATGTCGCCGACGGTGCGCGAAAAAGAACCCATCCTGCGGCAGATTTTCATCGGCCGCGGCAGCGACGTGATCGTGCAGGACGCGCTCGAGCGCAAGCTGTACGTCATCCGCAAGACCGCCAGCGCCGCCGTCCAGCGCCTGCGGCTGACGCACAGCAAGGAATACTACGTCCCCAGCATGTCGAGCCGCACCGTGGTCTATAAAGGCCTGCTGCTGGCCGACCAGGTCGGCACCTATTACCTCGACCTGAAAGACGCGCGCTGCGTTTCCGCGCTTGGCCTCGTGCATCAGCGCTTTTCGACCAACACCTTTCCCGAGTGGCCGCTGGCGCACCCGTACCGCTATGTGGCGCACAACGGCGAGATCAACACCGTCAAGGGCAACTACAACTGGATGAAGGCGCGCGAAGGCGTGATGTACTCGCCGGTGCTCGGGGCCGACCTGCAAAAGCTCTATCCGATCAGCTTTCCCGGCCAGTCCGACACCGCGACCTTCGACAACTGCCTGGAGCTGCTGACGATGGCCGGCTATCCAATCAGCCAGGCGGTGATGATGATGATCCCCGAGCCCTGGGAGCAGCACACGACGATGGACGAGCGGCGCCGGGCGTTCTACGAATACCACGCGGCGATGATGGAGCCGTGGGACGGCCCGGCGGCGA
>CAXSGT010000231.1:0-4737 GCA_964236835.1 uncultured Polaromonas sp.
GCCGGTATTCGGGTTGACGCGCCGGAAGTCGTCGGCGGTCAGCGTGAGCGTTCTCGCCGGGTCGTCGAGCTCGTCCAGCTGGTGCAGGTAAAAGGCGCAGCGGGTTTGTTTGAAGGCACGGTCCGGGCCGCCGAACAGCAAGGCGCAAAACTTGAACCGCGAATCCACGTCCGGGAAGAAAACCTTGCGATTCTCGAAATCGAACAGCGCGCCCAGCCGGCCGGTGCCGCTGATGCCGCGAAAGAACTCGGACGCGCCCTTGTCGGCGGCGATGCCGCTGGGCGTCAGCAGCGCGATCAGGCCGTCCTTCGCCGCCAGCGACTGGGCGCGTTCGACGAACAGGCTGTACAGGTTGACGTCGCCGCCGCCCAGCAGCGGGTAGTCGCCGCTGCCCAGCTTGCCGTTGCCCAGCACGCGGGCGTTGGCCTCGGCGCGCTCGCAAGCGTGCGTGTACTGCGCCCACAAGTCCACCACCGGCGGCGTGTGGGTGCCGGTTTGCGTCATCGGCACGCCCTCGAGCGCGGCGATCATTTTCTTGCGGTCGGCGGCGCGCGGCTGCGCCGCGATGGCGGTGCTGCGCTCGGAAAACCATTCGACCTCCTGCAGCTTGATGCGGTCCCACGGCGGGTTGCCGATGACCGCGTCGAAGCCGCCGCGCGCGCCGGCGCCGAACACGGTCGGGAAGCTGGTCCACCAGTGAAAGAAGGTTTCGCGTTCGGCCAGGGCGCTGGCTCTGGCCATCAGGTCGTTGGCGGCGCGGCTGGCTGCGTCATCGCCAGCAACCCGACCGGCGGACAGCACGGTAACCAGATTGTGGTTGGGGTCGAACAGGCGCAGCAGCCCGTCGTATTCAGGATGCTTGCCGGCCTGGACTTCGGCGTTGCGAACCTCCACATCGACAGGTACCTTTAGCAGGCGCGGCAGCTGGCTGAGTTTTTGGACCGGCCAGCCGGGCACCAGCCAGCGCAGCGCGCGCCAGAAGTCGAGCACGGCGTGAATCGGCGCCACCTGGGCCTCGGCCTCGGTGGCCAGCTGTTTCGAAAGCTGCGCCTCGGCAATGTCCACGTCGGTCAGGTCGGCGACCTGGGCAATATTCTTCGCGGCCAGCGCCAGCCGGTCGAATTCGCTTCGCAGCAGCAGCGCGCCCAGGTGTTGCAGGCCGCGCTGCACGTCCGACAGCTTCTCGCCGTGCAGGCTGTCGCCGATCTTGAGGTGGTGGTCCAGAAAGCTCAAAGGCGCGCCGACGGTGAAGGTGTGCAGCCACAGCGCGGTTTTGGCGAGCTCCACCGCCATCGGGTTCTTGTCAACGCCAAAAATCGTTTTCTTCAGAATCATCCGGCGCACGATGTGCCGGTCGTCGAGCTGCGCGTCGGTCACGGCCCAGCCGTGGTCCTTGGCGGTGGTCTTGATGCTGCGGCGAATATGCGCCAGGCGCGCCAGCACCGGGCTTTGCCACGGGCGGCCGGTTTCGACCAGATGCGCGGCCCATGGCTGCCGGTTGACATGAAAAGTGGCGGTGGTGATGGCTTCGAGCACCCGATCGGCCAGGTAGTCGACCAGCGCGACCAGGAAATGGCCGCTGCCCATCGCCGGGTCGCAGATCTTGAGTTCCAGGATACGGCCGGCCGGGTCGAGCGCGTCGAGCGCGTCCCAGTCGCCGGGGTTGAGCGAGCCTTTCTTGGCGAGCCTGCTAATGTGCGAATCGAACGCCGCCACGCGCTCGGCGGCGAGCAGCCCGACCGACTCGCGCAAAATCAGCCGCACCAGGTCGTCATGCGTGTAGTAGCTGCCCGACACCTTGCGCGCAAAGCTGGCCGGCGCGGCAATGATGCGGTCGATTGCCGGCTTGTCCTTGTAGCTGTCGGCGGCCTGCACCTCATGCACCAGGGTGTATTCCAGCAGCCGCTCGTAAATGCCGCCCAGGTGCGAAACCGACAGGTCGCGGTAGTTGATCCAGCCGGCAGCCAAGTCTTCGGTGCGGCGCGACAGGGCGTCGATGATGGGGGCCATCACCGCGTCGGGAACGTTGGTCCGCTCCAGCAGCGGCGAGCGGGCGCGGTCGAACAGGCCGCCGTTGTAGGCCGGCATGCCGATGTCGTCGTCGCCCTTGTCAACCAGGATGAACGTATTTCTCAGCGTGATCCAGATATTGGCAATGGTTTTTGAAAATCGCGTCCCGGCATCGACCTTGTCGCGCACCGCCTCGCGCAGGCGCCGAACGCTGTACGGCGCGTAACGCGCATCGCGCGCCGGCAGCAGGTTGCGGTCTTCGGCGTAGAACAAGAACAGCAGCCGGTACAGCAGCACCAGCGCGGCTTCGCGCACGTCGTCCAGGTAGTCGGGCGTGAAGCGCGGGCGCTTGAACTGGCCGTAGCCGGTTGGCTGCGTCCTGGCGGCCAGGTCGCCGCGCGCAATCGCGTCCGACAGCTGAGGAAAAATATCGCCGAAAACCCGCGCGCCCAGGTCCTGCGAGACCTTTTCCTCGTAAAGCCGGGCTTCGTTGAGCGCGTAGGCGTGAAAGGTGCGGCCGCTGTCGTCCCAGGCCTGCGGCAAAAAGGCCGAACGCTGGAAGAACAGGAGAAACAGCCGCAGCGCGTGGCGCGGCTCGGTTTCGTCGAGCGCGTGCTGAATGCCAGGCAGCCCGAGCGCGGCGGCCAGGTCGATTTCAAAAAATTCCTCGGCGCGCGAGCGGGCGTCCTGCCAGTACAGCCGCCACACCGCGCCATTCGTGAGAACGCCCCATTTCACCGCGCGGTCCGACGCCACATCGACCCGGCTCAGGTAGCGCAGCATTTGCGACGACGGCGCGTCGGGGTCGAACGCGTCCTGGCCGTCGCCTCGGTCGAGCGGGCGCAGCCAGCGCTTGGCCTCCAGAATCGCCAGGCCGTGGCGGTAGCGGCGCTCGTCCTTCGTCTCAATCAGCGCGGCGGCTTTTTTCGCGGGCGTTGCGAACAGCAGGCAGTCGGGCACCGCCTCGCGGCCTTTCGGGTCGGCGTTGACCTGCGGCAAAAAGTCATCGTCCCAGCCCAGCGCGGACAGCACCCTGTTGATAACGACTTGCTCGGTCTGCGCCTCATTGATTGTGCTGGCGCCATCCAGCCCCTGGAAAATGGTGTGCAGCGCGGCGCAAAACGTGTCGGAAACCGTGTTGGTCAGCTCCTGGTGCGGCGGCGTTTCGGTAATGCCACGGGTCAAGAAGTCTTGGGTAAAGAGTTGACCTTGCATGTTGTGATGTCGTGTGTTGCGCTGGTGGATGAGCCTGAATCGGACGGCGGTCAGCCGAGTGTAAAGGCGGCTTCGACGCGCCTGGCCCGACACACGCCCAAACTGCGCATATGCTATTAAATAAATAGCTAACTACGCCCGTCCCTATTGCGCAATTCCCCTAAAACACCAGCAATTTCTGGCTATTTCTCCCGCCGCGCCACGACCGACGCGGACAACGATTCGAGCAACGCCAGCGAGTCACCCCACGACACGCAGGCGTCGGTGATGCTCTTGCCGTACTCAAGCGCGTTGGCGTCATCTTTGCCGGGGGTAAATTTCTGCGCGCCGGCGAACAGGTGGCTCTCGACCATCAGGCCGAACACATTGCGCGAGCCGCCTGCGATCTGCCCGGCAATATCGCGCGCCACGTCGAGCTGCCTTTCATGCTGCTTGGCGCTGTTGGCGTGGCTGCAATCAATCATCAAGGTCGCCGGCAGCTTCGCCGCCGTCAGTTCCTTGCACGCCGCCGCGACGCTGGCCGCATCGTAGTTCGGCGTCTTGCCGCCGCGCAAAATCACGTGGCAGTCCGGGTTGCCGTGGGTCTGCACGATCGCGACCTGCCCGTTTTTATGCACCGACAGAAAATGATGGCCGCCGGCGGCCGCCTGGATCGCGTCGGTCGCGATGCGGATGTTGCCGTCGGTGCCGTTCTTGAAGCCGATCGGCGCTGACAGGCCCGACGCGAGTTCGCGGTGCACCTGGCTCTCGGTGGTGCGCGCGCCGATCGCGCCCCAGGCGATCAGGTCGCCGATGTACTGCGGCGAAATCACGTCGAGAAACTCGCTGCCGGCCGGCAAACCGAGCCGGTTGATGTCGATCAGCAGCTGGCGCGCAATGCGCAAGCCTTCGTCGATGCGGAAGGTTTCGTCGAGGTAGGGGTCGTTGATGAGCCCCTTCCAGCCGACCGTGGTGCGCGGCTTTTCAAAATACACGCGCATCACGATTTCCAGCGTGCCGGCGTATTTCTTGCGCTGCTCGACCAGGCGGCGCGCGTACTCCAGCGCCGCCATCGGGTCATGGATCGAGCATGGGCCGATGACCACCAGCAAGCGGTCGTCGATGCCGGCGATGATGTTGTGGATGCTCTGGCGGGTCCGCGTGATCAGCGCCTCGACGGCGGTGCCACGAATCGGAAAGAAGCGGATCAGATGTTCTGGCGGAGGTAGCACGGTGATGTCCTTGATGCGTTCGTCGTCGGTGTTGCTGGTTTTTTCGACGTTCGCATACCAGCTTTCGCTGGCGGATGGGGCTTGGGCAGGAACATTCATCACAGACTTCCTTTTGAAAGTTTCAAAAATTGAAAATAAACAGTACAAAAAAAAACCGCCGGACATCCGGCGGTTTTTGAAAGATTTGCTGCGTTTTTCAGAGGCTACGCGAAATTCTCTCTACCGCCGGAGGCGCTTGAGAACCAGAAGTAGTAGGCAAAATAAAACTTCGCGGCGGACATAGGGCTGGAATGTAGCACAG
>CAXSGT010000232.1:0-4729 GCA_964236835.1 uncultured Polaromonas sp.
TCCAGGGTGACGCTGGCGCCGGCGGCCAGACCGGTCACCGTCCCGCCGACCGACGCGATGGCGCAGGCGACGACGATTTTATTGGCCGTGCTGCCGTCGTTGGGGATCACGCCGACGCCCCGCGTGACAGGGCAGGCCAGGCCCGCCGGCTGGGTCAGCACGGTGACGTTGAACGGCGCCAGTTCGGCCAGGGCGGTCGCGAAGGTGAAGGACGCGTTGCCGTTGACCGTAAGCGTGTCGGCGCCGTTGTTTTGCAGCGTGACGCTCTGGTCGCTGCCGAGGCCGGTCACAGTGCCGCTGACGGTGCCGTAACTGGTGTCGCCGCCACCGCAGGCGGCCAGCGACAGGCCGAGCAGGGCGGCGGACAACAGCTGGATGGTTTTCGAGGGATTCATGGCGTTTTGCTCGTGTGTGGCGTGGATTATTCGCAAGTGTAAATGCGCGCCGCGGGTTGCGTGTATCGACGGCTGGCGGCGGCGTCAGCGGTTGGCGACGCCGCTGGCGACATGGCCGGCCGGCACATGCAGCGCCGCCGAATGGACATGGCCGGTCTGGTCGTCGAAGAAAAAATCGGGCTCGAACTCGCGCAGGAATTCGCCTTTGGGCAAGCCGCCCAGGAACATCGCTTCATCGACCTCGATGTTCCACTCCATCAGCGTGCGGATCGCGCGCTCGTGCGTCGGCGCGCTGCGCGCCGTGACCAGCGCGGTGCGCAGGCTCATGCGCGACGTGCCGGCCTGCTGCAGCCGCTGCAGCGCTTCGAGCAGCGGCTTGAACGGGCCGGCCAGCAGCGGCTGCGCCGCCTTGTCGCGCTCGTGCAGCCTGAAGGCGTTCAGGCCGTCGGCCTGGAAGACGCGCTCGGCCTCGTCCGAAAACAGCACCGCGTCGCCGTCGAAGGCGATGCGCACCTCGTTCGGATGCGCGTCGCTCGCCCGGGCCGACTGCGGATAGACCTGCGCCGCCGGAACGCCGGCCTCGAGCGCCGCGCGCACGTCGCTCAGGTGCGTCGATAAAAACAGGTTGGCGTTCAGCGGCTTCAAGTAGCGCCAGGGCGGCGCGCCGCGGTTGAAGGTGCCGCGCTCGATCTTCAGGCCGTAATGCTGCGCCGAGCGGAACACGCGCATTCCCGAGACCGGGTCGTTGCGCGACAAAATCACCACTTCGACGCGCTGCCGGGGAGCTGCCGGGCGGGCCGCTTCCAGCGCGCTTTCGGGCGCGTCGTTGAAGGCCAGCAGTTTCTTGACGAGCGAAAATGCCACGCCGGGCCGCGCCGGGATGTCGAGCCGTTCGAGCTGCAGCTTCATATAGGCCGCGTCTTTTTTGACGGCCGGCGGCGCGCTCGGCGCCGAATCGGGCGCGAAGCCGGTCTCGAAAACCTGGTTTTCCTCCTCGAAATCAAAGAGCGCCCGCGAGGAGATCGCCACCACCAGCTGACCGTCGAGATTCGCCACCATGGAGATGCCTTTTTTCTTTCTAGGGAAGCCGGCCGGCGCGCAGCGCCAGCGTTCGCCATTGTCCATAGTTCGTTGCCTCCGGCGGCCACTGGTCGGCGCGCTCGAGATGGCGAATTCCCCGCGCCAGCAGCTCGGCCACCCGGATCACGCCGGCATGGGTGACCCAGAGGGTGTCGTCCGATCCGAGCTCGTCGAACGCCGCGGCCACGCGCGCCATGAAGCCGGCCACGCGCTCGCCGTCCCGGCCCGCGGCGTGGCGTGCGAAGTCATCGGTCCAGGCCCGCAGCTCGGCGCGGTCGATGGCGCTCCAGGCGCGGCCTTCCCAGCGGCCGAAATCCATTTCCGCCAGCCGGGCATCGGTTTTAGCAGCCAAATCGGGCCGCAGCGCTTGCAGCGCCTGCGAAAGCTGCTCGCATCTTTGTAGCGGCGACGTGACCACGCAAATTCCGGCGGGCAGCGCGGCGGCGAGCCGGCGCGCGCACTCGGCGGTCGCTCCAGCGTCGGCCGGCATGTCGAGCCGGCCATAGCAGATGCCGGGATCGATCAGGGGAAGCGCATGGCGCACGAGCCAGAGTTTCATCGACTCACAAGCTGACCGCCAGCCCAAGGTAGAAGGCGATTTCGCACGCCTGCTGCGCCGCGCCCAGGCAGTCGCCGGTGAAGCCCTGCAGGCGGCGCCGGAAAAAGCGCAGCAGCCACAGCAGCGCGAGCGCGGAAAAACCGCATGAGACTATTAAATTCATAGCATTAAACGTAAAACTGGCAAGCGAAATCGCCATAAAACACCATATAAATGCGATCCACAGGCTGCCGGCTGAAATCTGGTCGGCCAGCGGCTTGGATTTGGAAGTTGCGCTGTCGCCGACATGCGGCAGCAAGCGAATCAGCAGGAGCGGCAGGCCGCGCGAGACGACGTGCGCTGTTGCCAGGGCAACGCAAGCGAGCCAGCCGCTGAACGCGGCGGCGTCGGCTGCGGAAATATTCTCGACCGACCCCAGCAGCGCCAGCAGCGCGACCTTGGCAAGCAGCGCCAGCGTCAGCGCCAGTGCGCCGAAGGCGCCGACGCGCGAGTCTTTCATGATCTCGAGCGCGCGCTCCCGGTCACGGCTTGCGCCCAGACCGTCGGCGACATCGGCCAGGCCGTCTTCATGAAAGCCGCCCGTCAGCAGCGCGCTGGCGACGGTGGAAAGCGCCGCCGCGACCAGGGGAGTGAAAGCGCTGTCGGGCAGCGCGGCCAGCAGCAGCGCATAGACCGCCGCCGCCACGCCGCCGACCAGCATGCCGACGCCGGGGAAATGCGCGGCGCTGGCGCGCAGCCGCTCCGGGCTGTAGCCGACCCAGTCCGCCAGCCGCCCGGTGATCGGGATGCGGGTGAAGAACTGCACGGCCAGCAGATAGCTTCGGATGAATCGGGTGAATAGCGTGAGCAAAGCCATCCCAAACTTATCGTTCGCTGACCCCGGCCGACTCGAAACTCGCCATTTCATCGAGAAAGCCGGCCGCCGACCGCAGCAGCGGCCAGGCCAGCAGCGCGCCCGTGCCTTCGCCGAGCCGCAAGTCGAGTTCCAGCAGCGGCCGGGCGCCCAGATGCGCCAGCAGCCGCCGGTGGCCGGCTTCGGCCGAGCGGTGGCAAAACACCAGGTAGCCGCGCACGGTGGGCGCCAAGGCCAGCGCCACCAGACCGGCGGCGCCGGCGATGAAGCCATCGACCAGCACGACGCGCCGCTGGCTTGCCGCCCGCAGCATCGCGCCGGCCATCATGGCGATTTCAAAGCCACCGAGCGCCGCCAGCTCGCCGACGATGTCGAGTGGGCGGGTTGCGGGGTGGCGCTCCAGGGCGCGCTTGAGCGTCGCTTGCTTGTGCAGCAGCTGCCGGTCGTCCAGGCCGGTGCCACGCCCTGTCGCGTCTTCGATGTGGGTTCCGGTCAGCCGGGCCAGCAGCAGCGCCGCCGAGGAGGTGTTGGCGATGCCCATCTCGCCGAATGCGACCACATTGCCCGGCAGCGCCTGCACGGTTTGCATTCCCGCCGCCAGCGCGCTTTCGGCCTCGGCGCGGCTCATCGCCGGCTCGCTGCAAATGTTGCGGGTTCCCAACGCGATTTTTCTCTCCAGCAGTTTCGGATGCGCCGGCAGTTGCGCCGCCACGCCGGCATCGACCACATGGAGCGCGAAACCATGCTGGCGGGCGAACACATTGACCGCCGCGCCGCCGGCGAGCATGTTGCCGACCATCTGCGCCGTCACCGCCTGCGGATACGCCGACACGCCTTCGGCCGCGATGCCGTGGTCGGCGGCGAAGATCACGATTTGCGGCGCGTGCAATGCGGGCGATTCGCTGCGTTGGATCAGGCCCAGCTGCAGCGCCAGCGCTTCGAGCAGGCCGAGCGCGCCGGGCGGCTTGGTCTTGCCGTCGATCTTGCGCCGCAGCCGCGCGGCCAGCGCGGCGTCGGCGGTCGGCTCAATCGCCGGCGGCTGGAAAAGCGCGGGGTCGTTCATCGGCGATGTGTTTCAGGCAGGACGGACAAAAGCACGACGCCTTTGTTTGCGCGCCCGCAGGCGTGACGGGCGGCAGCCGGGCGCACCAGCATTCGGCGTCGCCGGCCGCGACAGCGCAGCGCAAGCCGGCGCCGCAGCGCGGACAGACCGAGGTGTTGGCGCCGGCTTGCGCTGCTCTGGTCATGACGCGGCCCGTTTTCAACTTTGCAAAAACAGCCGGTAGGCCGGGTTGGCGGTTTCCTCGACATGCGGATAGCCGAGCGTGTCGAGGAAATCATCGAACGCCGGATTGTCGGCCCGCGGCACCTGCAGCCCGACCAGGATGCGGCCGTAATCGGCGCCCTGGTTGCGGTAATGGAACAGCGAGATATTCCAGCCCGGCCGCATGCTCGACAAAAACTTCAGCAGCGCGCCGGGCCGCTCGGGAAACACGAAGCGCAGGAGCCGTTCGTCTTTCGATAGCGTGCTATGCCCGCCCACCATGTGCCGGATATGTTCCTTGGCCAATTCGTCATGGGTCAGGTCGAGCGCCTCGAAGCCGTGGCGGGTGAAATCGGCGGCGATCGCGGCGCTCTCGCCTTTGGCCGACGTGCTCAGGCCGACGAACACATGCGCCACGGCGTTGTCGCTGATGCGGTAGTTGAACTCGGTCACGCTGCGCGCTGGACCCGGCAGCGCGCCGATCAGTTCGCAAAAACGCCGGAAGCTGCCGCGCTCCTCGGGAATCGTCACCGCGAACAGCGCCTCGCGCTCCTCGCCGACCTCGGCGCGCTCGGCGA
>CAXSGT010000233.1:0-4613 GCA_964236835.1 uncultured Polaromonas sp.
TCCGCACTAACCCGCATGAATGCTTGATTGCTGGGATTTCTCAGGGACGACTAGTTCGCTCCGCTAAAACCAGCGATAAATCGGCAACGTCTTATAACCGGCTCAATTCTTAATAAGATGTTTGCGACCACGCGTCGGACTTGCGAATTCACCAGTTGAGTGGCTCTGCCGACAGGTCGGTTGGGCTGAGTTGCAGAGATTGGCCGCAGTAGATCAAGGGCTTCTTAAGACTGACAAAACCGCTTCATTGGGAGAATATTCCATCTATCCGCCAATACGAAGCAGGCTTGTGATCGAGTTTGGCTCAGTAGGGAATGCGATACGACGGAGTCGCTTTTTCCACGCGTCAAACAAGCCCGCAACGCCCGACCAGCAAGCACACCCAGCTACGATTTCAATAGCACCCGCCCCAACAACCCCCGCCCCACCACCTGCGCTTGAATCTCCGCCGCCCCCTCGAAAATATTCAAAATCCGCGCATCGCACAGCACCCGGCTGATCTCGAACTCCAGCGCATACCCGTTGCCGCCGTGAATTTGCAAACTAGCGTCGGCGTTGCTCCAGGCGACGCGCGCGGCGAGCAGCTTGGCCATGCCGGCTTCGATGTCGCAGCGGTGGCCCTTGTCTTTTTCGGTGGCGGCGAAGTACGTCAGTTCGCGCGCCATCACGGTTTCGGCGAGCATCATGGCGAGCTTGTCAGAGACGCGGGGGAACTCGATGATCGGCTGGCCGAACTGGCGCCTGTCGCCGGCGTAGCGCAAACCCAGGTCGTAGGCCTTCCAGGCGACGCCGACCGCGCGCGCCGCCGTCTGCACTCGCGCGCCTTCGAAGGTCTGCATCAACTGCTTGAAGCCCTGGCCCGGTACGCCGCCGAGCAAGCCATCGGCCGGCACCGCGAAATCGTTGAAGGCGATTTCGTACTCCTTCATGCCGCGGTAGCCCAGCACCGGGATTTCGCCGCCGCGCATGCCCGGTCCGGGAAAGGGCTGTTCGCTGCTCCCGCGCGGCTTACCCGCCAGGAACATGCTCAGGCCCGAATAGCCCTTGCCGCCCGCGTCGGTGCGCGCCAGCAGCGTCATCAGGTCGCTGCGCGCGCCGTGCGTGATCCAGGTCTTGTTGCCGTCGATGCGCCAGCCGCCGTCCGCCGCCGGCGTCGCGCGGGTGCGCAGCGAGCCCAGGTCGGAGCCGGTGTCGGGCTCGGTGAACACCGCCGTCGGCAGCACCTTGCCTGAGGCGATGCCCGGCAGCCAGCGCGCTTTTTGATCGGCGGTTCCGGCCAATGAGATCAGCTCGCCCGCAATTTCGGAGCGCGTGCCCAGGGAACCGGCGGCGATCCAGGCGCGGCTGAGCTCTTCGGTCACGACGCACATGGCAAGCTTGCCCATGCCCAGCCCTCCATATTCGGTGTCGATGCAGATGCCGAATACGCCGAGCTCGGCCATTTCTCCGACCACGCTATCAGGGATCAGCGCATCGGCCAGATGCCATTGATGCGCGTGGGGCGCGATGCGCTCGGCGCTGAAGCGGCGGAACTGGTCGCGCACCATGTTCAGCTCGGCGTCCGGCAGGGTTTCGTCGATGCCGGCGCCCGCGCGCACCTGCTCGATCAAGCCGCTGCGGGCCTCGGCGGTGTTGCCGTGCCGCATGAACCACGCCGCCGCGGGGTCGGACTTGAGCGACCGCACCGCGTCGGCCAGGCCCAGTTCGTCGGGCCGGAAAATTTCGTTCTGGCTCATTGGAATGCCGCCGGCGAGCTGCTGCAGGTATTCGCCCAGGCCGATGCCGATCAAGAGCGTCTCGGCCTCGCCCAGCTGGCCTTCACGCGCCAACCGCAGTCCCCATTCCGCAGTGCAAACGATAGCCTCGCCCGTGGTCGCCAGCCAGGCCAGGCCGTGCAGCGCGCGCTGGTGCCGATGGGCGAGGCTCGCGTCGAGCACGCCGTCTGCCATGACGCGGCCGCGCACCGCCTCGGTCGCCGCCGCCAGATAGGCCCGCACGCCGTTGGCCAGCGGGTGCAGCCGATGCTCCAGCGACACGGCGGCGTCTTGGGCGTCGGGAATTCGAGGGTCGGAAGTGTTGATCATGGTGTCGTCGCTTTTTTCGGCCCGGCGACCAGGCCGCCGTCATGCAGGCGGCCAATTTGCGCCGCGGAAAAGCCGAGGATATCGGAGAGCACCTGATCGGTGTGTTCGCCGAGGTGCGGCGCGCGTGTTGCGTCCAGGCGCTCGCTCTGCACCAGGGTCGCCGCCGCGCCGGGCGTGGGATAGGTCTGCCCGCTCGGGTGCGCCACCGGGCTGAACAGGCGATTTCCTGAGACCAGGCGCGGCTCGTCCGCCAAGGCCGCCTGGAGCGTGTGGTACGGCCCCCAGCACACGCCATTGGCATCGAACGCAGTCCCCAGCCGGTCCGAGGCGCGACGCGCAATGGCCGCTTCCACCAGGGGCGTCAGCAGGTCGCGATGCTGGAAGCGCAAGCCTTCATCCTTCATGAACGAAACGCCGAGCGCCGCCTCGATGCCGGCCACCGCGTCGCCCAGTTCGAGCGCCTTCAGCAGGCCGCTCCATTGCCGGGGCGTGATGGCGACGACCATCAGGCGCTTGCCGTCGGCGGTCTTGAAGTCGCGGCCGAAAGCGCCGAACAGCGTATTGCCCATCTTCGGCCGGTCGCCGCCGCCCTGCACCTCGGCGATCTGGCCCAGGTGGCCGAGCGAGGCGATGGCGATGTCGGACAGCGGCACGCGCACCTCCTGGCCCTGGCCGGTCGCCCGCCGGTGGCGCTCGGCGGCGAGCAGCGCGAAGGCCGCATAGGCGCCCGCCAGCAGGTCCCAGGCCGGCAGGACGTGGTTCACCGGCTCATTGTCAGAGCCCGAATCGACTGGCGGGCCGGTCATATAGGGAACGCCGACGGCCGCGTTCACGGTGTAGTCCACCGCCGGGGCGCCGTCGGCCCAGCCCATGACGCGGGTGGTGATTAGGTCCGCCCTGCCCTGCCGCAGGCGTTCGTGCGACAAAAATCCCTCGGCCGGAAAGTTGGTCACGAACAGGCCGCCGCCGTCGCCGGGCGCACACACCAGCTGCGCGACCAGTTCGCGCCCTTGCGGGCTGGAAAAATCTACTGCGATCGACTGTTTGCCCTTGTTCAGCCCTTCCCAATACAGGCTGTCGCCTCCCGCCGCCAGCGGCCAGCGATGAAAGTCGGGGCCGCCGCCGATGGGATCGATGCGTATCACCTGCGCGCCCATCTGCAAAAGATGCAGCGCGCACGAAGGCGCGGCGATGAAGGACGCGCATTCGATAACGCGCATACCATGCAGAACCTGGTACATGACTCGCCTTGGGAAGAATTAATTCAGCTTGAGGTTAATGCTTTTGGAGAGCTGGCCCCACTTTTTCGTTTCGCTGTCGATGAACTTTCCAAACTCGTCCGACGTGCTCTGCACCGGGATCAAACCCTGGGCGCGCATGGTCTTGATGACCTCGGGCTGCGCCAGCACCGCGGAAATGTCGCGCTGGAGCTTGGCGACAATGGCCGGCGGCGTGCCGGTGGGCGCGAGCATGCCGCTCCAGTCATTGAACTCAAAGCCTTTGATGGTTTCGCCGACCACCGGAATTTCAGGATATTCCGCGACCCGGGACTCGCCGCTGAAGGCGAGCGCGCGCAGCTTTTTGCCTTTCACCAGCGGCATTCCCAGCGCCAGATTGCCGAAAGAAAAGGTGATGTCGCCGCCAACGACGCCGACCAGCGCGTCGGAAACGGTTTTATAGGGAATGTGCTTCATCGAGACGCCGGCCAACGCGCTCAGCGACTCGCCCGACAGGTGCGCGCCGTTGCCATTTCCGCCTGACGAGTAGGTGATCGTTCCGGGGTTCGCCCTGGCGGCGGCAATCACGTCGGCCAGCGTTTTGTACGGCGAGCCTTCCGCGACCAGCATGAGCAGAGGCGATTTGTACATCTGCGTGATCGGCACGAAATCCTTCGCAACGTCGTAGGGCAGCTTGTCGTAAATGCTCGGGTTGATCGCCAGCCCGCCGACGTGGCCGGTCGTGATGGTGTAGCCGTCGGGCGCCGCCTTGGCGCCGGCGCTCAGGCCGATCGAGCCGCCCGCGCCGATCTTGGTGTCGATCACGAAGGGCTGGCCGAGCCGCTCGGACAGCGCCTGCATCACCACCCGCGTCGCCAGATCGGGATTGGAGCCGGGGCTGTAGGGGACGACCACCTTGACGAGCTTCGCGGGGTAGGTTTGTCCGAATGCCGGCATGTCCGAAAGCGTTGCGCTGGCCACGACGCAGGCGACGACGAAGTACCTGCGGCTGATCTGTTGATGGTTCGTGTTCATGATTCTTTCCTTTGTGTTCATGGGGAGACCTCGAATTCAGCGGGAGCTTTCGACCGCGACGGCGGCCTGTGGACATCGCGGTCCCATACGCTGGCGCCGAGACCGGCCTCCTTAAGCTGGAACTTCTCGATCTTGTTCGTCGGCGTGCGAGGCAGGCTGCCGGCAAACTCGATGTAGCGCGGCAGCATGTACCTGGGCATCACGCCGGCGAGCCAGTCGTACAGCGCGCCGGCGGTGCAGCCCGAGCCTTCGGCCAAAACGACAACGATGCGGACAT
>CAXSGT010000234.1:0-4585 GCA_964236835.1 uncultured Polaromonas sp.
TTCAGCGAGGCACGCAATCCGGAGCGACGCTTCGGCGGCATGCCGATTGCTATACTCCATGCTCCTCATTCCTACCGGAGCCATTTATGCAAGTACCTATAAAGCTGATCGTTGTTATTGCCGCCGCCGCCTTGGCGGGGGTCGCCGCGGCGCAGCCCGCTACTGACAGCACGTCCGGCACCGGCCGCAGCGTTGGAGAAGTCACCCGCGACGCGGGTAACGCCGTGGGCCGCGGGGCTAGAGCCGTGGGCCGCGCGGCTAAAGCCGCCGTGACTCCCGGCGACCAGGACATGGGGCGCAACCCCAACAACCGCAGCGGCGGCCTCATGGGCACCGACCGCGCCGGGATGGGCTCGGCCACCACCGGCGGTCGTCGCTCCGCCCGCCCCGCCCGCGCAGACCGCGGCTGACAAAAGCGCGGCGCGAGCGCCGTCGGCTCGCGCTGGCGTGTTGCCCTATACCTCGGAGGCGGCAGCGTCGTTCCAGCACTCCTCGGGAATGCCGCCGTCCGGTCGTCGTTTTTGCCATGCTGGCTCACCGGTGCTGCGGTAGCCACGGCGAGGGGCTTGCGCGGCTGGCCCGGCCAGCCCGCGCTCGAAGCGCCTATGGATCCACCGACGACTGACCGGCTGGCGTTTCGCTTATGCACCCGGTCGGTGAGTATGGATGAATTAAGAGGCACACCGACAATTACCGCCGCTGCGCCCGAACAGCCCGTCTTGCCGCCGGCCGCCATTTGGCGGCCACTGTTTGAGCGACAGCTGCCAGCCTGATGCTCTCGACATAGCGGCCGGACGTGTCCGACAGCTTGTGCCCGGAAATGTGCTTTTCGCGGCGTGAACATGACGGCCGCTTTCGCTGCAAAGCCGCCGCTCAAATATGCGCCTCTAGCCGGCGGCTCAGGGTCGCAAGCTCAAACTCAAACAGAGACACTACACGCCAAGCGCCATTTTACGGTGCCAAATCAGCTGTTTGCGCTTATATAGCAAGCGTAAGAAGCTATGTATTTGATAGTAAGCATTGCCAGAATCCCGGCAGAAATGCTTAGCCGGGAACCGAAATAACAACGGCGGCTTCGTCCACCTCGGCGACAGCGGCGCTGCCTGCTTTCAATCCGCTCGCGGCGTCGGCAAAGCCGACCAGATTCAGGCCCGCATCCAGTTCCAAAGTCACTTCGGCGCTGCCCGAGCCGCGTGACATTCGCGCGACGCGGCCGCTGAACTGATTGCGTCCTTCTCTGGCGGCGAAGCTGGCCCCGATTCGCACTGCGGTGGCCTTGCAAAGAGCAATGACAGGCAGGCCGGGAGCCAGCGCCAGCAGCTCGGCGCTCTCGCGCGTGATGCGCGACGCCAGCGCCGCGCCGTCCGGCAGCAGCATTTCGACGCGAACCATCGCTCCGCTGGCGGCCAGGGCCTTGACCGTGCAAGGCAGCTGATTGCGCATGCTGGTGCGAAGACCCAGCGCGGCTACACCGGGCAACTGGGCGCCGTCGCCGTCGCGACCGACCAGCCGCGCAAGGACCTGGCGCCTGGCTGTCGCCATTTCATCGGCTGCCGCCAACAGGCGCCGGCCCGCGTCCGTCAGGCGCGCGCCGCCCCCGCCCGCACCGCCGACGGAACTGTCGACCAGCGCCCCGCCGGCCAGGTTGCTCAAGGTGTCGATGGCCTGCCAGGCCGCCTTGTAGCTCACGGATGCGCCGCGCGCCGCTTCGGAGATCGATCCGACATCCCCGATTCGCCGCAGAATGTCGATTCGTTTGTCCGCCGCTTCGTGGCCGAGTGCGCTATCGAGCTTTAAGGGTTTTGTCTTCATGGCCGAATTGTGCCTTGCTATACTTTCGCTATTCTATAAATGAATAGCGAAATTATGAAAAACTTTTCAAGATTTGTCTGGATGCTGGCTGTTTTAGCCGCATCGGCCACAGGCGTCCGTTCGGCTGAAGTACATGTGGCCATCGCGGCCAACTTCACCGCGCCGATGCAGAAAATCGCAGCGGCGTTCGAGGCCGACACGGGTCACAAGGCCGTGCTGTCCTTTGGTGCGACCGGAAAGTTTTATGCGCAGATCAAGAACGGCGCGCCTTTTCAGCTGCTGCTGGCCGCTGACGACGAAACCCCCGCCCGGCTGGAAAAAGAAGGCCAGACTGTGCCAGGCACGCGTTTTACCTATGCCATCGGCCGGCTCGTGCTATGGAGCGCGCAGCCCGGACTGGTGGACGACAAGGGCGAAGTGCTGCGCAGGCCGAGCGAGGCCCGCATTGCCATTGCCGATCCCAAGCTCGCGCCCTACGGCGCGGCCGCCATCGAAACGCTGACCAGTCTGGGCTTGTTGCAAAGCCTGCAGGCTCGCTTCGTGCAGGGCGAAAATATTGCCCAGACCTATCAGTTCGCCGCCACCGGCAACGCCGCTCTGGCTTTCGTCGCGCTGTCTCAGGTGATGGAGGGTGGGCGTATCGGAAAAGGCTCGGCCTGGATCGTCCCCGCCAACCTGCACACGCCGATCCGCCAGGACGCGGTGGTGCTGGCCGCGGGCAAAGACAATCCTGCTGCGGCGGCGCTCGGCGCCTACCTCAGGGGCGACAAAGCCCGCGCCATGATCCGGTCATACGGCTATGAGTTCTGACCGCTTGGAGCCTGTCGGACTTGGGGCGTCGAAAGCGAAAATCGGCCCCAGCGAGGACAGTTTTTGCCGGCTTTGCAGGCCCATAGCCCTGCTATGGGTCAAAAAGACGGTGAAAAATGGACCGCTGCGGTCGATTTGCAGCCGACGATTCCCAAGTCCGACAGGCTCCTAGATGCCTGACTTCAGCGGCGGCGACCTCGGTGCGATCTGGCTGACCCTCAAGCTGGCCGGCCTCACGACTTTGCTGCTGCTTCTGCTGGCGACCCCGCTGGCCTGGTGGTTGGCGCGCACACCCTCGCGCTGGCGCGCGCCGGTGGGCGCCGTGGTGGCGCTGCCGCTGGTCCTGCCGCCGACGGTGCTGGGTTTTTACCTGCTGGTCGCGCTGGGGCCGCACGGGCCGGGCGGACAGCTGACCCAGGCGCTGGGTCTGGGGACGCTGCCCTTCACCTTCGGCGGGCTGCTGCTGGGCTCAATGATCTATTCACTGCCTTTCGCGGTGCAGCCGCTGCAGCATGCGTTCGAGGCGGTGGGCGGGCGGCCGATGGAAGTCGCGGCCACGCTGCGCGCCAGGCCGCTGGACGCGTTTTTCACCGTGGCGCTGCCGCTGGCGCGGCCCGGCTTCGTGACCGCCGCCATCCTGAGCTTTGCCCACACCGTGGGCGAGTTCGGCGTGGTGCTGATGATCGGCGGCAACATTCCGGGCAAGACGCGCGTCGTATCGACGCAGATCTACGGCCATGTCGAAGCGCTCGAATACACGCAGGCGCACTGGCTGGCCGGCGGCATGGTGCTGTTTTCCTTCGCGGTGCTGCTGGGCCTGGCGCTGTTGAACCGCCGCAATCCGCGCGTGCCGCAGTGAACGCCGCGAACAGCAATCACATCCGCCTGTCGCTGGCGCGGCCGGATTTTGCGCTGCAGGCCGACCTTTTGCTGCCGGCGCACGGCATCACCGCGCTGTTCGGGCCGTCGGGATCGGGCAAAACCACGCTGCTCCGCTGTGTCGCCGGACTGGAGCGGGCCAAAGACGCTCTGGTGAAGATCGCGGGCGAGGTCTGGCAGGACGACGAGCGGCGCTTTTTTCTGCCCACCTGGCGCCGGCCGCTGGGGTATGTCTTCCAGGAAGCAAGCCTGCTCGACCATCTGGACGTTCGCGGCAACCTGCACTACGGCTTGAGGCGCACCGGCGCCCGTCATCAGCAGGCGATAGCGCTGGAGGCCGCCATCGGCCTGCTGGGCATCGGCCCGCTGATGGAGCGCCGGACATCGCAGCTGTCGGGCGGCGAGCGCCAGCGGGTGGCGATTGCGCGGGCGCTGGCCACACAGCCGCGCCTGCTGCTGCTCGACGAACCGCTGGCGTCGCTCGACCACGCGCGCCAGCGCGAGATCCTGCCCTGGCTGGAGCGGCTGCGCAACGAACTTCACATTCCCATGCTTTACGTCACGCATTCGGCAAGCGAGGTGGCGCGCTTGGCCGACACGCTGGTTGTGATGGCGCATGGGCGCGTGCTGGCGGTCGGCCCGGCCGCCAGTGTCCTGGCGCGTATCGATGCGCCCGTGATTCTGGGCGACGACGCGGGCGCGCTGCTGGACGCAACGGTGAGTGAACGTGACACGCGGTGGCACTTGATGCGATTGGACTTCGCCGGCGGCGGCCTGTGGCTTGGCGACAGCGGCCTGGGTCTGGGCCGCAAAGTGCGCCTGCGCGTGCTGGCGCGCGACGTGAGCCTGGCCACCGAGCCGCCGCGCTCGAGCAGCATCCAGAACGTGCTGCGGGGCGCCGTGCTGGCCGTCGCGCCGGACGCGCATCCCTCGCAGGCGCTGGTGCGGGTGCAATGCGGCGAGTCGGTGCTGCTGGCGCGGGTGACGCTGCGCGCCGTCGATGCGCTGGGGCTGGTCCCCGGCAAGCCGGTGTGGGCGCAGGTCAAGTCGGTGGCGCTGGTGGCGTAGCGCCTGGCTTTGGATG
>CAXSGT010000235.1:0-4553 GCA_964236835.1 uncultured Polaromonas sp.
TGGCGGCGGTGATTGGGACACCTGAAGCCTAGATTGATTGTTTGTCTGGCCTAGTCAGGCATGAAAAAGCTGCGAGGATGGCTGCGCCAACGTGACCGGATCGCGGCCCGAATGCGGGCCCGGTCCAGTCTGCTGACGTTGTGCGCCTGCAGCGCAAGCCGAAACGCGAAGTAAAAGCTTACTCCCAGATTAAGTGCGCCGATCAGCGGAATCGACGCCATGCTCCACCAAACCGGCGCATGCCGGAAAATTTCGAGTCCCAGCGAAGCGCCGGCTGCCGCAAGTTGGCCCGTCGATAGCGTAACATGGCGCAATTCAAGCTCGATGCCGAAAAACCCGGTAAACGCCGGAATCAGCCCGAGCATGAAGCCCAGTGCGATATTCGATGCGAAGCCCGAAATATTCTCGCGCATGAAAGCCGAAAAGCGGGCCGCCCGGCGGATTCCCAGCACGGCGGTAAAGCGTGGATTGTGCTGTATTGCCGAGCCGATATGGTGCAGGACGAACCAGTTTTCCACCCAGCCGGCGATCATGCTCGAGGCAAACAGCACGACGCCGGTAAAAGCTGCCCACAACAGCGTCGGGCCGAGCAGCGTGATCGATTCCAGCACATGCCGGGCGCTTTCGCCGCTGATCATCGGATGGCCCCACAGCAGCGTGATCGCTGCATCTATCAGCAGCACCGCCGGCACCACCATCAATACATTGCCCAGCACCGCGGCCACTTGCGAGCGCACCAGGTGCGTGACTTCATCGACGAAGTCTTCTAGCATGGTCGCGGTTTCGTCGGAATCGATATTCTTGAGCTTGGCGGCCATGGCGGGCGCCGTCATGGCGGGCTGCTTGGTTGCCAGCGTGAAATGCAGCAACTGGATCAGGATGAAAGTGCCCGCATACGCCATGCCGGCCCAAAAACCGCTCCAAAATGCCGACAAACCTATCGCCACCACCATGAATTTCAGCAGTGTCGTCAAGGCGGTTACGGCCCCGCCTCCCATCGCCATGCCAAGCATGCGCCGGTAATCCGATCGGTTGCGGGTGATGTAGTGTTCGCCGGTTTCAGCGCTGCGCTCGGCCATCTTGGCCGACAGCAGCGTCGAATTGGCGCTGATCAACGCGCTGATGCTTTTGCCTTCCTGCGCGATGATGACGCGGCGCGCCAACAGCTTGAGCGCTGACATCGCCGGTTTGGACGACAGCAGGGCGTCGAGCAATTCGCGCGCGCGCAGCATTCGCGCGCGCAGCTGGCGCAGCCGGAACACCATGCCGACCGACACACCGTTTTCTTCGACGTGCGCATAAATGCTGTTGACGGCCTGCCGGCAGGCGTCGAGCTGCTCGCGGTAGTCCATGACGACCGCCTGCAGCGCGGCTTCGTCGCGGCCGGGCTGGAAAAAAACGTTGCGCAGCGCCCGCATGTCGCCCGACAGCGCATGAAAAGCCCGCGCGTGGACGCTGCCTCGGTCCATGCGCAGCCGAAGCTCCGGCGCAAAGCCGGTCGCCTGGATTTGCGTCGTGCAGTAAGCGATGGCGTCCATCAGGCTGTAATGCCAGCGCCGGGCATCGCGCCGCGGCTGGGCCGACAGCAAGGCCTCGAGCTGCTCAATCTGAGAGTCTTCCAGCGCGCTGAGCCACTGCGCATCGAAACGGGTCGGCAGCGCCAGCGCGAACAACTCCGACGCATCATGGGTTTCGGGCGTGCCGGGGAGCAGCTTGCGGCGCAGCCTCTCGCCCAGTTCGCTGACAAACGCGGTGCGCGGCGCAAAGCCGAAGTCCGCCAGCAAAGGCGTGATGTCAATCGTCTGAACGAGCGTTTCGCACCAGGCCTGCAGCCGCAACTGGAGTTCAGGCTGCGCCTGCACGGCGTCGATAAACGCCTGGACCCGCGCCAGCGCGGCTTGCGCCGAGGTTTTGTCGCCGCGTATCCATTCGCACAACTTGACCAGCCAGACATGCCGCTCGGCCAGCCCAGCGTCCGGGTTCAGCGTCCTGAGCAGGCCAGGCAGGTCCGTCATCGCACCGTTCGCAAGCAAGAATTCAATGCAGCACGCGCACTGGCGTGTTGCCACCAGGCGTCGCTTCGAGCAGAAACGCGGGAATCGCGGCCTCGAAGCGATTGCCGTCCTCGGCGACGAAAAAGTAGCTGCCATGCATGGTTCCGCTGGGGGTGCGCAGCCGCGAGCCGCTGGTGTACTGGAACGACTCGCCCGGTTTCAGCAGCGGCTGGTGGCCGACGACGCCCAGGCCCTTGACTTCTTCGGTGTGGCCATTGGCGTCGCTGATGATCCAGTGGCGCGAAATCAGCTGTCCAGCGACATCACCCGTGTTGGTCACGGTCACGGTGTACGAAAACGAGTAGATGGCCTCATCCGGCGCCGACTGCTCGGGCAGGTAGCGGGGAAGGACTTCACAGGAAAATTGATAGGTGGGCATGGCGAAAAAACGGTTGCCCGCCATGTTAACCGCCTCTTATGCACGGGCAGGCAAGCACTTATATGCGGCTGTTGCAACTCTGCGCTTCTCCCCGAGCCTTCTTGCATCGCTTGCATCGCTTGCATCGATTAGGGCGAATCCAGCCTTGCCGACAGCCACCCTATGAGTGCCGTGATGCGCGCCACCCCTTGCTTTCGCTTGGGAACAAAGGCTTTGAACCAGGTTTCTTGCGGAGGAAATTTATGCAGCAGCGGCGTCAAGGCGCCGCTCGACACGGCGTCGCGTGCAACGTATGTCGGAAGCGATGCGATGCCCAGTCCGGCCAAAGCGGCATGCAGCAGCGTGCGATTGTCATCAGCCAGCAGCCTCACGCGCACATCGACGTTGACGACACCCCTGGGGCTCTGGAATTGCCAGTTGGAACCCGACGGTTTGAACGCGAGGCAGTCATGCTCAGCAAGTTCTCGCGGATGCGTCGGCGTACCTCTGGCAAGCAAATAGGCGGGCGTCGCGCAAACAATGGGCAGCACCGGGCACAGGGGAATATCGACCACGCCTTCATAACTGGCCGACCGGCCGCTGATGGCCAGGTCGAAACCCTGCTCGACCGGATTTGCGGAGTGATCGACCAAAGCGATTTCCATGGTAATTCGGTCGTGTTCACGCAAAAAATCGCAGAACGCCTCGCCGAGATAGGCCATGGTGAGCGTCGTCGGCGCCATCACGCGAATATGCCCTTCCAGCTTGCTTTCGTCGCGTCCGACGCTCTCCAGCAGGTCGTCGAAACTTGCAACCAGCGTGCCTGCCCTTGCCAGCAACTTCTCGCCAGCTTCGGTCAGGCGAACGGCGCGCGTCGTGCGGTCGAACAGCCGCGTGCCAAGACTCTTTTCCAGCTGTGCAATGCGCTTGGCGACCACCGACGGCACCACGTCGAGTTGGTGCGCCGCCTCTGTGAAACTCGCGCAGCTTGCCACGAGAGAAAAGGTTTTGACGTGCAGAAACGTGTCCATATTTATGCAATTTATCGATTAATGATAGTTTTAATTTGCTTTAATCATGCCATTAAATCTCAATAAAATTCTGTCCTTCCCGTGCATTCAACGGGTCACCCCTTTTAGAAAGTGGAGACAAACGCGATGAAAAAGACTTCTACACGCCTGCTGGTTGCCGCTTGCGCAGCTTTCGCATTGAGCGGCGCCGCCCTGGCCCAGGGGTACCCGAACAAACCCATCAAGATCATCACGCCTTTTCCAGCTGGACAAGGACCTGACGTTTTGCTGCGCATACTGGCCGACAAGATGGGCAAGACGCTGGGCCAGGCCATCATTGTTGACAACCGTCCGGGCGCCAGTGGCTTCATCGCCTTCGAGGCGGCCAAGCGCGCCGCGCCTGACGGCTACACCCTGGTGCAGATCGACAGCTTTCAGGTCGGCACGCAGCCGCATCTTTTCTCCAAACTTCCTTACGCGGTGCTGAAAGACTTCGAACCGGTCACACCCTTGATCAAAAACGGTTTCTTTGTCACTGTGCCGGCGAATTCAAAATGGCGCACGATGGGTGACCTGATCGCCGCGGCAAGGGAAAAAGCTGGTGCGGTGTCCTACGGATCGTGGAATGTCGCCAGCCCGGCCCATTTGGGCGGCATGCTCCTGGAGTCCGCGACGGGAACGAAGATGACGCATATCCCGTTCAAGGAGACATCGCAGCTGTATCAGTCGGTCGCCAACGGCGAAGTCGACTGGGCGCTGGGCTCGGCTGCCTCGGCCGGTCCGCTTAGGCGGGCGGGCAAGCTGAAGTTCCTGGCCGTGGCAGCGCCCGGCCGCACCGCTGGCTACACCGACATTCCGACCGCCAAAGAGTCCGGCGCGCCGGCGAAATGGGAAGTTTCCGGCTGGAATGGACTTCTTGCGCCGAAGGGCACGCCGCAGGACATTGTCATGACGATCAACGACGCTGTTGCCAAGGCCATGAAAGAGCCCGACGTGCTCGAAAAACTTGCAACCTTCACCTACGAGCCCTACACCATGAAGCCCGCCGAGATGACTAGGCTGATGGAGCAGGAGATTGCCAAATGGGGTCCGACGATCAAGCAAGCTGGCATCAAGCTCGATTGAGCCGGC
>CAXSGT010000236.1:0-4541 GCA_964236835.1 uncultured Polaromonas sp.
TGCCGCGGCGCGAAGTGGTCGCCTGCGACGCGCCGGACGCGCTCGAGCAGGTGCTGGCGCGGGTGGAAGCCCACACCGGGGCATGGCGATGAATGCGGCGGGGTTGCAAGTCAGCGGCCTGGGCAAGCGCTACGGCGAATCGGCCGTGTTCCGCAACGTCACGCTTGAGGTCGCGCCGGGCGAATTTGTCGCCATCATCGGCGAGTCGGGCGTCGGCAAATCGACGCTGCTGAACTGCATGGCGGGGCTCGACAGCTGGGACGAAGGCTCGGTCACGCTGGCCGGCATCGACCTGGGCGCGCTGAGCGACGACGCGCGCGCGCTGCTGCGCCGGCGCCGGGTCGGCTTTGTGTTTCAGGCGTTTCACGTGCTGCCGCACCTGGACGTGGCGCAAAACGTCGCGCTGCCGCTGCTGCTGCTGGGCGAACCCGACGATGCCCGCGTTCAGGCAATGCTGACTGCGGTCGGCCTGGGCGGCCTGGGCCGGCGCCTGCCGCAGCAGCTCAGCGGCGGGCAGCTGCAGCGCGTGGCGATCGCCCGCGCGCTGATACACCGGCCCGCCCTGCTGCTGGCCGACGAGCCGACCGGCAACCTCGACCCGGCCACCGCCGCCAAGGTGCTCGATGCGCTGGTCGCGCAGACGCGCGAGCACGGCGCGTCGCTAGTGCTGGTCACACATTCCGAGGCGGCGGCGGCCCGCGCCGACCGCCGGCTGCATCTGAGCGCCGACGGGATTGCGGATTGAGGAGCTGGTCTTTCGCCTTTTTGCAGAAAGTCAGGCAAAGGCCAGCCGGGCAAAATAAATCATGCGCGCACTCCTTCGCACCTTTTCCTGGCGTGAATTAACTTACCACCCGTGGCGCAACGCCGCCGCCGCCGTCGCGGTGATGCTCGGCGTCGCGCTGGCGTTTTCGGTGCACCTCATCAACGCCTCGGCGCTTAGCGAGTTCTCGCAGGCGGTGCGCGCCGTCAACGGCCAGCCCGACCTGGAGTTGCGCGCGGTGCAGGGCGCTTTCGACGAAGCGCTGTACGAGCGCGTCGCCAGCCACCCGCTGGTGGCCATGGCCAGCCCGGTGCTGGAGATCACGACCTATGCGCTGGACGGCCAGGGCGACGCGTCCCGGCGCGAGCCGCTGCGCCTTATCGGCGTCGATGCGCTGGCGGTCGCGTCGGTCGCGCCGTCGCTGCTGCCCGTCCCCGACAAGGCCGAAGGGCGCTTGGCGCTGTTCGCTCCCGGCAAGGTGTTTTTAAATCCCGCCGCGCGCCAGGTCTTCGCAACGCGCGAGCTGCGGCTGCAGGACGGCCTGCGGCTGCGCAGCGTCGCCGTGGCGGGCAGCGTCGGCGCCGGCGGCGGACCGCTGGCGGTGATGGACATCGGCGCCGCGCAGGAGCTGTTCGGCCGGCAGGGCCAGCTCACGCGCATCGACGTGCGGCTCAAGGCCGGCGCCGACATGCGCAGCGTTATCGACTCGCTGCGGCTGCCGCTTGGCGTGACTGCCAGCCCGCCCGCTGATGCCGCCGAGCGCGTCAGCAATTTATCGCGCGCCTACCGCGTCAACCTCACGGTGCTGGCGCTGGTGGCGCTCTTCACCGGCGCTTTTCTGGTGTTCTCGGTGCTGTCGCTCAGCGTCGCCAAGCGGGCGCAGCAGTTTGCGCTGCTCGGCGTGCTCGGGCTGACGGGCCGCGAGCGGCTGCGGCTGGTGCTGATCGAGTCGCTGGCGCTGGGCCTGGCCGGCAGCCTGGCCGGCGTTGCCCTGGGCACCGGCCTGGCGGCGCTGGCGCTGCGGCTGCTGGGCGGCGACCTGGGCGGCGGCTACTTCGCCGGCGTGGCGCCGGCGCTGCAGTGGAGCGGCTGGGCGGCGCTGAGTTACGGCGCGCTCGGCATCGCAGCGGCCGGCGTCGGCGGCTGGTGGCCGGCGCGGGCGGCGCAAAAGCTGCCGCCGGCGCAAACCCTCAAAGGGTTGGGCGGGCCGACCAGCGCCGCGGGCGGTCACTGGGTAAGTCTGGTTTTGATAGCGGCTGGCGCTCTGCTGGCAATGCTGCCGCCGATTTTCGGCATTCCACTGGCGGCGTATTTTTCGGTCGCGCTGCTGCTAGTCGGCGGCATCACCGCGCTGCCATGGCTCATCACGCTGCTGTACGACCGGCTCGCGGTGCATGTCGCGCAGCGCCTGCTGCCGCTGCTGGCGGTCGAGCGCGCGCGCCGGGTGCGCGAAAGCGCCGCGGTGGCCGTCAGCGGCGTCGTCGCCTCCTTGGGCCTGGCGGTGGCGCTGACGGTGATGGTCGCGAGCTTTCGCGATTCGGTCACGCAGTGGCTCGACGCGGTGCTGCCGGCCGACTTGTATGTGCGCTCGACGCTGAGCGCGTCGGCGAGCGACACGGCCTATTTTTCGCCCGAGTTCGTCCAGGCGCTTAAGTACCTACCCGGCGTCGCGCGCGTCGGCACCCTGCGAACGACGCAGCTGCTGCTCGACGCGAGCAAGCCGGCTGTCGCGCTGATTTCGCGCGCCATCGACGACCCGGCCAAGGCGCTGCCGCTGGTCGGCCCGGCGCTCATCGTGCCGCCGGGCAAAGTCGGCATTTACGTCAGCGAGGCGATGGTCGATTTGTACGGCGCCATGCCGGGCGCCGTGTTCAAGCCGCTTTCACAAGCTTTTAGTGCTTTTGCGCAAGCGGGGCGAGCGCAGGCAGCTATTAATTTGATAGCAGAGTCGTCGCGGCCCGAGTTTTACGTCGCTGGCGTCTGGCGCGACTACGCGCGCCAGTTCGGCGCCATTGCGCTGGCGCAAAGCGACTTCGAGCGTTTGAGCGGCGACCGGCGCGTCAACGACCTGGCGCTGTGGCTTGACGCCGGCGCGGCGCAGGGCAGCGTGCAGCGGTCGATACGCGCGCTCGCCGACCGGCAGTCCGGAGGCGGCGGCGCGCTGCTCGAGATGTCGCCCGTCGGGCAGATCCGCGCTACCTCCTTGAAAATCTTCGACCGCAGTTTTGCCGTGACCTATTGGCTGCAGGGCGTGGCGATCACGATCGGGCTGTTCGGCGTCGCGGCGAGCTTCAGCGCGCAGGTGCTGGCGCGGCGCAAGGAGTTCGGTTTGCTAGCGCACCTGGGGCTGACGCGGCGGCAAATCCTGGCGGTCGTCGCCGGCGAAGGCGCGGCCTGGACGGTGATCGGCGCCCTCGCCGGCCTGGGCCTGGGCCTCGCGGTGGCGATGGTGCTGGTGTTCGTCGTCAATCCGCAGAGCTTTCACTGGACGATGGACTTGCAGCTGCCATGGCTGCGGCTGCTGCTGCTGTGCGCCAGCGTGGTGCTGGCCGGCACGCTGACCGCCTGGCTCGCCGGGCGCGCGGCGGCGGGCAAGGACGCGGTGCTGGCGGTGAAGGAAGACTGGTGAGGCAGCGGCGGCCGCGTGATCGTGGACAATTCTCAGGCCTGATGAAACGCCCAAGGCCCGCCACCGGCCAAGGCGCTGAACCCTCTGAACCAAAGGCCATGCATTCATGAGCGCGACATCGACTCTGACCGTTATTGCCGCGGTGGCAATCGCCGCGGCGATCGCTTTTGCCGTTTTGAAAGCCTGGCTGGCCGCCCGGGCCGCCAACCAGTTCAAGGCCAAGGCGCTCCTGACGGCCAACGAGCTGGAATTTTTGCGGCGTCTCGAGGCGGCGGTGCCGGAGCTGCGGTTTCTTGCCCAGGTCGCCATGGGCGCGCTGCTCGAGCCCGGGGTGACGAGGCAACAAGACAGCAAAGCCTACTACCGGCAGCGCGGCATGTTCGCGCAAAAGATCGTCGATTTCGTCGCCCAACACCGCAAGGACGGCAGAGTCGTCGCCATCATCGAGCTCGATGACCGGACCCACGACAGCGCCAAGGACGCCAGGCGCGATGCGATGCTTGCGAGCGCCGGCTACCGCATCATTCGTTGGACCTCCAAAGCCAAGCCCGATGCGGCGGCCATCAGGGCCACGCTGGTGCCGCTGCTTTGAGCTTGAGGCAAATCGGTCGTGACCTGTTCCAGGAAATAGCCTTCGAGGCCGCGTCATGCAGTTTCGCCTAGCCGCCGACGCCGTATTGCTGCTGCACCTGGCCTTCATCGTGTTTGCCCTTTGCGGCGCAGCGCTGGCCTTGAAGTGGCGCTGGATGCCGCTGCTCCACCTTCCGGCCGTCGCCTGGGCCTTCTTTGTCGAAATAACGGGCGGCGAATGTCCGCTGACCTCGATCGAAAACAGCTTTCGCCTGCAAGCCGGGCAATCGGGTTACTCGCAAAGCTTTATCGACCATTACCTGCTGGGCGTCATTTATCCCGAGGGCCTGACGCGCGATGTTCAGCTCGTGCTCGCCGCCACGGTCGTCATCGTCAACCTGACGATCTATCTGTGGCTGGTACGTCATTGGCCCGCGCCGCGTAAAAGCGGCTGACCTCTCGGTCGTGAAGTGAAAAAGCGTTGTAATTTTTAAAATTACAACGCTTTTTTATATTGGCGGAGCGGACGGGACTCGAACCCGCGACCCCCGGCGTGACAGGCCGGTATTCTAACCAACT
>CAXSGT010000237.1:0-4518 GCA_964236835.1 uncultured Polaromonas sp.
CAGTGCCCGCAGACGAAGACGGGCCAACGCAGGCAGATCGGCCAGGTACTTTCCCGGACCGATAGCAACAAAATAACAGGCGGCTTCAGGCTGCACCGCTTCAAAAGCCGCCTTCACTTCGACACCCACTTCAAATGCGGCTGGACCGATGCAGGGGCCGAGCCATGCTATTGTTTTACTAGCTAGATATGCCGGTCCCGCTTGCGAAAGAGCACTAAAAGACGCATAAACCGACTCTAGAACGCCTTGTCCGCTGCTGCCGCGCCCGCCAGCCAGTCCGCGCCAGCCGGCATGCGCCGCCGCCACCGCATTGCCGCACTCGGTCGTCAGCAATACTGGCAAACAATCCGCGACCATGACGGTGCAGGCGAGTTTGCGCTGCGCGGTGACGCAGGCGTCGCCCGCCTGAGCCTGCAGCGCCCCGGAGCCGATCGTCAGCGCCTGGCTGCCATGCACCTGGTTCAGAAAAACCGGCTGCGCGCCCGTGGCGCTTCGCAGCAAAGCGCGATTGGCCAGTACCGCGCCAGGCGCATCACCGACATGCAAGCCCAGATTCATGCTGTCGAAGGGAGCCGCCGACACGCCGCCGGCGCGAGTCGTCATCAGCGCTCGAACCCCGGCGGGGGCCGGCCAGTCGGGAACGATCCAGTCAGGCGGCGGCATGGCAAAGCCCGTTCATGCTTGGCTGCCCGCGCACGCCGGTGGCCGCTGAACTTCTTCTGGAATGAATCCGGCAAGGAAAACGTGGCGGCGTGAACAAGAATTGTGAGGATCCATATTGCGCAAGCATTAACCGAAGCCCGACTTTTATACTCCAACGAGTCACTGTTAGACCGCAAACCATCCGGCGCAACTGCGACGATCCCTGGTGCGATGCAGCGCTGGAAAGCCAGCGTCGCCAGCTGATACTGCGCCCGCGCCGTCCAACAGTGAAAACAGTAGCCAAACACACCAGGTTTCAGATTGTCAAAGCGCCATAGCGCGGCCCACATCGCGGTTTGACGGTAGAGTCAGCCACTTCGCACCAATTTCAAAAAGGAATTTTCATGATTCTCGAGCTTGCCGATTTTCGCATTCAAGCCGGCCAGCAGACGGCCTTCGACGAAGCGATCCAGCGCGCCGTCAGTACCGTGCTTGCCAAAGCCAAGGGCTTTCTGGGTTGCACCATTCAAAAAGGCATCGACAGCCCCGAGCGCTATCTGGTGCAAATCTCCTGGGAAACGCTGGACAGCCATATGGTGGACTTTCGCGAATCCCCGGGGTATGGCCAATGGCGGGCGATTATCGGGCCATTCTTCGCCGGGCCGCCGACGGTCGAGCATTTCAGCTCGCTCGCGGCATTTGACGGACCCGCCGCTCGTTAGCGGTGAAAATCAGCGCTTAAACGCTCAAAGCTCAAGCCACGAAAGCTTCACATTATGAATTTTGTATTCGCACCGCCCGAGATGGTTTGCGTTCCGGTCGTCGGCACCGATGCGCTCTTTCCGGTTCACCGCATTTATTGCGTCGGCCGCAATTATGAAGAGCATGCAAAGGAAATGGGTTTTACCGGCCGCGAGCCGCCCTTTTTCTTCCTCAAACCGGCCGATGCGCTGGTCGTGGTCGATGAAGGCGCCACGGCAGCGATTCCCTACCCCGGCCTGACGAAAAACCTGCACCACGAGATCGAGCTGGTCGTGGCGATCGGCATCGGCGGCAAAAACATTCCGGCCGCTGATGCGCACCAGCACATCTTCGGCTACGCCGTCGGTCTGGACATGACCCGCCGCGACTTGCAAAACGAGATGAAAAAGCAAGGCCGGCCATGGTGCATCGGCAAGGCGTATGACCATTCCGCCCCGATCGGCCCGATCACGCCCGCGGCGCAGGCCGGCGACGTGGAGCAGGCCGAAATCCATTTGCAGGTCGCCGGCAAGGACCGCCAGCGCAGCACGGTGTCAAAGCTGATCTGGAGTGTCGCCGAAACGATAGAGCACCTGTCGGCCGCCTGGGAGCTGCAGCCCGGCGACCTGATCTACACCGGCACGCCCGAAGGCGTCGCGGCCGTGGTGCCGGGCGACACGATGGTCGGCTCCGTGGCGGGACTGGGCACGCTGCGCGTCCAGGTCGCTTGACCTGACCACAGAAGCCAAAATAGGAAGACTTTTAGGCCTTCTGCGCTTTATCCACGGGCGTTTTCAGCTTCCTTTTTAGTAGCAAAACTTCAATCGCAAGCTGACGGCGAACGTACGCACCGCCACGGGCGCGAGGCTCAAGCCGCTACACTTATTCGATGCAACGCCCTCCCTTGAAGTATTGCTGCGTTTGCGCTGCCGCTGTGGTTTATCGCTTGCCCGATGACGGCGATACCCGGCAGCGGGCGGTCTGCCCAGCCTGCCAGACCGTGCATTACGAAAATCCACTCAACGTCGTCGGCACCGTTCCGGTCTGGGGCGACGACGGCGCGCAAGTGCTGCTGTGCAAGCGCAATATCGAACCACGGCGGGGTAAATGGACCTTGCCGGCCGGCTTTATGGAATTGGGTGAAACCACCGCCGAAGGCGCCGCCCGCGAGACCGACGAGGAAGCCGGCGCCCAGTATGAAATGCAGGGCCTCTTCAGCGTGATGAACGTGGTGCGCGTCGGGCAGGTTCACTTCTACTACCGCGCCCGGCTGTTGAGCGGCGAGTTCAAGCCAGGCCACGAAACCATCGAGGCCAGGCTGTTCGCCGAGGCTGAAATTCCGTGGGACGAAATCGCTTTCAGGACGGTCAAGGAAACGCTGGAATGCTATTTCAACGACCGGCGCAAGGGCGCCTTCGACATCCATGTCATGGATGTTGCCTGAGCCGATAAATCGATAACCCCGCCGTTAGAGGTCGGCAGTCTCGGGCAGCCCGGATTTTTAACTGCCGGCGCCCTAGCCCCGCGTGGACTTTCAATGGGCGGCAGTGGCCGCACGATTTTTATCTATTCCAGTTAAGTTTGCTAAAGCCATGTTCAAATCCGCATCTATTTTTCGTATCGCCACCGATTTCGTTATGCCGCCGCTCGATGCGCTTGAGGAAGCGTTTCAGTCCGCGCGCTTTATTCCCTGCGGCGCCACGCAAGCCGAATCGATCGGCTGGATCGCACCGCGCGACAACAAAGGTGCGACGCTGGTCGAAACCGTCGGCGCCCAGGTGATTTTGCGGCTGTGCGTTGAACGCCGTCCGCTGCCCGCTTCCGCTGTCAAAGCCGAGGTCGATGAGCGTGTCGAGAAATACCAGCGGGAAAGCGGCCGCGAACGCGTTGGCGCGAAGATTAAAAAGGAATTCAAGGAAGAAGCGATCCAGAGCCTGCTGCCCCGCGCCTTCACCAAACGTTCATCGACGATGCTCTGGATCGATCCCCGCAATAAATTCCTGGTGGTCGATTCCGGCAGCCTGAACGGCGCCGACAAGGTGGTCGGCGAGCTGATCGAAGCTCTGAGCGAAATTCCCGGATCGCGTCCCGGCCTCATGGCCAAGCCGGTGCAGACCCGCATGGCCGCCGGCGCCGCCATGGCGCACTGGCTGGCAAGCCGCGAAGCACCCGTCGGTTTCACGGTCGATCGCGACTGCGAATTGAAGACGCCCGACGACCAGAAATCGACCGTGCGCTATTCGCGCCACACGCTCGAAATCGACGAGGTGGCTGAACATATCGCGGCAGGCAAGATTCCCACGCAGCTGGCACTGACCTGGAATGACCGGGTGTCGTTTGTTCTGACCGATATGGCGCAGGTAAAAAAGATCAAACTTCTCGACGTGGTGCTCGAAGATGTGCGGGAAAACGACAAAAACGACGACGGCTTCGACACCGACGCCGCCATCGTGACGGGTGAGCTGTCGGCCCTGATTCCCGACTTGCTCGAAGCCTTGGACGGCGAGTCAGCCGCGGATGGCGCGGCGGCGCATCGGCCTGAAACCGAGCAAATCGCGAAACGCGAATTGACAGCCATCTAAAGCATGCCGGCGGCATGACTGCAGGCTGGGCAGCGAGCTGGAGCTGCAAGATATTGAGTGTGGCAACCGAACACGATCAGTCTTTTGCCGATTGACAAGGCAAGCGATTACCGGACAATTATTTATTTAAGCCAAGCTGAAGGCGTTCGAATAATATTTGGTTTCGTCGCTCCTTTGGCAAGCTATCAACGGAGGGCTGTCATGAGATTTCGTCTATTCGCACCGCGCGCCGTGCCGCATGTCCGCAAGTCTCTTGACTATCTTGAAGAGGCCAATCTTGCGTGGGTCGAACATCAGGCCGCCGCCGAACATCATGCGGCTTTGGCGGCGATGTACGCTGAGAGAATCGCCAGAATAGAGCTTGAAATCAAAAATGGCCACGATTTGCGTGCTGTGCCAGCAAGGCCGTCGCTTGAGGCGGCTCGAGACGAAGCTGAGCGGCCCAAGACCGAGTCTGTACTGGTCTATCCGTCGCGGGTTTCGCGCACCTGAGAAGCGGCGCCAATGGCGTAAGTGGCGCATGCCGACGAATCCGTGTGGCTTGTTGGAACGT
>CAXSGT010000238.1:0-4505 GCA_964236835.1 uncultured Polaromonas sp.
AGGTTCTCGATCGAGCAGACGATGATGCAGTTGTCCGCCGTGTCGCGAACCACTTCCATTTCGTACTCCTTCCAGCCGAGCAGCGATTCCTCGATCAGCAATTCGCTCGTCGGCGACGCTTCCAGGCCGCGCTTGCAGATTTCCTCGAATTCCTCCGGGTTGTAGGCGATGCCGCCGCCAGTGCCGCCGAGCGTGAAGCTCGGGCGGATCACCGTCGGGAAGCCAAGCGTCTTTTGCACCACCCAGGCATCGTCCATGCTATGGGCGATACCTGAGCGCGCCGAACCGAGGCCGATCTTCGTCATCGCGTCCTTGAATTTCAGCCGATCCTCGGCCTTGTCGATGGCCTCGGGCTTGGCACCGATCAGCTCGACGCCGTACTTTTCCAGCACGCCGTGGCGCCACAGATCGAGCGCGCAGTTGAGCGCGGTCTGCCCACCCATCGTCGGCAGGATCGCGTCGGGCTGCTCCCTGGCGATGATCTTTTCGACCGTCTGCCAGGTGATCGGCTCGATGTAGGTGACGTCGGCGGTCGCCGGGTCGGTCATGATCGTCGCCGGGTTGCTGTTGATCAGGATGACCTTGTAGCCCTCTTCGCGCAGCGCCTTGCACGCCTGCACGCCCGAATAGTCGAACTCGCAGGCCTGGCCGATGATGATCGGGCCGGCGCCGATGATGAGGACCGAGCGGATGTCTGTGCGTTTAGGCATGCGTGTGTTTTTCCATCAGCGCTGTGAAGCGATCGAAAAGATAGGAAATATCGTGCGGCCCGGGCGACGCTTCCGGATGGCCCTGAAAGCAAAACGCCGGCTTGTCAGTGTGCGCCAGGCCCTGCAGCGTGCCGTCGAACAAACTGACATGCGTCGGCCGCAGGTTGGCTGGCAGGGTGGTTTCATCGACCGTGAAGCCATGGTTCTGGCTGGTGATGCTCACGCGGCCGGTGTCCAGGTCCTTTACCGGATGGTTGGCGCCATGGTGGCCGAACTTCATCTTGAAGGTTGTGGCGCCGCCGGCGAGCGCCATGATCTGATGCCCCAGGCAGATGCCGAAGGTCGGGATGCCGGTTTCGATCAATTCGCCAACCGCGTCGATGGCGTAATCGCAGGCCTGCGGATCGCCCGGACCGTTGGCCAGGAAGATACCGTCGGGCGCAAGCTTGAGCACCTCGTTCGCCGAGCTTTGCGCCGGCACCACGGTGACGCGCGCGCCGCGCTGGGCGATCATGCGCAAAATATTTTTCTTCACGCCATAGTCGTAGGCGACGACATGGAACCGAGGCGCCGTTTGCTCGCCGTAGCCGGCGCCGAGCATCCATTCGGTCTGCGTCCATTCATACGACTGCGTGGCGGAAACGACTTTGGCCAGGTCCAGGCCGTCCATGCTGGGCGCGGCTTTCGCCTTGGCGACCGCCTGATCGATGGCCGCCCGGCTTGGCGACTCGCCAATCGCCAGCGCCAGAATGCAGCCGTTTTGCGCGCCGCCGATGCGCAGGTGCCGCGTCAGCTGGCGCGTGTCGATGCCGGCGATGGCGACGATGTTTTCGCCGACCAGGTAGTCGGCGAGCGTCATCGACATGCGAAAGTTCGACGCCAGCAGCGGCAAGTCCTTGATGATCAGGCCGGCGGCATGCACCTTACCGGCTTCGACGTCCTCGGCATTGACGCCGTAGTTGCCGATATGCGGATACGTCAGCGTGACGAGCTGCCGGCAATAGCTGGGGTCGGTCAGGATTTCCTGGTAGCCGGTCATGGCGGTGTTGAACACCACCTCGCCGACTGTGGCGCCGGCGGCGCCGATCGAGTGCCCGATAAAGACCGTGCCGTCCGCGAGCGCCAAAATCGCTGGCGCGCTATTCCTCTGTAGAGACAAAAGCACTGGGTTCTCCGGTTCTGTACGGTTCGCCCAAGCGTGCGGGAAAAGCGGCTCAAGAGACGCTTGCAGGCTGCTTTTTTAGGGGAAATTGGCTTTTTTGCGCTTGGGCGAAGCTATGTTTTGAAAAGCCAATAATTATAACTTGCAAGTTTGGTGCCCGAACCGCGCGCTGGCATGCAGGCAAATGGCCGCGGCGGCGGCCACATTGAGCGATTCCTCGCCGCCCGGCTGGTCGATGCGGATGGTCAAGCTAGCGCGCGCCATGATTTCATCGCTGACGCCCTGCCCTTCATGCCCAAACGCCCAGGCGCAGGGCATGGGGACGCCCTGCTGGTGCAGCAAGCCGCCGTGGTGCGAGCTCGTGACGACGATGGGAACGGTCAAAGCCGCCAGCGCATCGGGCTCCACCCCTTCGACCAGGCGCAAGGCGAAATGCGCGCCCATGCCGGCGCGCAGCACCTTGGGCGACCAGAGCGCGGCGCTTCCCTTGAGCGCGATGACCTGGCCGAAGCCAAATGCGGCGGCGCTGCGCAGGATCGAGCCGACATTGCCGGCGTCCTGCACCCGGTCCAGGACCACCGACGCCGCATCGGTTTGCAATGGCGGCGCGGCCGGCAATTCCAGCACGAAGCCCATGCGCGCCGGCGATTCCAGCGCACTGATGCCAGCAAACAATGGATCGGCAATTACTATATTTTTAATAGCGAACTTTTCCCACCCAGTATGCGCAAATTGCCAAAAAGACTCTGAAAACACCGCAATGGCCGGCTTCCATCCGCGCGCCAGCGCCGCGCCGCACAAATGATCGCCCTCGAGCCAGACGCGCCCCTGTTTTCGGTAAGCGGCGCTGTCCTGCGACAGGCGGCGCAGCGCCTTGATGAGCGGATTGGCCGCCGAGGAAACATGGGTGGCGGCAGCCGAAAGGCCGCCGGCCGCGTCGCTCAACGCAGCACCTCGGCGACCGGCGCGAACGAGCGCCGGTGCTGCGGGCAGGCGCCGTGCGTCCGCAGGGCGGCCAAATGTTCGGGCGTGCCGTAGCCTTTGTGGCCGGCAAAGCCGTATTGCGGATATTCGAGATGAAATTCGGCGCACCAGCGGTCGCGCCACACCTTGGCCAGAATCGACGCCGCAGAGATCGCGGGAACCAGGGCGTCGCCTTTGACGATGGCCTCGGCGAGCATCGCCAGCGCCGGCAAACGGTTGCCATCGACCAGCACCTTGTGCGGCGCGCGCCGCAAGCCCTCGACAGCGCGCTTCATCGCCAGCAGCGTCGCCTGCAGGATGTTCAAGCGATCGATTTCCTCGGCCGTCGCCAGCGCGATCGAGCAGCACAGCGCCTTGGCATGAATCTCGTCGTAGAGCTTTTCCCGGCGCAGCGCGGTGAGGGTTTTGGAATCGGCCAGGCCCGCGATCGGGTTGATCTCGCTCAGGATCACCGCCGCCGCGACGACCGGGCCGGCCAGCGGTCCGCGCCCGGCCTCATCGACCCCGGCCATAAGCCGCGGCATGCGCCAGGAAGGTGTCAGGTGAGCCGGTAGCGCCGTTTGTTCAGGTTTCAAGGATTTTCTGGATGGCATCGCTCGCCAGTCTCGAAGTGTCACGCCGCAGTTCGGTATGTAGTTGCGTGAATCGTTCCTGCAAGGCGGCTATTTTCCCGGGCGCCGATGATTTTGCATCGACCCAGCGCAGCAGCGCGTCGGCCAATGCCCGGGGTGTGGCTGCGTCTTGCAGCAGCTCGGGAACGACAAACTCCCGGCACAGGATATTGGGCAGCCCGACCCAGGGCTGCAGCTGCTTGGCGCGCATGATGCGGTATGACAACCAGTTCATACGGTAGCCGATCACCATCGGCCGCTTGAAAAGGGCCGCCTCCAGCGTCGCGGTGCCGCTGGCGACCAGCGCCAGGTCGCAGGCGGCCAGCGCCGCGTGCGACTGGCCGGCGACAATCCGCACGAGGCTGCGAACGCCCGCCTCGTCGGCCAGGCGCTCGATCAGGCCTTTCAACGCAGGAATCGCTGGAACTATGAATTTAATAGCTGGATGCGCCCGCCCCACAAGCGCCGCAGCTTGAAAGAACGCCAGGGCCAGGTAGTCGATCTCGGACCTCCGGCTGCCCGGCAAAATGGCGACCACGGTGTCGTCATCAGCCAAGCCCAGCGCGCGCCGTGCCGCCTCGCGGTCGGGCCGCAACGGAATCACGCTTGCCAGCGGATGGCCGACATAGGTGGAGGCGATGCCATGCGCCGCGAGCAGTTCCGGCTCGAACGGGAAAATGCACAGCACATGGTCGGCGCCGCGCTGGATGCTTTCGACACGATCGGCGCGCCAGGCCCAGATCGACGGACAGACGAAATGGACGGTTTTCACGCCTTCGGCCTTCAGCGCCGCTTCAAGCGCCAGGTTGAAATCGGGCGCATCGACGCCGATGAACAGGTCCGGGCGCCGCCCGGTGGGACTCAGCAGGCGTTTTTTGAGCTGCTCGCGGATGCCGGCGATTTCGCGGTAGTGGCGCAGCACCTCGACATAGCCGCGAACGGCGAGCTTTTCGCTCGGCCACCACGCCTCAAAACCCCGGCGCGCCATTTGCGCGCCGCCGATGCCGCTGGACTTCAGGCCAGGCCAGCGCGCATTCA
>CAXSGT010000239.1:0-1445 GCA_964236835.1 uncultured Polaromonas sp.
AACGCGCGAACTCGGCGTCTTGCCGCCTCCGGGCGCCGGGCCGGTCCCGACGCTGGTGATGAACCACGGATCGACCGGCAATGGCGACCAGCCAGAGCGTTTCGCCGACACCTGGACGTCCAGCGAGGTCGCCGGGTTTTTCAACCGCCGCGGCTGGCAAGTGCTGTACCCGCAGCGGCGCGGGCGCGGCAAGTCGGGCGGCCTGTACGACGAAGGCTTCGAAGCCGATCGCTCGCGCTATTCGGCCGACCCGGCGCTCGCGCAGCAAGGGCTGGAGCGGGCGCTGACCGACCTGGATGCGGTCATGGCGCATGTGGCGGCGCGCGCCGATGTGGATACCCGGTGCCTGCTGCTCGGCGGCGTGTCGCGCGGTGGACTGCTGGCGGCTGTGTATGCCGGCACGCGGGCGGCCGGCCTTGTCGGTGTAGTGAATTTTGTCGGCGGCTGGCTCGGCGACCGGCGTCGTGCGGCAGGTGCCGTCAACGCCGTGATGTTCCGTCGCGCCGCGGCGTTCGACAGGCCGATGCTATGGCTCTATGGCGACAACGACCCGTATTATTCATTGCGTCACAGCCGGCAGAATTTCGACGCCTTTACCGCGGCGGGCGGCAGGGGCCGCTTTGTGGCGTTCGACGCCCCCGCCGGCCGAAGCGGGCACGCGATCCACACCGCTCCGGCTTTGTGGCAGGCCGCGGTCGACGCTTATCTGGACGAGCTTTCGCCGCGGCGCTGAGCGACCAAGGGCGGCTCGCCCAGCAGGCCAGGCAGGTCGGCCATCGCCGAGAAAATGTGCCCGGCACCCGCGCCGCGCAGTGCCGCCGCAGAGTCATGTCCGGCTTCCGGCGGGCTGTAGCCGAACACCGTCGCGCCGGCCGCCACACCGGCCATGACACCGGTCACCGTGTCCTCAATCACCGCGCAGCGCGCCGGCTCCACGCCGAGCGCGGCGGCCGCCGCCAGATACACATCGGGCGCCGGCTTGGAGCGCGGCAGCTCATGGCCGCTGAAAATCCGCCCTGCGAAATATGGCATAAGCCCGCACTTTTCCAGCTGCAGCTCGACCTTGAAGCGGTCGGCGCCAGAAGCGCAGGCGATGCGGCCCTGATACGTTTCGTGAATCCGCGCCACCGCGGCAACCGCGCCGCGTATCGGCTTGATGCCTGCCACCAGCCCCAGATTGCGCCGCTCGCGAAAGCGCGCCAGCCACTCCTCGGTCAGCGGCTGGCCGGTGCGCGCTTTGATCAGCGCCGCCTCGTCCTTGACCGCTTTGCCGACGAAAATGCGCATGCACTCCTGCAAACTGAGCGTCCATCCCGACTCGTCGAGCATGTCGCGCAGCACGCCGTTGGTGATCGGTTCGCTATCGACCAGCACGCCATCGCAGTCGAACAGCACGGCATCGAAATTCAAACCGAAAATCTTCCAATACTACGATTTTGATAGCT
>CAXSGT010000239.1:1545-4481 GCA_964236835.1 uncultured Polaromonas sp.
CTTATTGCGGCTCGATCTTCGCCTCGCGAATCGCCTTGGCCCATTTGGCGGTCTCGGTCCTGCCGCGCTGCGCCAGCGCCTCGGGCGTTCCGGGCTCGACGACGAAACCGATCGGCGCGAACTTCTCCTGCAGGTCCCTGCTTTGCGCCGCGGCGTTGATCGCCTGGTTGAGCTTGACGACGATCTCGGGCGGCGTACCGCTAGGTGCGAACATGGCGAAGTAGGCGATCAGTTCATAGTCTTTCAAGCCAAGCGCCTCGTTGACGGTCGGCAGCTCCGGAATCGCCGGCGAGCGCTTGGTCGATGTCACCGCCAGGCCGCGCACCTTGCCGCCCTTGACCTGCGGCAGCATCACGGCGAAATCGGCGCTGAACATATTGACTTGGCCGCCGATCAAGTCGGTCATCGCGGCCGGGCCGCTTTTGTACGGCACGCTGGTCATCTGGATGCCGGCCATGCCGGCGAGCATTTCCGACGACACCAGCTGCGACGTGCTGGCGCTGGCAAACGTCACGTTGCCCGGTTTCGCTTTGGCCAGGGCCACGAACTCGGGCAGGGTCTTGGCTGGCACGTCGTTGTTGACGGCGACGATCAGCGGCACCGAGCCCATGTACCCCAGCGGCGCGAAGGCCGTGTCCTGGTCGTAGGGCAGCTTTTTCATCAGGCTTTTAAGGGCCGCGTTCGTGCTGTTGGTGCCAATCAGAATGGTGTAGCCGTCGGCAGGCGACTTCGCCACCGCGTCGGCGCCGAGCATGCCGTTGACGCCGGCCTTGTTCTCGACCACGATGACCTGGCCCAGCGTTTCGGACATCTTGGCAGCGAAGGCGCGCCCGATCTGGTCGGTGGCGCTGCCGGCGGCGAACGGCACGATCGCCTTGATCGGCTTGTTGGGATACGACTGGGCCAGCGCCGCACCCGCGCAAAGCATGGCGCCGCAAACTGCGGCAAATCGGCGAAAAGCAAGGCGCATGGGAGTCTCCTGTGAAGTGTTGGCCGGCCAAGTTTAGGGCAGATCGGCCGCCGGCGGCGCCTCTGGAGAAGCATCGAGCGCCACGTCGAGAATCGCGCTGCTCAGGCTTTTGCCGTGCGCATCGAGCGCCAGCGAACGCGTCACGCCGCCGCCCAGCGCATCGTTCATCACAAAGTGCACCGCGCCCAGGCCGGGGAGCGGGTAGCGCTGAACCCGGCCGCGAACGATGCCCGCGTACTGCGCCGCCACCCGCTCGGCGGTGAGCACGCGCTCGAGCAGCGGGTAGTCGGCCGGGTTGCGCGCGATCACGCTCAAGGTGGCCCGGTTGCCCTTGTCGCCGGACCGGGCCAATGCGATGTCGCGCACCTTCATGTCACAGCTCCAGAATTTGGCAGGCCGTCTGGACGGCGCCGCGTGGAATCAGCGCCGACGCGGCCGCGACGACTTCGCGAATCGATTGCACCGCGCCGCCGCCGCCGGCCGGGCCGTTCAGGTAAAGCGCCTCGACCTCGCGCCCCACCTGTTCGGCCTGCGCCCGCGTCGCCCAGCGCACCGCCAGGCGAACGCGCACTTCGCGGGGCTCCTTCGCCGCACCCGAAATCTGCCCATGCAGGGCGTTGACGCCGATCAGTTCGGCGCGCCGCTCCAGCGTGCCCAGGCCGAGCCGCTCGAGGCGCCGCGCCAGGATGCCGAGCGCGAGCTCGCCGCGCGCCCGGGCGCCAAGACCGGCATACGAGATCTGGCCTTCGCCGATGAAACCGTCGCGATACCCCAGCGTGACCTTCAATCCGTCGGGTCGCTGATGGCCGCCTGCGCCGGCGATCCGCACTCGGTCGGGCCCAAGCTCGCTCAGCCGCACGCCTGAAAAATCGGCAACCACGTCGGGCTGCAAGTAGCGCGCCGGGTCTTCGATCTCGTAGAGCAGCTGGGCGGTGCAGGTAAGCCGGTCGATGCGCCCGCCGGTGCCGTCGAGCTTGGTGATGACCGCGCCGCCATCCTCGTCCACCTCGGCCAGCGGAAAACCGACTTCGTGCAGCGCCGGCACATCGACGAAACCGGGGTCGGCGATATAGCCGCCGCTGACCTGCGCCGCGCACTCGAGCAAGTGGCCGACGCAGATGCCGCGTCCCAGGCGCTGCCAGTCGCCGGCGTTCCAGCCGAAATGATGCATCATCGGCGCCAGAAAAAGCGCCGGGTCGGCAACGCGCCCGGTGATGACGACATCGGCGCCGGCCCGCAGCGCCGGCAGCAGCGCGTCGGCGCCGAGGTAGGCATTGGCCGACACCAGCCGGCCGTCGAGGCTGCGCACGGTGCCCGGCGTATCGAGCAGCGGCGCGTCGTTCGCTTGCATCCAGGGCAGCACGTCGTCGCCGGTGACCACGGCCACACGCAGGCGCGGCAGCCGCAGTTCGCGCGCGAGCTGCAAAACCGCTCGCCCCGCCGCCAGCGGGTTGGCCGCGCCCATGTTCGTGATGACGGTAGTTCCCTGCCCGAGGCAAGCCGGCAGCACGGCCCGCATGCGCTCGCCGAGGAGCAGGTCGTAGCCCTGTTCCGGGTCGCGGCTGCGCTGGAGTTGCGCCAGCGCGATCGTGCGTTCGGCCAGGCATTCGAACACCAGCGCGTCGAGCCGGCCGCGCTCGGCCAGGTCCTGGGCCGGGTCGATACGGTCGCCCGAATAGCCGGCGCCCGCTCCGATGCGGTAAGGTTTCATAACGGTTTCATATCAATTGAATTGGCAGCTGGCTGCTTTGGCGGGACGGCGGGCGCCGATGTCATTCGACAATTTTGACAGTTCCAGCGCCATCGAGCGTGAACTATCATCGGCACGCCCGTGGACCCAGGAGGTTTTGTTTGACACCGCGCTCTACCTTTGTGGTTATCGGCTTGACTCTGACAAGCGCGGCTCTGGCCCAGCCGGCGCCAGTGCAGGAAGAGGCCGCGCCAGGCGATGGAAAAATCGCCTTCA
>CAXSGT010000240.1:0-4467 GCA_964236835.1 uncultured Polaromonas sp.
CGCTATTCGGCGCTGACCTTCAACGGCCACCGCATCCACTACGACCGCAAGTACGTGACCGAAGTCGAAGGCTATCCGGGCCTGATCGTTCACGGCCCTTTGATTGCCACGCTGCTGGTCGATCTGGTGCGGCGCCAGCTGCCGGGCGGCTTCATCAAGCGCTTCGAGTTCAAGGCGGTGCGGCCGATTTTCGATTTGCACCCGTTCCGGCTGAACGGCCAGCCCTCGGCCGACGGCAAAAGTGTGCAGCTTTGGGCCGAGGACCACGAAGGCTGGCTCGCCATGCGAGCGACCGTCGAGCTGGCCTGAAGCTGAATTTCTTTCCATTAAGAACCATCATGATCAAAATCAGAACTGACAAATACCAGGACATCCGCGACGCCGTTCGCGCGCTGTGCGCCGAATTCCCGGATGAATACCACCGAAAAATCGACGAGGCGCGCGGCTATCCGGAAGCCTTTGTCGATGCACTGACGAAAGCCGGCTGGATGGCCGCGCTGATCCCTGGCGACTACGGCGGCTCGGGCCTTGGACTGGCCGAGGCGTCGGTGGTCATGGAGGAAATCAATCGCTCGGGCGGCAACTCGGGCGCCTGCCACGGCCAGATGTACAACATGAACACCTTGCTGCGCCACGGCTCGCAGGCGCAAAAAGATCTTTACCTGCCCAAAATCGCCAGCGGCGAATGGCGCTTGCAGGCCATGGGGGTGACCGAGCCGAGCACTGGCACCGACACCACCAAAATCAAGACCACCGCGGTGAAGAAAGACGGCAGGTATGTCGTCAACGGCCAGAAGGTCTGGATCTCGCGCGTGCAGCATTCGGACTGGATGATTTTGCTGGCGCGCACCACGCCGCTGGCCGAGGTGAAGAAGAAAACCGAAGGCATGTCGATCTTCATGGTCGATCTGCGCCAGGCCGAAAAATCGGGCATGACGGTGCGGCCGATCGCCAACATGGTGAACCACGAAACCAACGAGCTTTTTTTCGAGAACCTGGAGATTCCGGAAGAAAACCTGATCGGCCAGGAAGGGCAGGGTTTTAAATACATCCTCGACGGCCTGAACGCCGAGCGGACGCTGATTGCCGCCGAGTGCATCGGCGACGGCTACTGGTTTATCGACCGGGTGACCCAATACGCCTGCGAGCGCGTCGTTTTCGGCCGGCCGATCGGCCAGAACCAGGGCGTGCAGTTTCCGATCGCCGAGAGTTACATCGAGATCGAAGCGGCCAACCTGATGCGCTGGAAGGCCTGCGAGCTGTTCGACGCGCACCAGCCGTGCGGCGCCGAGGCCAACATGGCCAAGTATCTGGCGGCCAAGGCCAGCTGGGAGGCGGCCAATGCCTGCATCCAGTTCCACGGCGGCTTTGGCTTTGCCAATGAGTACGACGTCGAGCGCAAGTTCCGCGAAACGCGCCTGTACCAGGTTGCGCCGATCTCGACCAACCTGATCCTGAGCTATGTCGCCGAGCATGAGCTGGGTTTGCCGCGCTCTTTTTAACCGGCGGAAACAGACATGACTAAACCGCTTCCGCTCGACGGCATCACCGTCGTTTCGCTCGAACATGCGATTGCCGCGCCGTTTTGCACCCGTCAGCTGGCCGACCTCGGCGCCCGCGTCATCAAGGTCGAGCGCCCCGGCGCCGGCGATTTCGCCCGCGCCTACGACAGTCGCGTTAGGGGGCAGGCGTCGCATTTCGTGTGGACCAACCGGTCCAAGGAAAGTTTGACGCTCGACTTGAAGCAGCCGGCTGCGCTGGCAACGCTGAAAGACCTGCTTTATCAAGCCGACGTGCTGGTGCAAAACCTGGCGCCCGGCGCCGCGGCGCGGATGGGCCTGTCGTTCGAGGTGCTGAAAGCACTGCATCCCCGGCTGATCGTCTGCGACATTTCGGGCTATGGCGACGACGGCCCGTACCGCGACAAGAAGGCCTATGACCTGTTGATCCAGAGCGAAGCCGGCATGCTGTCGATCACCGGAACGCCCGACGAGCCTTCCAAGGCGGGCAACTCGATGGCCGACATTGCCGCCGGAATGTACGCCTACACGAACATCCTGTCGGCGCTGCTGCTGCGCGCAAAAACTGGGCAGGGCAGCCATATCGACGTGTCGATGCTCGAAGCGCTCGCCGAATGGATGGGCTACCCGTTGTACTACGCCTTCGAGGGCGCGCCGCCGCCGCCGCGCACCGCCGCCTCGCACGCCAGCATTTACCCCTATGGCCCGTTCCAGGCGGGCGATGGCGCGACGGTGATGCTGGGCCTGCAGAACGAGCGCGAATGGAAGGTATTTTGCGAAGTGGTGTTGCAGGATGCCGCGCTGGCCACCGATCCCCGCTTCGACAGCAATGCCGGGCGCAATGAGAATCGCGACGCGCTCAAAGCCATCATCCTGGCCGCTTTTGCGCAAATGACCACGGCCGAGGTCGTGGCCCGACTCGACGAGGCGCAGATCGCCAACGCCCGCATGAACAGCATGGCCGAGGTCTGGGCGCATCCGCAGCTCGAGGCGCGAAAGCGCTGGCAGAGCGTGGGCTCACCAGCGGGCGACATTCCGGCGCTGCTGCCGCCGGGCCGCAACAGCGCTTTCGACTACCGCATGGACGCCGTTCCAGCCGTCGGCCAGCACACCGACGCCATCCTGCGCGAGCTGGGCCAGGGCGATGAGACCATTGCCCAACTGCGTGCGGCGGGTGCCATCTGACGGATGGCCGGCAAATCAGTTGCTCACTATCAAATCCATAGCTGCTTGTGCATCCCTGTAAAGCGCAAAGTGCCAATTTGATTCATAAACAAGGACGACTGCATGAACTCCCCAACCCCAACTGCCCAGCTGGCCGCCTTTGCCGCCAGCCTGCGTTTCGACGACATTCCGGCGTCGGTGGTTCGCCGGGCCGAAGACCTGCTGGTGGACTGGTTCGGCTCGACCGTCGCCGGCCACGGCTCGCGTCCAGTAGCGAGCATCACGCGTTTTGCGCAGGCCATGGGTCCGCAGGGCGGCCCTAGCGAGGTGATCGTCAGCCGCGCCCGCACCAGCCCCTACCTTGCGGCCATGGCCAATGCCGCCGCCTCGCATGTGGCCGAGCAGGACGATGTGCACAACGGCTCGGTGTTCCACCCGGCCACGGTCGTCTTCCCGGCCGCGCTGGCTTGCGCGCAGGCGCTGGGCGCTAGCGGCCAGGAACTGCTCACCGCGTCGGTCGTGGGCTACGAGGTGGGTATCCGCGTCGGTGAATTCCTCGGCCGTTCGCACTACAAGGTGTTTCACACGACCGGCACGGCCGGCACCCTGGCGGCAGCTGCGGCCGTGGGCCATCTGCTCGGGCTCGATGCGCGGCAGATGCAGCATGCCTTTGGTTCGGCCGGCACGCAGTCGGCGGGCCTGTGGGAGTTTTTGCGCACCGCAGCCGATTCAAAACAACTGCACACCGCGCACGCGGCGGCGGCGGGGCTGATGTCGGCCTACCTCGCACAGGACGGCTTTACCGGTGCGGCGCAGATTCTTGAAGGCCCGCAGGGCATGGCCGCCGGCATGTCGAGCGATGCCGATCCGGAGAAACTCACTGATGGCCTGGGCACACGCTGGGCCACGGCTGAAACGTCGTTCAAATATCACGCGTCATGCCGGCACACGCATCCGGCAGCCGATGCGCTGCTGCGGGTGATGCAGGCCCATCGCCTCCAGCCCGACGACCTGGACCGCGTCATCACCCACGTGCACCAAGGCGCGATTGACGTGCTGGGTTCGGTGCTGCGGCCCGCCACGGTGCACCAGAGCAAATTCTCCATGGGTACGGTGCTGGCGCTGGTGGCGCGCTTCGGCCAGGCCGGCCTGGCGGAGTTCGACCAGCATTTCGTGGACGATGTCACGCAAAGCCTGGCAGGCCGCGTGAGCATGGAACTCGACGCCGAAGTCGATGCCGCCTACCCGCAGCGCTGGATCGGCAAGGTCACGGTGCACACTACCGACGGGCGCGTGCTGCACGGCCGGGTCGATGAGCCCAAGGGCGACCCTGGCAACACGCTGAGCCGTGAAGAGGTCACCGCCAAGGCGCTGCGGCTGGCCGCGTTCAGCGGCGGCGCGACGGCCGCTGAAATGCAGGCGGCCATCGACGCGCTGTGGCGGATGGCCGGCGTGCCGGTGGTCGGCGACTTGCTGCGCGGACGCGAAGTGAGGGCAGTCCATGCTTAAAGATGCCTTGACCCCGGCGCTGGCTTCGGCGCGCTCTTTTTTGTTCGTGCCGGCCAACCGGCCTGAACGCTATGCCAAGGCGCTGGCCTCCGGTGCCGACGCCGTAATCATCGACCTTGAAGATGCGATTGCCCCGGCCGACAAGCAGCAAGCCCTGCAGATCCTGATGCAAACGTTCAACAGTCTGGAGGCCGCACAGCGCCATCGCCTGCTGGTGCGCATCAATGCAGCTGGCACGCCCTGGCATGGCGGCGATCTGGCCGCCCTGCGCGGC
>CAXSGT010000241.1:0-4456 GCA_964236835.1 uncultured Polaromonas sp.
CCGGCCTGGCGCCGGCGATCACGGCGGCCAATGTGCCGGCAATCAGCGCCACGCCGGCCGCGGGCAATGCGATCGGTTTCAACGGCACGTCGGTCAATATTCCCAACTGACGCCGAGTCAAGCCGTTTTTATTGGCGCGCGCCCAGCGCTTCGGCCCGTTCCCGGGAATCGGCCAACGCCTGGGTATCGGGTTTCTCGCCGGTCGGCCAGCCGCCCATCTGCCGGATGCACAGGCCGCACAAAGCGCCCAGCCATTGCGCGCTGTCGTTCAGGCATTCGATGTAATTGAACGCTGTGCCGCCTGCCGCCAGGAAGGCCTGGCGCGCTTCCATGGCGATTTCCTCGAGCGTCTCCAGGCAGTCGCCGGTAAAGCCGGGGCAGACCACATCGACGCTTTTCACGCCCGACCGCGCCAGCTCGACGAGCGTCGGCTCGGTATAGGGCTCGAGCCATTTCGCTTTGCCAAAGCGCGACTGGAACGTGACCTGGTAGCGGCCCTTCGCCAGGCCCAGGCTTTCGGCCAGCAGCCGCGCGGTTTTCTGGCATTCGCAATGGTACGGGTCGCCGAGCTTCAAGGTGCGCTCTGGCACGCCGTGAAAGCTCATCACCAACTGCTCGGCCTGTCCGCCTTGCCGCCAGTGCTGGCGAATCTTGTCGGCCAGCGCGGCGATGTAGCCGGCGTCGTCATGGTAATGGTTGACGAAACGGAACTCGGGAATTCGTCGCACCCTGGCGGCCCAGGCATACACCGCGTCGAAGACGCTGGCCGTCGTCGCGCTACTGTACTGCGGATACGCCGACAAAATCAGGATGCGCGCCGCGCCGTCGGCCTTGAGCTGGTCGAGTTGCGAGGCGATCGACGGGTTGCCGTAGCGCATCGCATAGCGCACTTCGACGGGGTGGCCGCGCTCGCCCAGATAGCCGCGCAGCATGAGCGCCTGCCTTTGTGTCCAGATCTTCAACGGCGAGCCTTCGGGCAGCCAGATGCTGGCGTACTTGGCGGCCGATTTTTTCGGCCGCGTGCGCAAAATGATGCCGTGCAAAATCAGCCACCACAGCGCCCTGGGAATTTCAACGACGCGCGCATCGCTTAAAAATTCGCCCAGATAGCGGCGCAGCGCGGGCGCCGTCGGCGCGTCGGGCGTCCCCAGGTTGCACAGCAAGATGGCGGTGGCGGCAAGCGCTTCGGGCGGCGCGCCGTGGGTGAATGTGGGCTCGGTGGCGAATGGCATGCGGCATTCTCGCCTGCCTGAAGTTCGCTGGCCTACACCTCGGCTGTCCGCCCCTGGTCGAGCGCCAGTACGTCATCGATGCATCGCAAGACATCGTCCAGATCGACGGGTTTCACCAGATGCGCGGCAAAGCCCGCGCGCATAGCGACATCCTTGTCCTGGAGCTGCCCGTAGCCCGTCATGGCGATCAAGGGAATCGACCGGCTCGCCGGGTTTTCCTTCAGCCGCCTGGCGACTTCGTAGCCGTCCATGTCCGGCAGGCCGATGTCCATCAGCACCACGTCCGGCCGTGTCTGGACCACCAGCGTCAAGGCGGCTTTTCCGTCGGCCGCCTCGATCACGTCAAAGCCGAAGTCGGCGAGCAGTTGCGCCATCACTTCGCGCGCGTCTTCATTGTCCTCGACATAGACGATTTTCCGGTGCGGCGGCGCCAAGCCCTGCGCAGCCGGAGAAGGCGTTTGCTGGCCGGGAATGCTGGGGATCCAGAACGTAAAGGTGCTGCCCAGACCCGGTCCTTCGCTCTTGGCGGTGATGTCGCCTTGATGCAGCCGCACCAGTTGCCTGACCAGCGCCAGGCCGATGCCGAGCCCGCTTTGCATGCGGTCGAGAGGCGCCGGCCCCTGCACGAACGGATCGAACACGCGCGCCCGCAGCTCTGGCGTCATGCCGCTGCCCTGGTCCTCGACGCTGACCACCGCGCGGCCCGGTTGAGCGTCGATCCGCACCTGGATTTCGCCGCCCGGCGGCGAAAACTTGAGTGCGTTGCCGAGCAGGTTGTTGAGCATCTGCTCGACCCTGACCGCGTCGCCTTCGATCCAGACCGGCTGCGCCTGAACGACAATTTTCGCCTGGCTGGCCGCTTGCGTGGCGCGCAAGGCTTCGACACAGTTGTTCACGCACTCGGTCAGGTCGAGCGGCGCCGCCTGCAGCTCGATCTTGCCGGCCAGCATCCGGCTCACGTCGAGCAGGTCATCGACGATATGCCGCAAATGCAGGTTCTGCCGGCTGATGATGGCGACGCAGCGCTCGCGGCGCTTGCCGTCGATGCCGGGCAGCTCCAGCAGCGTGGTCGCGCCGGAAATGGCGGCCAGGGGATTGCGCAGCTCATGCCCCAGCATCGCCAGGAACTGGTCCTTGGCGACGTTCTGCGCCTCGGCCACCTCCTGCGCCTGCGTCGATTCGTCCAGCAATCGCAGCGTTTGCCCTTCCGCGGCGCGGCGCGACTCGCGCTCGTTGTCGAGCACCGCCCCGGCCTCCAGCAGCGCCCGGTTCAAGTCGTTGACCTCCTCGATGCTGGAGTGCAGGGCAAGCGGTCTGCGGCCCTCGCCAAGCGCCGTGGCCGCTGCCCGCGCACTCTCGAACGCATGCAGGAAGCGCCGCCCGAAAAAAACGACGGCCAGCAGCGCGGCGGTGATCGCCAGCAGCATTCCGACCAGGGCGATATGCACCGCGTTGCGCGCCGCCGCCTCGACCGAGTCGACCGGCGCGGCCACCGCAATGGTCCAGCCGGTCAGCGCCGAATGGGCGAACGCCTGGTAAGACTCGACGTTTTCAAGCGTTGAAAGCTTCATCAGCCCTTCGCTGGAAGCCGCCGCGGCCGACACCAGGCCGGGCCGCGCCAGCGTGCCCACCCGCTCATCGGCCTGAAGGCTGCGCGAGATGAACTTGCCGTTTCTGTCGATCACCGCGACGACCCAGTCCGCCGGAAGGGCGCCCTGCAAGGCGGTCTTTTTCCAATGCTCCAGCGAAAACGCCTGCGCCACGACGAACGATTTACCGCCGGCGGCTTGCGCCGGAACGTAAATCGTCGTGAGCATTTTTCCGGTCACCGGACCTTTGAACACGTCTGTGATGAAAGGTTTTTGGGTGGCGGTCACCCTGGCGACCCGCTCCAAGGCTACGGAGGGAGGAAGCGGCGTGCCGAAAGGAACGGCGGTATTGAGCAGCTGCGCGCCCGAGCTGTCGAGCAGGAAAGTCCAAACATCGGGCGGCAGGTTCAGCTTTTCGGCCTGGGCGTAAAAAGCCCTGAAATTCCCGGTTTCAAGATGCGGCGACGTGCCCAGCGCCTTGAGCACCGACAGCGAACCCTGCACTTCCCGATCGACGATCAACGCGGTCGCCCGGACGGTTTCGTTCAGGCCGCGCAGCGCTGTGCGCCTCTCGCCCTCGCGAATTTTGTCAAGCGCAATCCCCGCCGCCAGCGCGACCGGCAAAATCGACACCGCGGTCATGATGAACAATTGGGTACGCATTCGCATTCGCATGCGGGGATTTTTACATGCCGGGCGCCGAGGGCGGCATGGCCGGCAATGACAGAACATTTACATCTTTCAATCCATGCTCGACTTTTGCCTTGTCAAAGCCGTCACGCTCGACCTCGACGACACGCTGTGGCCGGTCTGGCCGACGATCGAGCGCGCCGAGAAGGCGCTTGGCGACTGGCTCGCAGGCAATGCGCCCGGAGCCGCCGCATTGCTGGCCGACCCCGCGGCGCGGCACGAGATTCGTGAGCACACCGCCGCTGCGCGACCGGAGCTGACGCACGACCTGAGCGCCCTGCGCCTTGAGGCGATCCGGCTGGCGCTGCTGCGCTCGGGTGACGATCCGCTGCTGGCTGAACCAGCTTTCGAGATTTTTTTCGCCGCGCGCAACCGCGTCACGCTGTTTGGCGACGCCTTGCCGGCGCTGGAATTTTTGTCGAGCCGTTACCCGCTGGTGGCGCTGTCCAACGGCAACGCCGACATCGGGCTGATTGGCATCGGGCGCTTTTTCAAGGCCGCCATCAGCGCCCGCCAGGTCGGCGTCGGCAAGCCCGATGCGCGCATCTTTCACGCGGCCGCAAGCGCCGCCGGCGTGCGGCCTTCCGAGGTGCTGCATGTCGGCGACGACGCCGCGCTCGATGTGCTGGCGGCGCTGGACTGCGGCATGCAGGCCGTATGGGTCAACCGCGAAGATCACATCTGGACGCATCCCGTCCGGCCGGATGAAACCGTGGCGACGCTCGCCGAGCTGTGCGGCTTGTTTCCAGCCTGAAGTGTTGCGGAACCTGAAAAATTGGCAAAAAGTGGCTTATCCACTTGTCCTGATTCAATAGTTTGCTATTAATTTGATAGAAAAGGCTAAATCAGTACAAGGCTCGGGCGGCGTCAAGCCCGGAGCGCACCGCGCCTTCGAGCGTTGCTGGGTAGGGCCCGGCAATGTAATCTCCACATGCCAGCAAACCC
>CAXSGT010000242.1:0-4397 GCA_964236835.1 uncultured Polaromonas sp.
GCGGCTTCGCATCAGCCTGGCCGCGGCCGAGGAGGCGGTCTGCTTCGACGCCGAGCACCTGCGGCGCCTCTTGATCAACCTGCTGGACAACGCCTTGCGCTACGCCAGCGACTCGGCCGCCTCGATCGAGGTGGCGACCCGGCTGACGGCGCCCGGGCAAATCCGGCTGGCGGTCTGGAGCGACGGCCAGCCGCTCGAGGAGTCGGTGCGCGCGCATTTGTTCGAGCCTTTTTTCTCGTCGGAAAGCCGCTCCAGCGGACTGGGGCTCTATATCTGCCGCGAGCTGTGCGAGCGCTATGGCGCCCTGATCGGCTACCAGCGCGTGCCGCGCGAAAGCGCCAATAATCAAAGCGCCGGCGAAAGCGCTGGCGAAGGCAATGAATTTTTCATCGTGTTCAGGCCGGCCGCATTGAACCTGAACGCGCCTTATTTCGACACCGTTGATGTCTGAGATCATGCCCAGCCCAGCATCCGCCCCGCCTGTTCCGCCCGCCCCGCCGGCGTCATCGGCCGCGCGGATTCTGGTCATCGACGACGAGCCCGATTTGCGCACCCTGTATGAGCTCACCTTGCTCAGGCAAGGTTATCGGGTGGAATCGGCCGCCGACCTGCTCGAGGCGCGCGAGCACCTCAAGGCGCAGCGCTTCGACGCCGTCATCACCGACATGCGCCTGCCCGACGGCCTGGGCCTTGAGCTGCTGCGCGACCTGGCGGCCGAGCACCGCCCGGAGCGCTGCGTCGTCATCACCGCGCACGGCTCGGCCGAAAACGCCGTCGATGCGCTCAAGTCGGGCGCTTTCGACTACCTGACCAAACCGGTCGATTTAACGCAGTTCCGCAGCGTCGTGGCGGCGGCGGTCCAGGAAAGCCGCAACGCGGGTCTGCCCGACGCCAGAGGCGACGCGCGCGCGCCCCCGGCCGGCGCCGCGGCCGCTGGGTTGCCCAGCCTGACCGGAGCTGCGGCATTGCAAAAGCTGGTCGGCGCATCGCCGGCCATGCAGTCGGTGAAGTCGCGCATCGTCAAGGTCGCCGGCAGCATGGCGCCCATTTTGATCCGGGGCGAATCGGGCACCGGCAAGGAGCTGGTGGCGCGCGCGGTGCACGGCTGCAGCCACCGCGCCGGCGGCCCGTTCGTCGCGGTCAACTGCGGCGCGATTCCGGAAAACCTGCTCGAAGCCGAATTCTTCGGCGCGCGCAAGGGCGCCTACACCGGCGCGGCGCAGGACCGGCTCGGGCTGTTCCAGGCGGCCAAGGGCGGGACGCTATTTCTCGATGAAATCGGCGACCTGCCGCTGGCGATGCAATCGAAGCTGCTGCGGGCGATTCAGGAGCGCACGGTGCGCCCGCTCGGCTCGTCGCAGGAGGACGCGGTCGATGTGCGCATCGTCAGCGCGACCCACAAGAACCTGGCCGCCGGCGTCGAGGCCGGCGTCTTTCGCCAGGATTTGTACTACCGGCTCAATGTGATCGAAATCTTCGTGCCGGCGCTGCGCGAACGGCTCGAAGACCTGCCGGCGCTTTGCCAGGCGCTGCTGGCAAGAATCTGCCAGGAGTCCGGGTTGCCGATGCCCGAGCTGACCGCGCCGGCAATCGAGCAGCTGCGTTCGCTGCCTTTCAACGGCAATGTCAGGGAGCTGGAAAATATTTTGCACCGCGCGGTCGCCTTGGGCGAAGACCACGGCCTGTACTTCGATGGGCAGGCGCAACCTGTGGAATCTGTGGAATCTGTGGAATCTGTGGAGCAGGCCGGTCAGGCGGAACAGGCGAAGCCGCCCAAGCGGCCGGAACAAGCCACGCCTGTTCCGGACAACCTGCAAAACTTTCTTGACCAGCAGGAGCGCGGCATCTTGACCCGGGTGCTGCGGGAAACCGGCTTCAACCGCACGGCGGCGGCGTCGCGGCTGGGTCTGAGCCTGCGCCAGATCCGCTACCGCATCGCCCGCCTCGCAATCGTCACGCCGGGTCATGACGACGATGCGGCCGAATCGCTCGATGAGCTTGCCTGAGCCAGGCCGCAAGCCCGCAGGCGCGCTGTGGCGCGGCGGCTGGTACCTTTTTGCCCGCGCGTTGCCGTCGCCCAATCGTGGCGCGCGACCGGCCGATGCGCAAGTCGATCTGGTCGTGATTCATTCGATCAGCCTGCCGCCCGGAGAGTTCGGCAACGGCAATGTCGGGCGCCTGTTCACGAACCTGCTGAACTGGGATGCGCATCCGTATTTCCAGGGCATCCGGGGGTTGCGCGTTTCGGCACACTTTTTCATCGCCCGTGACGGCGCCTTGTGGCAGTTCGTCGGGTGCGACGACACTGCCTGGCATGCCGGCGAGTCGTGCTATCGCGGGCGCGGCCGCTGCAACGACGACTCCATCGGCATCGAACTCGAAGGCCTCGAAGGCGGCGGCTTCGAGGCGCCGCAGTACGAAACCCTGGCCGGCTTGTGCGCCGCGCTGCTTGACGCCTATCCGATTGCGCATATCGCCGGCCACGAGCACATCGCGCCCGGACGCAAACACGATCCCGGTCCCGGCTTCGACTGGAAATCGTTGCAATCGGCACTGGCGTTGCCGGATCGCTACTTTCCCGCGCCCGCCTGAAACCCACCTGAACCCTGCCTAGCGGCGAGTTTTTTCCGGCCTTTCCGGGCGAAAAACCTTTGCAGGCCGCGCCAGTGCGTCACTTCGACGGTTCGCGCTTTGCGGCATCGGGCTTGGGGCGGGGTCGCCGGCCAAACACGCAGGCGATCGACTCGCCGCGTTGTTAAAAAAATTAGGAAAAAGCTGGAAAAATATCGGAGAATCACTACAGGTAGTGTCCTTCACTGCTTACAGACCCTACCTATAGGGTCTAACCTAATAAGGCCAACACGATTCAAATGAACGGCAATCCGCTTGAAATGAAACCAAAGCCGATGGCCCGCTTCCTTGAATTCGACCTGACAAACCGCCCCAAGCCGTTATTTCAAACCAAAAAACACGAGAGGAAATCATGCAAATAGCACCCCGTGCCGCGCCCCTTGCATCGACCATTGCGGTCAATCAAACTTTTCACGGCGACATGACCCAGGCGCCCGCCACGCTCGCCAATTACCAGATCATCCGCCGCAACGGCTCGGTCGTCGCGTTCGAGCCGCACAAGATCGCCGTCGCCATGATGAAGGCCTTTTTGGCCGTTCACGGCACGCAGGGCGCCGCGTCGGCCAGCGTGCGCGAAACCGTCGATACCCTGACCCAGGCCGTCGTGCGCGCGCTGATGCGCTCGCGCCCGAGCGGCGGCACGTTTCATATCGAGGACGTGCAGGACCAGGTCGAACTCGGCCTGATGCGCGGCGGGCATCACGAAATCGCTAGAGCCTATGTGCTGTACCGCGAAAAGCACAACCAGGAACGCGCCAGGCAGCTGCAAGCGCAAAAGCCGGCGGCGCCGCAGATCTATGTGACGGACGGCGGGGAAAAAGTGGCGCTCGACGTCGCCAACTTGCAGGCGCTGATCGAGGCGTCGTGCGCCAACCTGAGCGCCGATGTCAAGCCCGATCCGATCGTGCTTGAGACCATGCGCAACCTGTACGACGGCGTGCCGATCGACGAGGTTTACAAGGCGTCGATCCTGGCGGCGCGCACGCTGATCGAAAAAGACCCCGACTACACCTACGCCACCGCGCGCCTCTTGATGCACACCATCCGCCGGGAAGTGCTGGGCGAGGAAGCGACCCATGGCGACATGCACACCCGTTATGCGAGCTACTTTCCGGAGTTCATCGCCAAAGGCGTGAAGAACGAACTGCTCGACGAAAGGCTGCAGCGCTTCGATCTGGCGCGACTGGGCGCCGCGCTCAAGCCCGAGCGCGATTTGCAGTTCGACTACCTAGGCCTGCAGACGCTCTACGACCGCTACTTTTTGCACGTGCGCAAGCAGCGCATCGAGCTGCCGCAGGCGTTTTTCATGCGCGTCGCGATGGGCCTCTCACTGAACGAATCCGACCGCGAGGCGCGCGCCATCGAGTTCTATGAAATTTTGTCATCGTTCGACTTCATGTCGAGCACGCCGACGCTCTTCAACGCCGGCACGCTGCGCTCGCAGCTGTCGTCGTGCTACCTCACGACCGTCGCCGACGACCTGGCGGGCATCTACGACGCCATCAAGGAAAACGCGCTGCTGTCCAAATTCGCCGGCGGCCTGGGCAACGACTGGACGCCGGTGCGCGCCATGGGCGCACACATCAAAGGCACGAACGGCGAGTCGCAGGGCGTTGTGCCTTTTTTGAAGGTGGTGAACGACACCGCGGTCGCGGTCAACCAGGGCGGCAAGAGGAAGGGCGCGGTCTGCGCCTATCTCGAAACCTGGCACCTCGACATCGAGGAGTTTCTCGAGCTGCGCAAGAACACCGGCGACGACCGGCGCC
>CAXSGT010000243.1:0-4374 GCA_964236835.1 uncultured Polaromonas sp.
GCGGGCGCAGCGACTCGTCGCCGAGGTAGCGCCCCGCGTAATTGCTGAGCAGGCACACACCATCAGCGCCGAGCGTGTCGAGCGCATAGGCCATCTCGCGCAGGCATGCGTCCTGGCTGTGAAGCGGCAACGTCGCGAACATGCCGAACCTGCCGGGGTGATCGCGCACCATGCCGGCGGCGAACTCGTTGCACCAGCGTGCGAGTTGCTCCGCTGGCCCGGCAGCAAGTTGCGCCAGGCCGGGGGCGGAAACCGATGTGATGGCGGTCTGTATGCCCGCGCCGTCCATGCCCTCGAGCGCGAGCTCGAGCGACCAGAGCGGCACGCGTCCCGACGAGCCCTGTACGGCAACGGCCTGCGCACCGACCGCTTCGACATAATGCGCCGGCAGGATATGGTGATGGACGTCGATGCGGTTCTTGTTTGTCATCAAAATTCTCCTCTCAACCGTGTCCAGCCGCTTGCGCCATCGACGAATAGCTCATGCGATGTTATGTTGCAGCCGCGGCAGCCTATTCGATGGAGATGTTCGCGTCCTTGATGATCTTGGCCCATTTCGCAGTCTCGGCACGCATGTAACTTTGCATTGCGGCTGGCGTGCCGGGAACAAAGTCACCGCCCAGGTCAACCATTCGTTTTTTCACCTCGGGGTCGGCGGCGACCTTGGCGAGCGCCGCATTCAGGCGCCCGATGACGGCCGCGGGCGTTCCCGCCGGCGCGACGATGCCCTGCCAGGCCGAGGCTTCGTAGCCCGGAAAACCTGCTTCCGCCACGGTCGGAACGTCCGCCAGCTGGGGCAAGCGCTTGTCGGCCGCCGTTGCCAGCACGCGTAGCTTGCCTGACTTGATATGCTGCGACGCCGTGGCGAAGTCGAGCAGCATGACCGGCAGCGTGCCACCGAGCAAATCCTGCGTCGCCGGGCCGCTCCCTTTATAGGGTACGTGGACCAGGCTAATGCCGGCGCGCTGCGCGAACAGCTCCATCGCCAGATGGTGCGGCGAGCCGGCGCCCGGGCTGCCGTAGCTGAGCTTGCCGGGTTGGCTCTTGGCCAGACGGACGAATTCCTCGACGGTCTGCGCCTGGACCGAAGGGTTGACCACCAGCACCAGTGCGAACCTGGCCGTCAGCGTGATCGGCGAGAAATCCTTCAGCGCGTCGTAGGGCAGCTTTTTATAGAGGCTGCTGTTAACGGCATAGGTCGAGTTGTCGCCGAGCAAAATGGTGTAGCCGTCGGCGGGCGACTTGGCCACCAGGTCGGCGCCGATGATGGTCGCGGCGCCCGGACGGTTGTCGATGATGAGCGGTTGCCCGAGTTCATCCGAAAGTTTCGGCGCGATGGTGCGCGCAAAGGTGTCCGAGCCGCCGCCGGGAGGATAAGGAACGATGAGCTTGACGGGCTTTGCCGGATAGACCGGGTCCGCCGCCTGCGCGGGCAAGGACATGCCCAATGAAAAAGTAGCGGCCAATGCGATGGCCAGAAAATTTCGTTTTGTCCCCATGGCTAACTCCTTGTAATGCGTTGCCGGTGAATGGTTTTTAAATCCCCAGGTGCTGTGCGGCCACGCCGGCCATCCGCTCAAGCGCCAGCGCATCCGGGCTTTCCAGTGCCATAAGCATGGCCAGCTTTGCGAGGAACAGCGTGTGCTGTTCGGCCGGAACGGCTTCCAGGGCCTTGCCAAGCGAGCGGTAAACGCTTTCCGCATGGCTCAGCGGTGCGTGTACCGGCGCCATGCCCGAGTGGGCAAACCCTAGTCCCTGCGCTTTAGCCAGCGCAGCCGTAACGGCGCCTTCGTTCAATGTCCGCCAGCGCGCCGCGATGTGGTGGTCTGGCCGCACCAGGTAAAAGCATCCCGCGGCGGCGGCAAAACGCTGGTGCAGCACGCCATCGTGGTCGGCGATTTCCGGGATGCCATGCGCTGGCGGATGGTGGCCGCCCTCGCACTCCCGTAGGACCACGATCCGCAGCTTGTGGCTTTTTACCAGCCGATTGAGCGCAGCAAGCGTTTCTTCCTGAATATCGCTGTGGCCGGCGAAGTAAAGCCCGGTAAATCCAGTGACGATGATGCCCTGGAGGTTCGTCACGCTCAAAGTCTGTGGACTGGCCAGCGTGAGATCGGGCACCGTCTCGCCGGACGCCGGCCCGCCGTTGAAGTCCGAACTGTCCGGTGTGCTGAGCGGCGACCCGCGTAGCGGCACATAGGCCGCTTGTTTGGGATTGAGAATGTCCGCCACGGGAGCGCCGTCGAGCGCGAGCGACAACACCGCATCGCGCATGAGGCGCACGCCCTGGTTCGGCGGCGTCATAAACCAGGCGTTGCGCTCGGCAAGCGCCGAGTTTTCCGCGAACACGGCGCGGCGCTCGACGTCGTAGCCATCGAGCAAGGTCTCGGGCGCATCGCCCTGCTCGACCAGCGCAAGTTTCCAGCCGAGGTTCCACGCGTCTTCAACGCCGGAATTAAGGCCGCGAATGCCGAAGATCGGCATCAAGTGCGCGGCGTCGCCGGCGAACAAAACGCGCCCGTGCCTGAATTTTTCGAGCGCCCGGCTGTGCACGCGGTAGGGGCTGAGCCACTCGAGCGTCCAGGCGCCTTTCTCGCCGATGTAGTCAAGGTGCGACTGTATCCGCGGGATGACGTTTTCAGGTGCGACGGCGGCTTCCACATCTTCGCCTTCGCCGAGCTGGTAGTCGAGCCGCCAAAGCTTGTCGGGCTGGCCGTGCATCAGGATCGTCAGCCCCGGATTGGAAGGAGGATCGAACCAGCAGCGGCGCTCCATGGGCGCCTGGCTGTCGAGCCGAATGTCGGCAATCACATAGGTGGCTTCATACGATGTCCCCTCGAGCCGCAGGCCCATGCTGGCGCGAACCGCGCTGCGCGCGCCGTCGCAGGCCACGACATAGCGCGCCTTCAGGCTGTATTCACCCTGCGGGGTGCCGACCTTCACGCTCACATAACCGTCATGCTGGCTCAGCCCCAGGAAGCGGCTTTGCCAGCGGAGGTCGGCTGACTTGTGTTTCTGCAGCGCCTCGACCAGGTAACGCTCGGTGTGGCACTGCTGAATGTTGAACATCGGCCGGTGGCGAATTGCCGCGTCGTCCGGCATGCGGAAGTCGAGAATGGTCTGGCCCTGGTAAAAGCTGCGCCCGCTAAACCAGTCCTTGCCGTGGCTGCGGATCCGGTCCGCCGCGCCGAGCGCATCCCAGATCTCCAGTGTCCTGCGAGACATTCCCAGCGCCCTGCTGCCGGAGCAGACCTGGTCGTCGTCTTCGAGCACAACGCAGGCGATGCCGGCTTTGGCCAGGCTAAGCGCCATCGTCAGGCCCACCGGGCCGGCGCCCACTATGAGCACTGGGTGGGTCAATGCGGCGCCGGCGCCCATTTCAGGCGGGACCTCGAAGCTGTGCGTTTCGACCGCGGAAAGAGATGAAAGATCAGCGGCGTCAAGCATAAATGCCAGCTCTCCTTTCGAGATGCGTGGGCGCAGGATACAGCCCCTTGGACTGCGCGCCGAGCCGCGCCAGGCCGAACAGCGCGTCGATATTCGGCGTCGCAATTCGCTTTTGCCGCGCAAGCTCGATGACCACGCCAACCAGCGAGTCCAGCTCAAGCTGCCGCCCCGCGTCCACGTCCTGCAGCATCGAGGTGCGAAAGGCGCCGAGGCGGCGGGTCACGGCGTGCCGGGCTTCCGGGTCGTCCTGCACCACGATGCCAAGGCTGGCGCCGATGGCGGCGGCCTCCAGCATGCAGCGCGACATGAAATCCCGAACCAGGCCGTCATCGAGCAGCTGGTCGGTCGTGGCGCCGGTCAATGCGGAAATCGGGTTGCCCGTCATATTGCCCAGGAGCTTAAACCAGATCGTCTGCTGGATCGACGCCGATGCGGCCACCTCGAACCCAGCGGCCCTGAAGGCGGCAATGGCGGCAAGGCAGCGCGGCGTGTCAGCGCCGCCCGCCGGCTCGCCCATCGCCAGCCGCGGGTTGGGCGAGTGCCGCACCACCCCAGGCAGTGGCGTGCTGGCCGAGCCGTTGTTGACGCAGCCGATGACGCGCTCCGGCAAAATAGAGCGCCCGATGGCGCCACCGGGATCCACCGCTTCCAGGCTCAGCCCGCGGGCCTGGTTACCCAGGCCGTGGCAAAACCACCAGGGAATGCCGTTCATCGCGGTCAACACCGCCGTGTCCGCCCCGAGCAGGGGTGAAATGTGCTGCGCCACCGAAGCCAGTCCGCCGTGCTTCACTGCGATGACGACCAAATCCTGCGGGCCAAGTTCAGCAGGCTGGTCCGAGACGGTCAGCGGCACCTGCCGGGTAACAGCGGTATTGTCGGTGCTGTCCTGCTCGATCAGCGTCAGGCCATCGCTGCGGACGGCTTCGA
>CAXSGT010000244.1:0-4369 GCA_964236835.1 uncultured Polaromonas sp.
GCCGCATCTGGCGCGCGATCTCGTCGGCGGCTTCGAGGTTGGTGCGGGTCGCGGTGTCCTCGATATCGCCACCCTTGATGGCGCGCGCCGAGTTGACGTCCACACTGACCAGCGCTTCGGTGTGGTCGATGACGATCGCGCCGCCCGACGGCAGCTGCACGGTGCGGGCATAGGCCGACTCGATCTGGTGCTCGATCTGGAAGCGGCTAAATAGCGGCGCGTCGTCGCGGTAGCGCTTGACGCGGTGCTCGTGCTCGGGCATCACATGCGCCATGAACTGGCGCGCCTGCTCATAGACGTCGTCGGTGTCGAACAAAATGTCGCCGATGTCGCTGTTGAAATAGTCGCGGATGGCGCGGATCACCAGGCTCGATTCCTGGTAGATCAAAAAGGCGCCCTTGCCGCCCTTGCCGGCGCCGTCGATCGCGCTCCACAGCTTGAGCAGGTAGTTCAGATCCCACTGCAATTCCGGCGCGCTGCGGCCGATGCCTGCCGTGCGGGCGATGATGCTGGCGCCGGCCGGGTATTCGAGCTTGTCCATCGCCTCCTTGAGTTCGGCCCGGTCCTCGCCCTCGATGCGGCGCGACACGCCGCCGCCGCGCGGATTGTTCGGCATCAAGACGACGTAGCGGCCGGCGAGCGAGACAAACGTGGTGAGCGCCGCGCCCTTGTTGCCGCGCTCTTCCTTTTCGACCTGCACCAGCAGTTCCTGGCCTTCGCGGATCGCGTCGCTGATGCGCGCCTGGCCGGCGGATGCGCCTTGCGTGAAGTATTGCTTGGAGATTTCCTTGAACGGCAAAAAGCCGTGGCGGTCTTCGCCGTAATCGACAAAACACGCTTCGAGCGAGGGCTCGACGCGGGTGACGACGGCCTTGTAGATGTTGCCCTTGCGCTGCTCGCGCCCTTCGATCTCGATTTCGTAGTCGAGCAGTTTTTGTCCATCGACGATCGCCAGGCGGCGCTCTTCGGACTGGGTTGCGTTGACCAGCATGCGTTTCATGGGATGTCCTTCATCTTTTCGTTCTAATACCCGAAATGGGGCGAACGACGCCAGGAGCTGCGCAGTGCGAACGCGGGGAATTGCCGGAGAGCCTTAGACGGCGCGGGCTGACTGAAAAACAGTCAGCCCGCTTCGGGTGTGGGCGTGGGCGCGTGGATGAAGTGAGCAGGCATCGAACAGCTGCTTGCTACAAAAATAGTAGCTGCTTGCACCCGCCGAACAATGGCCGCAGGCCGATTCGCACCATACGGCGGGGCCCTAAGGCGCCGCCGGCGAGGAACCGTGGAACTGAAGCGTGTTGTCATCGGAGAATTGCCGTCAAAGGACTCGATCTCACCTGGATCCGCCTGCAGCCTTCGATTCATGAGCGATGGCTGCAAGCCAAGTATTCCGTAGTTGTCATTCGCAAAACGTCGGCTCGTCTGGATGACAATTTCCTTATCGGGGCGTGTCCGGCACGCTACGCCTAGAGAACCATCGCCAGCCATGGCGTCGACCTTCCAGCGAGGCTGCTTGCAGGCCTTTTTATCGGCTTCGGACAGGTGTGGAATAAACTCCAGACTCATCAACCACTTGCAGCGTATCGCTAGTGAAACAGATTATAGGGGCAGCTTCGGGCAAGGCGCCGCCGCCGGTCAAAGCGCCGGAGCCTGTCGTGACCGCCGCCTCGCCCCGCGCCGCGGCGCCGCAGGCCGGGCTGGTGACAGTCGATGAAGACCGTGCCGGACAGCGGCTCGACAATTTCCTGATCCGCCAGCTCAAAGGCGTTCCCAAAACCCATGTGTACCGCATCATCCGCAGCGGCGAAGTGCGCGTCAACAAGGGCAGGGCGCAGGCCGACACGCGCGTCGAAGCCGGTGATGTCGTCCGCCTGCCGCCGGTTCGCACCTCCGGGCGCGCCGAACAAAAAGCGCAGGCGATGGCCGAGATCGCCTGCCGCCATGGCGCCAGTTCGACCGTCGGCGGCAATGCGCCGCCGGCCGAATTCCCGATTCTTTTCGAGGACGATTTTTTGCTCGCCATCGACAAGCCCGCCGGCGTCGCGGTGCATGGCGGCAGCGGCGTGAGCTTCGGCGTCATCGAGCAATTGCGAATGGCCCGGCCGCAGGCCGATTTTCTGGAACTGGTGCACCGGCTGGACCGTGAAACCAGCGGCGTCTTGCTGATTGCCAAGCGCCGCATGGCGCTGAAACTGCTGCAGGAGCAGTTTCGCGAGCGTGAAACCGACAAGGTCTATCTGGCGCTCGTTGGCGGCGCATGGCCCGCCAACGAGCGCGTGATCGACAAGGCGCTGCACAAATACCTGCTGCCCAATGGCGAGCGGCGCGTCAAGGTGGTGGCCAACGACCATCCCGACGCCATGCGTTCGGTCACGCTGGCCAAGGTGAAAACGCCGATTCCCGCCAGTCCGCTGGTCCCCGGCACGCCCTTTACCTTGCTCGAAGTCACCCTTAAGACCGGCCGCACGCACCAGATCCGCGTCCACCTGGCCAGCGCCGGCCATCCGATTGCCGGGGACGACAAATACGGCGACTTCGAGCTGAACCGGGCGCTGCAACGCGCCAGCACTGGCGCGGCGCCTCTGAAGCGCATGTTTTTGCATGCCTGGAGCCTGAGGTTCAACCATCCAAAAACCCGCAAATCGATTCAGCTGCACGCCGATTTGCCCGAGGAATTGCAGCGTTTTTTGCCGCCCCGCGCGGCGGCGCTTCCTGGCGAGCCGGCCGCGGAGCCTGGAAATTCTTGAGATTCCTGCGGAGTTGACCGGGCCAGCGGCGCCGGCGACCTTGCCGCCAGCGACAATCGAAGGCATGCACCCCAGGCAATTCGAGCTCATCGCCTTCGATTGGGACGGCACGCTGTTCGACTCGACGAAAATCATCGTGCGCTGCATTCAGGCGGCGGTATGCGATGTCGGCGGCGCCATGCCCACCGACAGCGCGGCCGCCCATGTGATCGGTCTTAGCCTGGCGCAGGCGCTGGCGCACGCGGCGCCCGACGTGCCGCCTGAAAAATATCCCGAGCTGGGCAAGCGTTATCAGCAGCACTACGCCAGGCATGCGGGCGATCTGAGCCTGTTCAACGGCGTGTTGCCGCTGCTTGGTGCGCTCAAGGCGCGGGGCCACCGGCTGGCGGTGGCGACCGGCAAATCGAGGCGGGGGCTCGACGACGCGCTCCGCAGCGTGGAACTCAAGGGGATTTTCGACGCTTCGCGCACCGCCGATGAAACCGCCGGCAAGCCCAATCCGCTGATGCTGCATGAACTGATGGCGCAATTCGACATCCCCGCCGAGCGGGTGCTGATGATCGGCGACACGACGCATGACCTGCAGATGGCGCGCAACGCCGGCTGCGCCAGCGTCGGCGTTGGCTACGGCGCGCACGGGTTCGAGTCGTTTACGGTTTTGCGTCCGCTGCATGTGGCGCATTCGGTGCGGGAGCTGCATGAGTGGCTCCTGGCCAACGGCTGATTCATGACTTCGTGGTCATGACCGACGCGCTGGCGCTTTGCAACAGCGGCGATCTGTTGGACGGCGGGCTCGCCTTTGCCTTCGATGTCGCCTACGCCGGCCAGGCATGCCGCGCCTTCGCCATCCGCCACCAGGGGCTGGCGCAGGCTTATCTGAACCGCTGCACGCATGTGGCGATGGAGCTGGACTGGCAACCGGGTCGGGTCTTCGACGACAGCGGCCAGTGGCTGCTGTGCGCCAGCCATGGCGCGGCCTACCGGCCCGATACCGGCGAATGCGCCGGCGGCCCATGCCGCGGCGGGCTGGTCAAGATCACGCTGTCCGAGCGCGGCGGTGTGGTTTTTTGGCATTCGGCCTATAACCTCAAGCCCGTGCGGTATCAAAATCCTCTTTTAAACTAGCGTCATGAACGATTCAAGCCGCCACGGCAACAGCGACCCGTACCCTGATCCCGACAAAGCGCCGGGATTTCAGCAAAATCAGCCGGATCCGGTTATCCCACCTGCGGAACTTGCTAGCGAAAGCATAGCAAAGCACGCTTTGGGCGCTGACCCGACCCGCGCGGCGGGGTGGGAACGCGCGACGCTCGAAAGGCTGGCGTTCGCATCGCTTGACGAGCAAAGGGCGACGCGCCGCTGGAAAACGTTCGTTCGCCTGTCGTGGCTGGCTTTTTTTATCGTGCTGCTCTGGCTGGCGCTGCATCGCGGCGCGCCGGCGACCGACGCGAGCGTCGCGCACACCGCCGTGGTCGAAGTCAAGGGCGAGATCGCCGCCGGCGCCGACGCCAGCGCCGAATTCGTCAATGCTGCGTTGCGCGCCGCGTTCGAGGATTCGGGCTCCAAGGCGGTCGTGCTGCTCATCAACTCGCCCGGCGGCAGCCCGGTGCAGGCCGGCATGA
>CAXSGT010000245.1:0-4367 GCA_964236835.1 uncultured Polaromonas sp.
TTGACGTCGCCGCCGGCGGCCTCGAGCAGCAGTTTCTCGGCCTCGATATAGGGCAGCAGGTGCGCCACTGCCTGCTTCATTACGCGGGCGCTTTTGACGACCTGCGGCAAGAACATCTTGCCCTGGCCAAAGAGGTCGCCGACGACGTTCATGCCGTCCATCAGCGGGCCTTCGATGACATGCAGCGGACGGCCGCTGCCCGCCTCGATGGCGCGCCACATTTCTTCGGTGTCTTCGCTGATGAATTCGTTGTTGCCGTGCACCAGCGCATGCGCCAGGCGTTGCCGGATCGGCAGCGCGCGCCATTCGTATTTTTTGCTGTCGTCTCTAGCGCCGCTTTTCGCGGTTTCGGCGACCTCGATCAGCCGCTCGCCGGCGCTCAAATGCGCCTCGCCCGGTTTATAGACCGGCTGGCGGTTCAGCACCACGTCCTCGACGCGTTCGCGCAGCACCGGCTCGAGCTCGTCATACACGCCGACCATGCCGGCGTTGACAATCCCCATGTCCATTCCGGCCTGGATCGCGTGGTACAGAAAGACCGTGTGGATCACCTCGCGCACCGGGTCGTTGCCGCGAAAGCTGAACGACACGTTCGACACCCCGCCCGAGACTTTCGCGCCCGGCAAATTGGCCTTGATCCAGCGCGTCGCTTCGATGAAATCGACGGCGTAGTTGTCATGCTCTTCGATGCCGGTGGCGATGGCGAAGATGTTCGGGTCGAAAATAATGTCCTCGGGCGCAAAGCCGACCTCATCCGTCAGCACCCGGTAGGCGCGCTCGCAGATGCCGATCTTGCGCGCGTAGGTGTCTGCCTGGCCTTGCTCGTCGAAGGCCATGACGACGGCGGCGGCGCCGTAGCGTTTCAGCAATTTCGCCTGCTGTTTGAACGCTTCAACGCCTTCCTTCATCGAGATCGAATTGACGATGCCCTTGCCTTGGACGCAACGCAGCCCGGCCTCGATCACGCTCCACTTGGAGCTGTCGATCATCACCGGCACGCGGGCGATGTCGGGCTCGCCGGCGAGCAGGTTCAAAAAACGCACCATCGCCGCCTGGCTGTCGAGCATCGCCTCATCCATATTGATGTCGATGATCTGCGCGCCGTTTTCGACCTGCTGGCGCGCCACGGCGAGCGCGGCCTCATAGTCGCCGCTCAGAATCATCCGGGCGAAGGCCTTGGAGCCGGTGACGTTGGTGCGCTCGCCGATGTTGACGAACAGGGAACCCGCGTCAATCGTGACCGGCTCCAGGCCGGACAGCTTCATCGGCGGCGCCGCTGCGGAAAAATCACTTGGGGACATGCCTCACCTTGGAATAAAGGTGAGCGTCGTTGCTAAAAAGGGAAGATGCGGCCCGGTTCACCCAAGCCTGACGAAACGGAGTTTCGCTGCAACGCTCCTTGAGTTAAGCTCGATTTTAAGCATTCGATGGCGGCCATGCGCCGCACGATGCCGAACCCATTCGCTAATCCATCCGTTTCATGGCCGGCAAAAAGTTTCCCCCAAATGAAAACCGATCCCACTGACAGCGAACGCCAGGACGCCACCCAAAGCTCCAGGATGGCCGACCTGGCGGCCGAGCTGCTGATCGCCCCGACGGCGATGATGCAGCTGACGCTGGCCGAGGCGCAGCAGGTGGTGCGCTACATGCAGCCGCAAATCATCGAGCAAGGCACGGTTTTCATCCGCGAAGGCGACACCAGCGACACCGGCTTCATGATGCTGCTGCTCGATGGAGAAGTCACGGTCGAAACCCTGGTGGTCAGCCGCGTCGAGCCGATCATCCTGACCGTGCAGGGGCAGGGCAGTTTGCTCGGCGAGCTCGGCATGATCGACCACTCGCCGCGCTATGCGTCGTGCACCGCCACAACGCCGCTGCTGTGCGCCATCCTGACGCGCGAAGCGCTGCAGCTGCTGATGGAGGAAAACTCGCTGATCGCGGCCAAGCTGCTGCTGGCCGTGGCGCTGCGCGTCGCCGAGCGCCTGCGCGAGAACACCGACAAGCTCAAGATGTATGTCCAGCTGACGCAGGCGATGCAGGAAGAAATCGTCTCGCGGGAGAGCGTTTAGGCCTGTCCGCGCGCCTTGAGCTTCAAGCCTTAATCAAGCCGCCTCCCGATAAAAAAGGCGGCGCGCGGGCAGCGGCGCCACCGCCCGCGCGATCGCCTCGATATGTCCCGGCGTCGTGCCGCAGCAGCCGCCGACGATGTTCACCAGCCCCTCGGCGGCGAACTCGCGCAGCAGCCGCGACGTGACCTCGGGCGTTTCGTCGAACCCGGTGTCGCTCATCGGGTTGGGCAGCCCGGCGTTCGGATAGCAGCTGATAAACGTGTCGGGCGCGGCCCGGGCCAGCTCCTGGATGTAAGGGCGCATCAGCGCCGCGCCGAGCGCGCAATTGAGGCCGACGGCCAGCGGCTCGGCGTGGCGAATGCTGTACCAGAACGCCGTCACCGTCTGGCCGCTCAGAATCCGGCCCGACGCGTCGGTCACGGTGCCGCTGACGATGAGCGGCAGGCGCTCGCCGGACGCTTCGAAATACTCGTCGATCGCGAACAGCGCCGCCTTGGCGTTGAGCGTGTCGAAAATCGTCTCGACCAGCAGCACGTCGGCACCGCCCCCCACCAGCGCCTCGGTCTGCTCGTAATACGCTTTTCGCAGTTCCTCGAAGTTGGTGTTGCGCGCGCCGGCGTCGTTCACGTCGGGGCTGATGCTCGCGGTTTTCGGCGTGGGCCCAAGCGCGCCGACGACGAAGCGAGGTTTTTCCGGCGTCGAGTATGTGTCGCAGGCGGCACGCGCGATGCGCGCCGACTCGAAATTCATTTCCGCCGCCAGAGCGGCCATGTCGTAGTCGGCCTGCGCCACAGTGGTCGCGCCGAAGGTATTGGTCTCGATCAAGTCGGCGCCGGCGGCCAGGTAGCCTTCGTGGATATCGCGGATGATGTCGGGCCGGCTCAAGCTCAGCAGCTCGTTGTTGCCCTTGACGTCCTTGTGAAAATTTTTAAAGCGCTCACCCCGGTATTGCGCTTCGCTCAGCTTGAAGCGCTGGATCATGGTGCCCATCGCGCCGTCGAGGATCAGGATGCGTTGAGCCAGCAGGGCGGGAAGCTGCTGCGCGCGGGTGTAGTTGACCGGTTTCATGGGTGTATTTTAGGATGCGGGTCGCTGGCATGTAGCCATGAGAGCGGGAGCGAAGCCTTTCACCGCAGAGGCGCAGAGAACGCAGAGCAAGAGGAGAATAAAATTCAAAGCTCTGCGAGCCTCTGCGTTCTCTGCGCCTCTGCGGTAAAGGCTGTTTTTCTGCCAGCTGACTGAGTTGCCAAGAAAATAGTATAAAAAATAGGTTTTTCGCTTATCCAGCCTACATAGTTAGCTATATTTTTAATAGTAGATCAGCTTTTCCCACCGTTTACCTCCGTACGACCTTGTCCTCACTGCCCATTTCCCCAGCCCAGCCGACGCCGCTGGACGTGCTTGGCCAGGTGTTCGGCTACAGCGAATTTCGCGGGCCGCAGCAGGCCATCGTCGAGCATGTCATCGCCGGCGGTGACGCGCTGGTCCTGATGCCGACCGGCGGCGGCAAGTCGCTGTGCTACCAGATTCCGGCGATCGTGCGGCAAAACGCCGGCCACGGCGTGACCATCGTGATTTCGCCGCTGATCGCGCTGATGCACGACCAGGTCGGCGCACTGCTCGAAGCCGGCGTGTCGGCGGCATTTTTGAATTCGACGCAAACTTTTGACGAAGGCAGCCAGCTGGAAAAACGGCTGCTGAAGAACGAACTGACGCTGCTCTACGCCGCGCCGGAGCGCATCAACACGCCGCGAATGAAAAGCCTGCTGGCTAGCTTGCACGAGCGCGGCCTGCTCAGCCTGTTCGCAATCGACGAGGCGCATTGCGTCAGCCAGTGGGGCCATGATTTCCGGCCCGAATACCGTTCCCTGAGCCTGTTGCACGAGAGCTTTCCCGATGTGCCGCGGATGGCGCTGACCGCCACGGCCGACGCGCTGACGCGCCAGGACATGGTCGAGCGGCTCAAGCTCGAAGACGCGCGCTTGTTTCTAAGCAGCTTCGACCGGCCTAACATCCGCTACACGATCGTCGAAAAAACCGACCCGACGCGCCAGCTGCTGCGCTTCATCCAGACCGAGCATGACGGCGAAGCCGGCATCGTCTATTGCCAGTCGCGCAAACGGGTGGAAGAAATCGCCGACATGCTGCAGGGTGCCGGCATCAAGGCCGAGGCCTACCACGCCGGGCTCGACGCCAAGGTGCGGCAGGAGCGGCAAGACCGTTTTCTGCGCGACGACGGCCGGGTCATGGTCGCGACGATCGCCTTCGGCATGGGCATCGACAAGCCCGACGTGCGCT
>CAXSGT010000246.1:0-4366 GCA_964236835.1 uncultured Polaromonas sp.
CTATCCGCTCGATGCTCTGGCTGTTTCGTTTTTTCTCCCACTGGCCGGTAACCGTTCTGCAAGCGCTGGGGGGGATGATGGGCTGGGCGGTCTGGGCGCTCAGCCCGCGCTACCGGGCGAATTTCCGCTCCCAAGTGGCGCAGGCCGGACTGCCGTTCGAGGCGGCCCGGCCGGCGATTGCCGAGGCGGGCCGCTTTGTCGCCGAACTGCCCCGGCTGTGGATGCGGCCGCGTTCGCAGTCTTGCCTGGACGGCGTTCAGGTCGCGGGCCAAAGCCATGTCAGCCAGGCGTTCGCGCAGGGCAGGGGCGTGATTTTCTTCGGCCCGCACTGCGGCAGCTTCGAGCTGGGCCCGCAGGCGCTGGCCGAGCTGTACGGGCCGGTCGCCGCCATCTACCGCCCAGCGCGAATCGGCTGGCTCGCCCGGCTCGAAAGCCAGGCGCGCGACCGCCCGAACCTGACCGTGCTGCCCGCGAGCCTGGCCGGCATCCGCCTGATGCGCAAAACCCTCAAAGCCAATCATGCCGTGGCAATGCTGACCGATCAGGTGCCGCCCGAGGGCCTGGGCGTCTGGGCGCCGTTTTTCGGCCGGCCCGCCTATACCATGACGCTGGCGGCCCGGCTGGCGCTGCAAACCGGCGCCGCCATGCTGCCGGTGAGCTGCGAGCGCCTTGCGCGCGGGAAAGGCTATTTTCTGAAGATATGGCCTGCCGTCGCTGCTATGGAAACTCCTGGAAAGCCCGACCTGCTGCAGGCCGCGACCCGGATGAACCAGGCAATCGAAGCGATCGTCCTCAGCCAGCCGGGACAGTATCTGTGGGGCTATGCGCGCTACAAGTCGCCACGCCGGGAAGCAGCGTGAAAGCGTTGCGCGACTGGCCGGCGCGCGTCCTGACCGAAGCCGGCATCGCCCTCATGCGGCTGCTCGCCTTCCTGCCGCTGGCCTGGATACGCGCCCTGGGCGTCGGACTAGGCTGGGCGCTGTACTGCCTGGTCGGGACGCGCCGGCGTGTCGCGCTGACCAACTTGGCGGTGTGCTTTCCAGCGCTTTCGGTGGCTGAACGGCAGCGCCTCGCCAGGCAGACCTTCATTCACTTCTCGCAGGCCTGGCTCGACCGGGCCTGGCTTTGGCACGCGCCCAAGGCCTGGGTGCGGCGGCGCGTGCGGCTCACTGGCGCGGTCGATGAGCTGGCGGGAACGGCGCCGACGGTGGTGTTTCTGCCGCATTTCGTCGGCCTGGACTCGGTCGTGCCGGGCGTGGCGCTGGCGGTGATGCGGCCTTCGATCACGATCTACACCGACCAGTCGAACAAGCGCGTCGACGAGTGGATTCTGCAGGGCCGCCGGCGCTTCGGCCCCTTGGGCCTGTTCGGCCGCATCGACGGCGTCAAGCCGGTCGTCGCGGCGCTGCGCCAGGGCCTGCCTTTGTACCTGCTGCCCGACATGGATTTCGGCCCCGGCGAATCGGTGTTCGTGCCGTTTTACGGCGTGCCGGCGGCAACCGTTCCGTCGCTGTCGCGCTTTGCGCGCCTGGGCCGGGCCAAGGTGGTGCCGGTGCTGCCGCGCCTCACCGACTGGGGCTACGAAGTGCGGGTGCTGCCGGCCTGGAAGGATTTTCCCGGCGACGATGCCGTGCGCGACACGGCGCTTATGAATGCCCGGCTGCAGGACTACATCGCCACCATGCCCGAGCAGTATTACTGGGTTCACAAGCGCTTCAAGACCCGGCCCGAAGGCGAAGCGCCGATGTACTGAGCGGCTGCGGCGGCCGTCGATGGAAAATACCAGTGTTTTAGGCACTTTACGTATAGCTAGCAAGCGTTATTAGCTATGGATTTAATAGCTTAGGTGTTGGCCGCATCGGCATTTAAATTAAGCGCAGTGAATCGGTTTCGCTATCAGCCTGGCTGAATTGGCATCTTCCCGATGCCAGCGCGCGTCCCTAAGATCGGCTCCCAAAGAATCCTACGCAAACGAAAAACCAGGAGTCGAGCCCATGAGTCCGATCGGCAATGGCCAGCCACCGGCCGCTGAGCCAATCATTTACCTGAAAAATTGCTGGTATGCCGCCATGTGGTCCGAGGCGCTCAAGCCCGGCGAAATCGCGGCCCGGACGCTGCTCGACGAGCCGCTTATCTTTTTCAGGGACTCGACCGGCCAGGCGGTGGCGATGGACGACATGTGCCCGCACCGGCTGGCGCCGCTTCGCCTGGGCAGGCTGCTGCCGGACGGCCGCATCCAGTGCGGCTACCACGGGCTCGAATTCGACGCCGGCGGCGAGTGCGTGAAAAACCCGCACGGCAGCGGCCGAATTCCGAAAGGCTGCCGCGTCAGAACGTATCCGCTGCGGGAAAAGCACACGCTGGTCTGGATCTGGATGGGCGCTGCGGCGCCCGACGAGAGCCTGATCCCGGACTTCGGCTACCTCGACGCCGGTTCCGGCTACGACGTCGGCCGCCGCGACACCATCACGATGGAGACGAACTACCGCTACATCGTCGACAACCTGATGGACCTGAGCCACGCCTCCTTCCTGCACGACGGCGTGCTGGGCAATGCCGACACCATCTGGGCCGAGGTTCAGGTGACGCAGGAAGGCCAGTCGGTCACGGTGCAGCGCGACATGAACAACGTCGCGCCGCCGCTGCTGCGCGACCTGCTGTTCAAGCGCGACGGCGCGCCGGTCAACATGTGGGCAAAAATCAGGTGGAGCCCACCGGGCGCGGTGCTCAATGATGTCGGCACCTACGCACCCGGCGCCGACCGCACGGCCTTTTCCGGCCAGCTCGGCTGCCATATCCTCACGCCGCAGACCGCAACGACAACGCTCTACCACACGGCGGCGGCGCGCCAGGGGCCGATCGGCGCGGCCCCGGGCGAGGGCGACGAGGCGTTCAAGCTGCGCATCGCCGAGCTGCGCCGCTACGCTTTCCAGGAGCAGGACGACCCGATGCTCAAGGCGCAGCAGGACAACATCCGCAGGCATCCGGGCGTCAAGCCGATCCTGCTGGAGGTCGATGCCGGGCCGGTGCGCTGCCAGCGCATTCTCGACGGCCTGATCGCGGCCGAACAGGCGTCGGCGAAAGCCATGGCGGCGACGCTTTAATTTGCGCAGCGTCGGCCCTTTTACGAATTTTTAATCCATCCCGCAGGAGACACCTCAAATGAAATTTCCGAACTTGCTTTTATTCGCTGCCTTGGCTGCGGCGGGCGCGGCCGGCGCGCAGACCGCCAGCAGCACGTTTCCGTCGAAAAGCGTCACGCTGGTGGTGCCGTTCACGCCCAGCAGCGGCAGCGACATCATCGCCCGCATCCTGGCGCCCAAGCTGGCCGCACGCTGGGGCCAGCCGGTGGTGGTCGACAACAAGCCCGGCGCCAGCGGCAACCTGGGCGCCAAGCAGGTCGCGTCCGCCGCGCCCGACGGGCACACGCTGTTGATGGCGATCAATTCGTTCACCATGACGCCGGCGATTTATAAAAGCATGCCCTTCGATGCGCTGGCCGACTTCACGCCGGTGGCGAAACTCGCTGAGGCCGGCTACACCTTCGCCGTCAATGCGAATGTGCCGGTGAAAGACATGGCGTCGCTGATCGCCTACGCGAAGAAAAACGAAGGCAAGCTCAATTACGCGACGCCGGGCAGCGGCACGCCGCAGCATCTGGCGATGGAGCTGTTCAAGACCGGCGCCGGCGTCAACGTGGTGCATGTGCCGTACAAGGGCATTCAGGGCGCGCTGACCGATCTGATGGGCGGCCAGGTGCAGATGATGTTCGCCACCGTGCATTCGATGCGCCCGCCGGTCGAGTCCGGCAAGGTCCGCATGCTGGCGGTAACCGGCCAGGCGCGCAATCCGCTGGCGCCCAACGTGCCGACCTTTCGCGAGCAGGGCATTTCCTACATGGACAGCGTCGATGCCTGGTATGCCGTGCTGGCGCCGGCGCACACACCGCCCGAGCTGGTCGCGCGCCTGAACAAGGACTTCATCGAGGTGATGAACTTGGACGACGTCAAGTCCGCGCTGGCCAAGCAGGGCCTGTCGGTTCGCACCAACACGCCCGCGCAAATGGCCGCGCTGGTGAAAAGCGACATGGCGCGCTGGGCGAAGGTGGTGCGCGACGCGCATATCGAAGCCGATTGAAGCCTGAGCCTACAGCTTGACCACGCTGGCAACAGGCTGCCAAACTTCGTGACAACCACTCAGAGGAGACTTCATGCCTACTTTAGCTTCAACTCTGGCGCGGGCCACGGTGTTCGGCGCCGCATTCGCCTGCGTTGCCGTCATGGCGCAAAGCTACCCGACCAAACCGATCAAGGTGATCGTGGCAACCGCCCCCGGCGGCGGCTACGACACTGTCGGCCGGCTGTTG
>CAXSGT010000247.1:0-4331 GCA_964236835.1 uncultured Polaromonas sp.
GGGTGGGCACATTGGGCAGGTCTGGCAGCCGTGCGTCGCCCATGATGGCCAGCGCCCGCGCATTTCCAGCCTTGACCTGGGCAATCACGGCGGGCTCGCTGTAGACATCGATCTGGCCGCCGACGAAGTCCTGCAGCGCCGGGCCCATGCCCTTGTAGGGCACCTGCAGCAGGCTGAATCCCGCCGCCTTCTGCAGCATTTCCATGCTCAGATGGATCATGGTGCCTTCGCCAGGGCTGGCGTAAGAGTATTTGCCGGGGTTCTTCTTGGCCAGCGCGGTGAATTCGCTCAACGTGGTCGCGGGAATCTTGTTCGAGATGGTGAATACGCCGGTAATCGAAGCCACCCGGCCGACGGGCTCGAAATCCGCTGGCGCGTAAGGCGCCTTTCTGAGGTACGGGGTCACGCCCATCATCGCCGTCGTGCCGAGCAAAAACGTGTTGCCATCGGTGCTGCGGGCCACCGCCTCAGCCGCAATGTAGCCGGCCGCGCCGGGCTTGTTTTCAATAATGATCGTGCGCCCTAGCTCGCTGCTGGCCAGATCGGCCAGCGTACGCGCAGCTGTTTCCAAGGCATCTCCAGGTGGAAAAGGCACGACAAGCTTGACGAATGAAGCCGTGGGCTGCGCCTGGGCAAGCAGGGCCGAACACAGCAGGATAAAAGTCATGGCGGTTTTTTTGAACATACAGGTCTCCTTGGTGGATTATTAAAACAAACAAATCTTTGACAATTGTCATCAGTTGGTAAACCTGGCGACCGTAAAGGCCAAGACATAGCTTTGAAGTCGCTTTTGTTCGAGTCCCAACGGCTTCACTATCGACTATCTTGAAGCTGATTGAAAGACAGTCGCAACTTTATTGAATACATCTTCAATTTAGCCGGACCCAATCACAGCCTTTTTCATGAATACGCCAGACTGAACTCCACAGTTCGCTGGAAATTTCGGTATTAAATCTTTTGCTGTAAAAATAGCAGCTGGTTTCGCTTGATCCGCTTGCCCTGGTGGCAATTCAAACACTCCCGTCGAACGGCATCCAACGCCCCCGCTCATAGTCGTAAAGCTTGCAAACCCGTACGCATTGACGGTACGAGCGCCACGAAAAATCTCGCTTCAAAATTTGATCCGGCACCAGTGCGTCCAGCTGGCCTTGCGCTGCCTTTAATTGGTAAAGCGGGATCGTCATATCGAGGTGATGCGCCGGGTGCTCCATGATGTTGTACAGCGCGGCGCCCAACCAGCGCGGAAATTGAATATGAATGGTCCCCGTCAAATGCGGCTGGGCTTTGGCCCATGCGGTTCCATCCTGATACCAGCGGACTTCGGGATCGGTGTGGTGCACATAGATAACAAATCCCATCAAACCATTCCACATCAAAAACGGCAGCAAAAAGCCCAGGCCAACCAGCAACAACGCGTTTTGTTGCGTCGCGTATGCCGCGGCCAATAGACCGGCTATCCAGACGGCGCCAAAAGCAGTCACCAACAAGCAGTCGGGTAGCACAAGACTGCGCTTTGCGCCCACTTCGCTGCGCAACGGGAAGTAAAGCTTCTTCCACCACAACTCGATCAGGTAATACAGCCAGTGGCCGGCTCCGCTACGGTAATAGCGCTCCAGCCACTGGCGCGCATGCGGCAACTGCGAAAACTCTTCGGGTGAAAACGGTGCCCATACATAGTCTTTGCCGCGCAGGTTGGTAAAGCCGTGGTGTGCCATGTTGTGGCCCAGTTCCCACAGCTTGAAAGGCGTCAGTGATGGCATAAACACCAGGCGGCCCAGCCACTTGTTAAGCCTGCGATGAGCCGTCAGGCTCTGGTGACAGGCGTCATGCCCGATGATGAAAAGCCTCGCAATTTGCACCCAAATCAGCAACGACGCGGCTAGCTTAACTGCCCAATGACTGGTAGCCACAATCGCAATCAGCGCGGCAAAAAACAAGGCGTAATCAACCGCGATCAGCCGCAGCGCAGTCGCGGTGCGCTTTTCGCCAAATGCCAGTAAGGCGCTGCGCAATTCCTTGCGGGTGAGCGGCGCGGCATTGAGCGGTGCTACCGCTGCCAACAGATTGACAGGCTCGGCCATACACGCCAACTTAAAAAACTATGTCCACAATTTCAGACAGCGTGTTCTCGTCATTGAACGAGTCGTCGGCGATGTATTTGTCCGTCAGGTCCATGACCGCTGATAACAAACCCATCTTGCCCAGCGAGTCGATGCCCAAGTCGCCCAGCCTGGTCTCAGGGGTCAATGGCATCTCGGCGATGTGGGCCGGCAAAATGCCGGCGCGGGCATTGCTGCGCAGAAGTTCGGCCAGTTGTTCGAAAGCAGTCGTGGCAATGTTGGCAGCGGTCATCAGGCTTCCAGTTCGGTTTCATCAAAATCACGGTTCAAATACATCTGGCGGGCGACAGCCCGCTGCACCTTGCCGCTGGTGGTTTTGGGCAGCTTGCCACTGGCGGTAAACACCACTCGGTCGATTTGCACGCCTGCCTGCTCGGCAGCGACTTTGGCGACCTGCGCCATCATGGCCTCCGCCGCATTACCTGCCACGCGCTTGCCAACAATGGCAATCACCTCTTCTTTGGCTCCTGCTGTGTCTATGACGGAAAACGCTGCCACCTGACCAGGCCGCAGTTCAAGAAACTGCTCGATGGCCCATTCGACATGCTGCGGGCTGGCGTTGACGCCGCCGCGAATGATGAGGTCTTTGACTCGCCCCGAGATATACAACTCGCCATCAACCAGAAACCCCAGGTCGCCGGTGTCAAACCAGCCGCCGTCGTAAAAACTCCCGCTGTCCACGCCGTCGAGATAAGCCGTTGCGACACTGGCACCAGAAATCCAAACGTGCCCTTGCACCGCTTCGCCGAGGTCAACCCCGAGCTCGTTGACGATCTTGACAGCCATGTTGTCAAGCGCTGGGCCGTTGGACACAAACGAAAGCAGGCGCTGCGTTGAATCTGTTACAGGTGGCAAGACCTTGACCTTTCCCGTGGTCATGAACAGCGCCGCATCGATATGCACGGCAAGGTAAGGCCGGTCGGGCGAATTGCAGGTCACGGCCACCACCGCCTCGGCCATGCCAAAGGCGGGCTTAAGTACGGTCTCACGCAGGCCGAAGGGCCGCATGGCTTCGGTAAAGGCCCGTAAATGCTTGTCAAATACCGGCTCGGCGCCCACCCATCCATAGCGCCAGCACGACAGGTCAAGTTCACCCGGCTTAAAGCGCGCGGCATATCTGCTCAACAGTGTGTACGCAAAGGCGGGGCTGGGCGTCATGGTACCGCGCTGGGTAGACATCGCTTCAAGCCAGGTCATCGGCGTGCGTGCAAAACGCTCTGGCGCTATCAGTGTCACGGCAGCGTTTGCGCAAATCGGCAAGGTAATTGCTGTCAAGCCCATATCGTGGTTAAACGGTAACCAAGATACCGAGTGATCGCCTTCATTCATTAGAGCGCGATCAACAATACCAGCGCAGTTGATCGCGAGCTGGCGATGTGTGATCACAACGCCCTTGGGGACTCCAGTACTACCCGATGTCAATTGAATCAGGGCTGAATCTTGTAGCTCGGGTTTTGCGGGAAACGCCACGTTAGTCGCTGCATTCGACACAAGAGATGCAATGTCTTCTTCGATTTCGTGCTTTGTCAGTCGTTGCAGTGATAGCGCGTCAGAGCTGTAAGGCATGTGCTCGTCGTGCACCAGCAAATCGGGCTTAATCAAATGCAAAATTTTGCCAAGTTTGCTCGACTTGGACCTATCGGTATTTCCCTGCGCTATATAAGGAAGCAGGATGAAAGTAGCGCCGCACCCCCAAGACGCAATCAGACACGCGATCAATTCAGGTGAAGTAGGCAAACAGATTGCTACTCTGTTACCTGCGCGAACGCCAGCTTCGTTAAATCTTGTCGCGCAAGCAGATGCCAAACCTAAAATCTTTTTGGCCGGCCAAATGTCTATTTCTGCCTTTGAATTCCAGAAGTACAAATCACGCGTGCGCAGCAAGGCCCGATCAAACACGGTTTCAGGCTCGGTCTGCATCATGGGCAAATGCTTTTGGCTTGTTCAACAGCGCTGGCAACGCCTGCCGCCGCTTTGCCTGTCTCGGTCGCTGTGTGCAGTGCCATCACCTGCATGCGCAACCGGGACTGATCTTGCGGCACAGCCGGAAATTCGGCCAGGTTGGTGATGACGCCTTTTTCAGGCAGCAAACTGGCAATGACACGCGCCTGGTCTTCACGGCCTATCAGCACAGGCACGATAGGTGATGGCAAGCCCATTGCCTGCAAGCCGCGTGCGGCAAGGCTGTGCCGCAGTTGAAGAATGTTTCGC